>CAZRPD010000054.1:0-27511 GCA_964601775.1 uncultured Caulobacter sp. | reverse complement strand
GACTTTTTGCAGGACCGCCTCCCCGATGCGCCCGCCGACCGCCCCGCCCAGCAGCAGCAGCAGGGCGGCGGGGGCGCCGGCCCAAAGCGCCGCGTAGGTCCCGTAGTAGTTCGGCAGCGAATGCAGCGCGCTGGCGCGGCCGCCGGCGGTCGCCACGGCGCGACGACGGCCGGCCAGGAAGGCCGCCGTGGAGAACAGCGCCAGGACGAGAAGCGAAAGCCAGGTCAGCATGCGTGAGGCTAATCTTGCGCGAAGGTGTTGAAGGCCCCGCACCAGCGCGCGCCTTCCCGAGCCGATCTATGCCGGCCCGCGGCTGTGCTTATGCGACGCTTTCATGACAGTTTGACGACATAGCCCAGGGTCTGGCGCCCATCCAGCCCGTTTGAGAATTGGCGCGGCGGCCATTATGTCGCACTCAAAACGGGGGGCTGCGACATTCTGGTCAAGCCGCCCGCTTTTCCTTTGCGTATCAGCGATTTGCGAAAGGCCTGCGACAAAAGATCGCCTCGAAATCAATCGCGCACGTTCGATTGCGGCGCTTCTCTTCAGCACTTGTTGACTGAGCCGTGGCTTTTGTCCGGCCTTACGACAACCGCCCTCTCCCCAGGAGCGCCGAAGCGATGATGTTCCAGCGTTCGCATGCCCAAGCCGTAGAGACCCTGGCCGCCCTGGATCGCTCCCTGGCGACCATCGAGTTCGACCCGGCCGGCAAGATCCTCTCGGCCAACGCCAATTTCTGCGGCGCCATGGGCTACAAGCTCGACGAGATCGTCGGCCAGCACCACCGCATGTTCGTCGAGCCCGCCTATGCGGCCAGCTCCGAATACCGGGCGTTCTGGGACAAGCTGGGACGCGGCGAATTCGACGCGCGCGAATATCTGCGCGTCGGCAAGGGCGGCGCCGAGGTCTGGATCCAGGCGTCCTACAACCCGATCCGCAACAACCGTGGCGTGGTCACCCGCATCGTCAAGATCGCCACGGTGATCACCGACCAGAAGCAGAAGACCGCCGAGCAGCAAGGCAAGATGGAAGCCATCAGCCGCGCCCAGGCCGTCATCGAGTTCACGCCGGAAGGCCAGATCCTCTGCGCCAACGAGAACTTCCTGGAGGCGATGGGCTACACGCTGGACGACATCAAGGGCCGCCACCACCGGATGTTCGTCGAGACCGCCTATGCGAACTCGGCCGAGTACAGTGAATTCTGGCGCCGCCTGAACACCGGCGAGTTCGTCGCCGCCGAGTTCAAGCGCGTGGGCAAGGGCGGGCGCGAGGTCTGGATCCAGGCGTCCTACAACCCGATCTTCGACCACAAGCGCCGCATCGCCAAGGTCGTGAAGTTCGCCACGGTCGTCACCGGCCGCGTCCACGCGGTCAACGAGATCGCCACGGGCCTGGAATATCTGGCCAGCAACGACCTGACCTATCGCATCGATACGCCGGTCGATCCGCAGTTCGACAAGGTGCGCAGCGACTTCAACAGCGCCATGGCCGCGCTGGACGACGCCATGGGCGTGGTCTCGCACGCCACGCGCGGCGTGGGCGCCGGCGCCCACGAGATCTCCATCGCTTCGGACGACCTGTCGCGCCGCACCGAGCAGCAGGCCGCCAGCCTGGAAGAGACCGCCGCCGCGCTGGACGAGATCACCGCCACGGTCAACCGCAGCGCCGAGGGCGCGCGCCAGGCGTCCGCGACCGCCACCGGCGCCCGCGCCGACGCCGCCCGCTCGGGCGAGATCGTCGCCGACGCCGTCGCCGCCATGAGCGAGATCGAAGGCAGCTCGACCAAGATCACCAGCATCATCGGCGTGATCGACGAGATCGCCTTCCAGACCAACCTCTTGGCCCTGAACGCCGGCGTCGAGGCCGCGCGGGCCGGCGAAGCCGGCCGCGGCTTCGCGGTCGTCGCCCAGGAAGTCCGCGCTCTGGCTCAGCGCTCGGCCGACGCCGCCAAGGAGATCAAGACCCTGATCGCCAACTCGACCGCCCAGGTCGATCGCGGCGTCAAGCTGGTCGGCGAGACGGGCACGGCCCTAGCCGGCATCGTCAGCAAGGTCGGCGAGATCAACGGCCTGATCCGGGAGATCGCCGAGTCGTCGCAGGAACAGGCCACCGGCCTCAACCAGGTCAACGCCGCGGTCAACCAGATGGATCAGGTGACCCAGCAGAACGCCGCCATGGTGGAAGAGGCCAACGCCGCCTCGGCCAATCTGCGCAGCGAGGCCCAGGACCTGGCCCGCCAGGTCGGCCGCTTCCAGATCGGTCAGGTCGCCGCTGCCCGTCGCCCCGAACCGGCCCGCCCAAGCGCTCATGCCCCAGCTCGCAATCCGGTCGCCGAACAGCGGGCGCGCATCCAGTCCTTCGCCCGCCCGGGCTCGGCCGCCACGGCCGCCGCCCCGTCGCCGGAGTGGGAAGAGTTCTAAGGAACGAGACGAGCCTGCCTTAGCAGCAGGTTCGCCACGGCCGCCGCCGAACCGTCACCGGTGAGCGCGGCGGCCACGACGGTCCCGTCGCGGACCGAATAGGCCACGACGGCGCTGGCGCCCGGCGTGCCGCCCAGATGGCCCAGCCAGAGGTCCTTGCTCCCATCCGGCGCGGGGACCTCCACGGCCATGACGCCCAGGCCATAGAAGCTGCCAGCGTCGAACATCGGATACAGTTTCCCGAACATCGCCTGGACGGTCTCCTGCTTCAGCAGCTTGCCGCCGAGAAACGCCGCCCAGACCTGGGCCATGTCGCCGGCTGAGCCAACCGCTGGCCCGGCGGGACCGGCCCAGGCCGGCTCGATCGGCGCGTCCTTGGTCGAGACCAGCTTGGCCACGTCCTCGGCCTTGTCGTCCGCCGCCAGCATGCGCAGCGTCTTCAGGCCCAGCGGCTTGACGATGCGGGCGTCGATCGCGTCCTGCCAGGACCGGCCATCGACGGTCTCGATCACCTTGCCCAGCAGGGCGTAACCGGTGTTGGAATAACGCCAGCGCTCGCCCGGACACGCCATGGCGCCGTGCTGGGCGATGATCTTGACGTCCTCGTCCAGGGTGAAGGCCCGGCGAGCGGCACGGGCCTTGAGGTCTTCGTTGGCGCTGAACAGGCCACCGGTATGGGCCAGCAGGTCGCGGATGGTCACGACGTCGCCGTTGGGCACGCCGGCGACATACTTGCTGATCGGGTCTTCCAGCTTGAGCTTGCCGGCCTCGACCAGTTGCAGGGTCACGATGGCGATCAGGCTCTTGCCGGCGCTGGCCCAGAACAGCATCGGCGGCTGGTCACCGCTGTCGGTCCGCGCCCAGGCGCCCTTGCCCGGAACCAGCACGGCGGCGGTCATGGCCGGCGCCTTGAGCGCGGCCTTGGCTTGGGCAAAGCCCACGTCCAGCCGCGCGACGATCGCCGGGTCGAGTTCGGCCTTGGGCGTATCCGCCAGCAGCGGCGGCGTCACCGGCGCGTGCAGCGGCGCGCCGGCATAGGTCACCGAACTCTTGCAGACGACCGGCTTGTAGTCCTGCGCCGCCGCCATGACCGGCAACGTCGCCACGATCAGCGCCATCCCCATCCCTCGCATCGCCGCTCTCCGCGTTCAGCCCTCAGAGAGCTGAACGCGTATGGCGAAGTTTAGGCTCAGCGCTTCTTGGCGGGGCCAGTATTGCCGCGCACGGTGCGAGCGCCGGCGGTCGGACGCTTGGGGCCCGCAGCCTTGCCGCCGGCCGACTTGGCGCCGACCTTGTAGCTGGGCGTGGTCGACACCTTCTTCTGGACCTTGGGGCCCAGCTTCTTGACCGACTTGACGGCGGCCTTGCCGGGCTCGGCCGCGGCGGCGCCTTCGACGGGCGCGGGAGCGGCCTTGGGCGCGGCGGGGGCCTTCTTCTTGACCGGCTTGGCCTCGCGCGGATCAGGCAGGCCCGCCTCGATCGCGGCCTTGGCGGCGGCTTCGTCGGCCAGGCGCTTGGACTTCTTGACCGTGTTGCGCGAGGCGCGGATGCGCTCCTCCTCGCGCTCGCGGCGTTCGAACTCGCGCTTGCCCCGGCCCGAGTGGCCCTTGGCTTCGCCGTCGGCATAGGGGTTGGCGCCCGACTTGATGGTGATGCGCAGCGGCACGCCTGGCAGGTCGAAGCTCTCGCGCAGGCTGTTGATCAGATAGCGCCGATAGTGGTCGGGCATCTGGTCGGCGCGGCTGGAGAACAGCACGAACGTCGGCGGACGAGCCTTGGTCTGGGCCATGTACTTGGGCTTCACGCGACGGCCCGAGACGGCGGGCGGCGGGTGGCGCTGCATGGCCATCTGCAGCCAGTCGTTCAGGTCGCGGGTCTTGACCTTGGTCGACCAGTCCTTGTGGATCTTCAGCACGGCCGGCATCAGCTTGTTGACGCCGCTGCCGGTCTCGCCCGACAGGCCCACCACCGGCGCGCCGCGCACCTGGGGCAGCATGCGCTCGGCATGTTCGCGGAAGGCGGCCAGGGTCGCGGCCTGGTCCTCGATCAGGTCCCACTTGGCCAGCACGAAGACCAGGGCCCGCCCTTCCCGCTCGGTCAGGTCGGCGATCTGCAGATCCTGGATCTCGAACGGGTGGGTGGCGTCCATGACCAGCACCACGACCTCGGCGAAGGTGATGGCGCGGATGGTGTCCTGGGTGGAGAGCTTCTCCAGCTTCTCCTGCACCTTGGCCTTCTTGCGCAGGCCGGCGGTATCGACGAGGCGGACCTTCTTGTCGCCCCAGATCCAGTCGACCGAGATCGAGTCCCGCGTGATCCCGGCCTCGGGACCGGTCAGCAGGCGCTGTTCGCCGATCAGGCGGTTGATCAGGGTCGACTTGCCGGCGTTCGGACGGCCGACGATCGCCAGCCGGATCGGCTTGTCCTCGTCGTTCTCGTCGCCGGAATACTGATCTTCCGGCACGGCTTCCAGCATGGCGGCATACAGCTCGGCCATGCCCTCGCCGTGCTCGCCCGAGATCGGGATCGGCTCGCCCAGGCCCAGCTTGTAGGCCTCGCCGATGCCCGACTGGCCGGCTTTGCCCTCGGCCTTGTTGGCGGCGATGATCACCGGCTTGCCGCGGCGGCGCAGCAGCGCGGCGAACACCTCGTCCAGCGGGGTGACGCCTTCGCGGGCGTCGTAGATGAACAGCGAGAGGTCGGCTTCCTCGATCGCCAGCTCGGTCTGGGCGCGCATGCGCGCTTCCAGACTTTCGTCGCTGACGTCCTCGAAGCCGGCGGTGTCGATCAGCTCCAGCTCCAGGTCGCCCAGATGGCCGGAGGCGTAGCGGCGGTCGCGGGTGACCCCCGGCTGGTCGTCGACGATGGCCAGCTTCTTGCCGGCCAGGCGGTTGAACAGCGTGGACTTGCCCACATTGGGGCGGCCGACGATGGCGAGTTTCAAAGGCATAGGTGTCCAGTAGTCGATTTTCTGCCAAGTCGCAAAAGAGGCCCGCAAAAGAAGCCGGAAAAGCGAACGCCCGGGCCAGCTTTCGCGGACCCGGGCTGCAAGCGTTTTCAAGTATCCGGCGGATCCAAAAGGGTCCGCCGAAGGATCAGCGGATGGCGACCAGTTCGGCGTCGTCCGTGACCACATAGATCATATTGCCGACCGCGATCGGGTTCAGCAGGACCGGCGAGCCGATCTTCAGCGTCTTTTCCTTGGCGCCGGTCTTGGCGTTCAGGGCCACGGCCTCGCCGGTGCTCGACACCGTGATCAGGCGGCCATTGGCCAGGATCGGGGTCGACCACAGGATCGGATGCTTGGCGCGCTTTTTCTTCTGCTTCTTGGACAGGCTCTCGGTGTTGTTGAGGTCCTGGATCCAGTAGACTGAGCCGTTCTCGCGCGAGACGCAGATCACCTGACCGACCTTGTCGACGACATAGACGACGTCGCCCGCGGCCCACGGCGTGGTGATGGCGGTAACCGGCAGGCTCCAGCGCGCCTGGCCCGTGCGCAGGTCGGTGGCGGCGAACACGCCCGAGTGGCTGACGGCGAAGACGTCGCCCTTGTAGATGATCGGGCGGCCCGGGATGTCGCGGATTTCCGACAGCGCATTGGTGCGGCTGGCGCGCGACAGAGCCTCGTTCCACAGGTCGTTGCCATTGGCGGCGCGCAGGGCCACCAGCTCACCCGAGGCGAAGCCGGCGACGACCGTGTCGCCGCTGACGGCGGGGGTCGAGGCGCCCAGGATGCGGGCCGGTTCGCTGAGGGCCTGATAGGTCCAGCCCGGCGTGCCGGTCTCGGCATTGAAGGTCAGCAGCTCGTTATCGGTCGAGACGACGAACACGCGGCCATCGACGACCGTCGGTGCGCCGTGGATCGGGGTCGAGGCCGGTTGCGTCCAGTTGAGATTGCCGCTCACAGCGTCGATCTGAGCCACGAAGCGGAAGCCCGAGGCGACATACAGCTTGTTGTCGGCGCCCAGGGCGACGCCGCCGCCGAAGCCCGAGCGATCGTTCTTCTGCGGGATCAGGCCCAGGAAGCCGCCCTTGCGGGTCGGACCGGCGGCCGGGCGCAGGTCCTTGCTCCAGATCACCGAACCGCTCTTGGCGTCGATGGCCGAGACCTCGGCGATGCCGTCCATGACGTAGATGCGCTCGCCGGACGCCACCGGCGGGGCGGTGACGTGGAACTTGCGGCCGCCCTTCTTGCCGAAGCCGCGCTTCCAGGCGACCTGGAAGTCCTTGCCGGCGTCGACATGCTCGACCGACTGCTCGGGATTGCCGCCCGGCAGGCGCCACTCGGCCTGGACCGCCGGTTCGGGCAGATAGAAGTCCGCGCCCTTCAGGCCCTCATTGGCCTCCACCTTCTGGTCGAAGGCGATGATCGAGATGCGCTGGCCCTGGCTGGCGGTGGACTTGTTCTTGTCCTTGTCGCCGAAGGGATTGAGCTTGGAGACCGTCGAGCAGCCGGTGACGGCCACCGAGGCCGACATCAGCGCCACCAGGGCGACGGAACGCTTGGAGATCATCAGGCGGCTCATTGGGCGTCGGGAGCGGCATTAGGGACGGCAGGCGACGGCGCCAGGCTGACCGGCGGCGTCGCCGGCAGGACAGCGGCGGCCTTCACCGCGGCGGCCAGTTCCTTGGCCGAGCCGGAGTCGATCATCTGGGTGGCGGCGCGGGCGCGCTCGCGCACTTCTTCCGAGGTGTTGTCCAGCGAGTTGGTCAGGACCACGAAGTCGCCGCGCGCGCCGGCCAGATCGCCAGCCTGCAGCTTCGCGAACGCCAGGGCTTCCTTGGCGTGCACGCGGTACGGACTCTTTTCCCCCGCCAAAGGCGTCAACCTCGCTTCGATGTCCTTGAACGAAGCGGTGTCCATCAGGGCGAAGGCGGATTTGAGGCGGGCCAAGTCGCCCAGCAGCGCGTCCGGCGCGGCTTTGGCGGCCTCGTCGAAATAGCCGACGGCCTCCTTGGTCTTGTTCTCTTCCAGGCGGATGTCGCCCATCTGCAGCAGCGCCAGGGCCTTGTAGCCCTTCGCCCCGCCGTCGGCGACGGTCTTGAACTGGGTGAAGGCCTTGGCCGGGCCGTCCTTCTGGGCGGCCTCCAGAGCGGCCTGATAGCCTTCCGAGGCCTTGTTGGCCTGATCGGTCTGGTACGAACTCCAGCCCCAGTAACCGCCGACGCCGATCACCGCGGCCGCGACAGCCGCCACCGCCCAGGGCAACGACTTGGTCGCCAGGCTGCGATAGCGCTCCCCGCGAAGCTGCTCTTCGACTTCGTCAAAAACATCGACCACGAAACGAGGCTCCGAAACAGGCGCTGCCGCCTTGGACGTCGCGCCCGAGAACCCGGCCGACATCGCTGGTTTAACACTGATTGTGGCGAGCGGAGGGCCGCCCGTCGAGGCGGCGAACCTATAGCGTGCCGCGCGCCGTCGCAACGAGCCGTTTTATGGCTTCTTGGCGTAGTAGGTCTCGCCCTCGCCGGGGAAGCTGCGGTCCTTGACGTCGCGCGCGTAGTCGGCGGCGGCGCGGGTGATTTCGCCTTTGAGATCAGCGTAGCGGCGGACGAACTTGGGCGTCCAGTCGAACAGGCCCAGCATGTCGTCGGTGACTAGGATCTGGCCGTCACAGCCGGCCGAGGCCCCGATGCCGATGGTCGGCGGGGCGATGGCCTGGGTGATTTCGCGGGCCAGACTCTCGGCGACGCCCTCGACCACCACGGCGAAGGCGCCGGCGTCGGCGGTGGCCCGGGCTTCCTCGAGGATTCGCTCGCGCTCGGCGGCGTCGCGCCCCTTGGCCTTGAAGCCGCCGTCGACCAGCACCGCCTGCGGACGCAGGCCGACATGGCCCATGACCGGCACGCCGCGCTGGGTCAGGTAGCGGATGGTCTCGGGCACGGTCGGGCCGCTCTCGACCTTTACCGCCTGAGCGCCGGTCTCCTTCATGATCCGCACGGCGTTGGCGTAGGCCTCTTCCTGCGCGCCCTCGTAGGAGCCGAACGGCATGTCGATGACGACCATGGCCTTCTTCGAGCCGCGCATGACGGCCTGGCCGTGCAGGATCATCATCTCCAGGGTCACGCCGACGGTGTTGGGCAGGCCGTGCACGACCATGCCGACCGAATCCCCGACCAGCAGCAGGTCGCACGACTCGTCCAGGGCGGCCGCCACCGGCGCGGTGTAGGCAGTCAGGCAGACGATGGGCTCACCGCCCTTGCGGCCGGCGATATCGGGCGCGGCCAGGCGGCGGACGGTCTCTTCACGATGAGCGGACAGGGCGAGGCCTCCCAAACGACGCACTTCAGGGGCGCCGTTGTGGGCTGGATCGGCCCATCTCGCAACTACAGGTCCTCGACCACCCGCGTCACCGCGAAGGCCAGAGCGATGACCGCCAACCCTGCGGCCAACCACATGGCTTCGCCGCTGGCTGGCGCGCCGCCGACCAGCGAATTGAACTTCTCCAGGCCCGCATCGATCTCACTCGAGACGTTGCGGCCGCTGTTGCGCGACAGCTCCGCCACCTCGCTGGAAAAGCGGGTGCTCAGAATCTGAAACGCGGCGAACAGCCCGGCGGCCGTGCCCGCCAGGCCGATGAACACCCGCCGCATCGCCCAGCCACGGTCCAGCTTGCCGGCGACCTCGGCGTTGAACAGCGCCGCGTCCGGAAACGACGGCGCCTCGGCGTACAGCCGGCTCAGCTGGGCTTCGAAATCGGGTTCAGCCATGAGCTTCCCTCCTCGCGCCTTCCTCGGGTCGGGCCAGTTTCGCCCGAAGTTTATCCAAACCACGTCTGACATGGGATTTCACCGTGCCGATCGGGATATTCAACGCTTCAGCCGCCTCGGCGTGCGACCAGTCGGCGCCGTAGCAGAGCGAAACGCACAGGCGCTCGCCGCGCGACAGCGTCTTCAGCGCCTCGTCCAGGTCGATGCGGCTGGCCGCATCGGCGGGCGTATCGCGGACGGTCAGATCATCGACCGGCTCGACCGTATCCGAGAAGATCAGCCGCGCCTCGCGCCTGACCTTCTTGAGGTACAGACGGGCCGCGATCTTCTTGATCCAGGCGCCGAACGTCCCCTCCCCGCGATACTCGGCGGCCTGTTCGAAGCCGGTCATGAAGGCGTCCTGAGCCAGGTCGTCGGCGGTGGCCGAGTCGGCGCCCAGGCGACGCAGCAGCCCGCGGACGGCCGAGCCATGCCGACGCACCAGCTCCCCATAGGCCCGGCGATCCCCACTCGCCGCGCGGGCGGCGAGTTCGACATCGTGGCCGGTTGGCGGGCGATCCATGCCCATTGTGGTCAAACCCCTCCCAAGGTTTTGCGGCTAGACCCGCGGTTCCTTGTGCGGATTGAAGAAGCTCAGAGCGATCAGCGCCAAGCCGATCACGCTGGGGATGATGGCGATACCCAGCAGCGGATGCAGGGCTTCCTCCTCGCGAATGCCGATCATCGCGCCCAGGCCGCCAATGCCCAGGCCGACGGCCAGCCAGATGACGCCCGAACGCATGTCGCGCAGCGCCGTGGGCGGCCCCTTCACGTTGCGGGTCAGGGCTTCGATGACCTCTTGCGGCACCGGCTGGCCCTTCTCGATCGCCGAGCGCAGGGTGGCCTGCATCTCCTTGCGGTCGCGGCTCTTGAGCCAGACCGGCGTGATGCACACCGCAGCGATGCAGGCGAAAAACGCGATGGGAACGATGACGTCTTCCATGTCGACCTCTGATGGCTTGGACGACGCCCCCGGCGCCGCCTTCACTAGTAAGAGGCGTTCACGGCCCCGTTTGGAGGCGCCCGCCGCCATGAAACTTTCGTAAGGCGGGAATCAGCGGATCGACAGGCCCAAACGCTTCCGGACTCCAGAGCCGCCGGCGACCACCGCCACGGCGACCAGGGTCAGGATGGCTGCGACGGGCGCCAAGATCGGCGCGATGGCCGAAACGGCCAGATCCAGCGCCGGCGCGCAGGCCCACAGCACCAGCCCGAACACCACAGCCCCGGCGGCGGCGGCGGCCAGGCGTTCGAAGAACACCTGTCGCTCGACTCGCTTCATCACCTCGGTGGTGAAGACGTCGGCACGGCTCTGCTTGGGCTCTTCGCCCAGGAAGGCCGACAGTTGATCGTCCAGGCTCATCGCGAACCTCCCATAACCGCCAGAAGCCGCTCCCGGCCTCGGACAACATGCGATTTGACCGTGCCCAGGGGAAGCCCGGGCGCCTGCGAGACCTCACCGTGAGTCCAGCCCTGGCCCAGGCACAGCGTGACGCATGCGCGCTGGTCCTCGGGCAGGGTCGCCAGGGCCGCCTCGAGGGCCATGCGGTCCTCCGCGCCGACCTCGGCGGCGGCCTCCAGTTCCTGCTCGCCCCGCCAGGCCTCGTCACGAGCGGCCGCGCGCTGGGCGCCGCGCCGCTGCGACAGGGCCTTCTTCCACGCCACGCCATAAAGCCAGGCCCGAAAGCCTTCGTCCTCGCGGAGCTTTGGAAGTCCCGCCCACGCGGCCACGAAGGCCTCTTGGGCGATGTCGTCGGCGTCGATCCAGCCGCTCTTGCGCAGGAAACCTCGCAAGGGCTTTTCGTAGATCGCCACCAGCCGGGCGAAAGCCACCTGGGATCCCGCGCGCGCCTGTCTGACGAGCGCGGCGTCCATCAGACCGTGGGTCCGTTCCGGTCGAGCAGCACCTGCACCAGCGTCGCCGCGCACAGGGCGCCCATCACGAAGGCGACGATCACGAAGGCTTCGCCCGCGCCATAGATGTCGGTCGCCGCGGCGAAAGCAAAGCCCGCGCCCAGGATGCCGAACAGCACCACCTGGTACCAGGTGCGCTCGCGGCGGCGGCGATAGCGGGGACGCTCGTCCTCGTCGTCGGCCTCGCCGTGCCAGCGCTTGTTCAGGCGCGCCATCAGCTCCGGCGGCGGCTCGCGGCCGGCCTGGGCATAGGTCTTGATCAGGTCCAGGGTCTCCTGGTTGGCCCGATACGAAAGCCAGCTCTGCCAGGCGCCGTAGACGAACCAGCTGAGCGGGAAGATCAGCCACCAGAACTGGCGGAAGAGGTCTTCGGACATTGGGCTCTCCTTAGCGCTGCAACTGGGCGACCAGCGCGGCCGGCGGCTCGCGACCGGCGGCGGCAAGCTCACGCAGGGTGCGCACCACGTGCTGGCGGGCGCGATAGTCCAGCCAGGCGCGGAAACCGGCCTGAGCCATGAAGCCCATCGGGAACAGCAGCCACCAGAAGTCTCGGAACAGGTCGGCCATGGACGGCGGTCCTTCGATCAAGGGCGCGATCATTCGCGCTTTCGAAGGTTAGTCGCCGCCGACCGCCGCCTTGGATGCGCCGACATACGAAATAATTTCGGACATCGAGGCGAAGGACACTGTCGGGCCGTGCTGAGCCAGGATCGCCGGCTTGGCGTAGCCCCAGCCGACGGCGCCGCAGTCCAGGCCCACCGCGCGGGCGGCCTCGATATCGCGGGTCTCATCGCCGATGCAGATGACCTTGTCGCGCGACACGCCCTTCGAGGTGACCTGCTTGAACTTGCGGGCCTTGCCGAACAGCGACGCCCCGCAGGCATAGAGGCTGATCAGGTCGCCCAGTTCGGTCCCCAGCACCCGGCGGATCACCGCTTCGCTGTTGGAGCTGACCACCGCGATCTTGACCCCCGAGTCGTGCAGGGTGCGCAGCATCCGGGCGGTCTCGGGAAACAGCGGAATGGTGTGGGCGTCGGCGGCCATCAGCTTCTTGCCGGCCCGCGCGATCAGCGGAAGCTTCCAGGGCGAAACGCCCAGATAGCGGATGACCTCGCGGGTGCTGCGGCCGCGCAGCATCTCGATCTCCTCGTCGGAAACGGTCTTGAAGCCGTACCGGCGGGCCATCGGATTGACGGCGCGCATCATCCAGGCGGCGCTGTCGGCCAGCGTGCCGTCGAAGTCGAAGATGACCAGTTCGTATCGCGAGATCACGTCCTCCCCCACGCGCTCAGCCCCTCCTGCCCGCGAAACGCGGATGCTCCGTCCAGTGATAGACTGATCCCCCGGAAGTTGTCGTCTTAAACTTCGCGCCGCAGGCGATGGAGGGGTGGATAAGCCTTTTAGGCGAAGGCGGCCTCGTAGAGCTCGGGCTTGAACCCCACCAGGCGGCGGTCGCCCAGGTCCAGCACCGGTCGCTTGATCATCGACGGCTGGGCCAGCATCAGGTTGATCGCCTTGCCGGCGTCCAGGTCCTGGCGATCGGCCTCGTCCAGCTTGCGGAAGGTCGTGCCGGCGCGGTTCAGGATCACCTCCCAGCCGTGCTCGGCCACCCAGTCCTCCAGATGCGGCCGGTCGATGCCGACGGCCTTGTAGTCATGGAAGTCGTAGGCCTGGCCGCGGGCTTCCAGCCACTTGCGGGCCTTGGCGACCGTGTCGCAGTTCTTGATGCCGTACATCGTCGGGGTCATGGCCGGCTCCTTAGCCTCTCAGGTCCCAGGAGCCCAGCACGATATGCTTGGTCTGCCCCAGCTTGCTCTGCACCAGGACGAAACGGTCGATCGTCCAGCCGATCGGGTCGATGGCCTGGGCCGCGGCGACCTGGCCGTCATAGAGCAGCGTGACGTGCGGTACGAACTGCTTGTCGGGCTTGAGACCCGTCCAGGCCATCTTCTCGCCGAGCGCCTTCTGAAAACTGATCAGCGCTTCGGCGCCCTCCCCGCCTTGCAGCGTGAAGGGATTGTTGCCCGGACGGTTGGCGAAGCTGACGGCGCGATCCAGCGCCACCGCGAACGGGGCATGGGCCAGCGCCTCGCCGGCCGCCTTGCCCTTGGCGACGATGTCGTTGGGCAGGCCCGCATAGTCGCCCAGATGATGCAGGGTGATGTGGAAGCGGTCGGTCAGCAGCGGCTGGCCGCGCAGACCCAGAGCATCCTTCAGGCGACGCGCCTCGACGGCGATGCGCTCGGCGGTGACCGTGTCCGGATACAGCAGGAACATCAACCGGTCGGTCGGCGTCGGCGGGTCGAAGCCCGGCAGGCCCATCTGCGTCATTGGCGCGCCTCCTTGATCGCCGGCGTGGTTAGCGATCCCGTCCTCGCATTACAATTCGTTTACATGCGTAATCGATGGATTGACGCGAACGTTTACATGCGTAATCGTCAAGCCATGGAAACGCACCGCATCAGCGCCGCCGAGAGCGAAGTCATGAAGGTCCTCTGGAGCGAAAGCCCCAAGCCGGCCGAAGACATCCTCGCGATCCTGGCCAAGGAGCAAGGCTGGGCCGAAGGCACGGTCAAGACCTTGCTGAACCGCCTGCTGAACAAGGGCGCGATCGCCGCCGACAAGGATGGTCGCCGCTTTCTCTATCGCCCACTGATCGGCCGCGACGACTATGTCGACACAGAGAGCCAGGGCCTGCTGGACCGCCTGTTCGACGGCCGCCTGGCGCCCTTGGTCAGCCACTTCTCCAAGCGCGAAAAGCTGAACCCCGAGGACGTCGCCGAACTGCGTCGCCTGCTGGAGAAGATCGACGATGGCCAGTGAGCTTCTTCCCGCGCTGCTGAAAGCCAATCTGGTCATGGCCGCGGCGATCGCGCTGGTCCTGACCTTGCGTCGCCCCGTCCGCGCGCTGTTCGGCGCCCGTAGCGGTTACGCCCTGTGGCTGGTGGTTCCGCTTTCGGTGCTGGCCTTGCTGCTTCCGGCCCGCACGATCGTCGCGCCGCTCGAGCCCGCCTCAGCCTCGCCGATCATTCAGGCTCCGGCCACTCCCGCGACGGCGGCCATGGACCGCTCGGCGCCGACCCGCCCCTTGCCGTGGGCAGAGCTCGCGCTTGGCCTTTGGGCGTTCATAGCGCTCGCGGCCCTGGCCACCCAGGCCGAGCGCCAGCGACGGTTCGTCCGCTCGCTGGGCCGGCTGAGCGCCGCCGACGGTCTGTTCTGGTCAGAGCGTCCGGGCGTGGGTCCGGCCGTGATCGGCGCCCTGGCCCCGCGCGTCGTGCTGCCCGCCGACTTCGCCCAGCGCTTCACCGTGCAGGAGCAGGCCCTGATCCTGGCCCACGAGCAGAACCACCTCGTGGTCGGCGACGCCCAGATCAACGCCGTCGTCACGGCGCTTCAATGCCTCTTCTGGTTCAACCCGATGATCCACTGGGGCGCGGCCGCCCTGCGCATCGACCAGGAGATCGCCTGCGACGCGGCCGTTCTGGACCGCCATCCCAAGACCCGCCGCGCCTATGGCGAAGCCATGCTGAAAACCCAGCTGGCCCCGATCGCGCCCCCGCTCGGCTGCCACTGGCCAGCCTCCGCCAACCAGCAAATGAAGGAACGCTTCACGATGCTCTCTCGCTACCATGCCCATTCGAGCCGTCATCTGGCCGGCGCCGCCGCCGTCGCCCTGCTGGGCCTGTCGGCCGGCGTCGCCGCCCGGGCCGCCCAGCCCGGCCCAGCCGTCCCGCCGACCCCCCAAGACGCCAACCCCGCCATCGCCCGCCACCTGAGCCAGCCTTTGTTCGACGCCGTTCGGGCGCGCGACCTGGACGCCGTCCGCGAACTTCTGGCCCTCGGGGCCAACGCCAACGCCGTGCTGCCCGGCGACGGCTCGCCGCTGATCGAGGCCGCGCGCAAGGGCCAGCTCGAGACGGTCAAGGTTCTGTTGGCCGCCGGCGCAGATCCCAACCAGCCGGTGCGCGGCGACGGCGCACCGCTGATCCAGGCTTCGCTGTCGGGCAATCTCGCCGTCGTCCGGCTGCTGGTCGAGCGCGGAGCCAATGTCGAGATCTTCGTGCCCGGCGACGAGACGCCGCTGATCAACGCCGCCCAGGCCGGCAGCCTCGACATCGTCACCTATCTGGTGGAGCGCGGC
The DNA here is from genome assembly GCA_964601775.1 of uncultured Caulobacter sp. Classification (GTDB taxonomy): domain Bacteria; phylum Pseudomonadota; class Alphaproteobacteria; order Caulobacterales; family Caulobacteraceae; genus Caulobacter. The sequence continues at coordinate 12,286 of CAZRPD010000054.1, read as the reverse complement.
GCCGACGTGAACCGCGCCGTGCAGGCTAATCCGGGCGAGATGCGCTCGCCGCTCAGCCAGGCGCGCAGGAACGGCCACGCCGCCGTCGTCAGCTATCTGACGGCCAAGGGCGCACGATCCTAGAAACCCGCCCCAAGGCGTGCTTCAGATCAGGAGGCGCGCCTAACGGCCGAAGCTTCGACCCGCGTCCAGGTCTGCGACTTGCACAGGAAGTTGGGCAACAGACAGCCCTTGGCGCGCAGCGAGGCTCGGTCCTGCAGACGCACCTGGCCTGAGAACGTCATGTTCAGGTCGGGCACGAAGACCTTGCCCTTCCATTCGTTGCTGTCCTTGGTCGCCGTGAAATCGCGCAGCAGCTGCATGCCGACCAGACCCTGGTTGCTGCCCTTCTTGACGTCGGCCTGGGCGTCGGCGTTGGCCCAGACGACATAGCCGCAGGTTTCGTTGCCGCAGCCCTTGATCTCGATATGGACGCTGCCCTTCGGGTTGCGCCAGACACCATAGAGATCGCCCGTGTTGCCGCCCGGCTGGGCCATGGCGCTTCCGGCGGTCAGGCTCAGGACGGCGATCGCCCCAAGCAACATCGTTCGGCTCATGCAGCCGTCCTTCCGTGGTTCACTATACGCCAGCCCGGGCGGAACCTAAGGCTTCGGACGAACGGATGCCAGAGGGGCGCCCCGTCGCAAAGACCAATGCCCCGGCTCGGATCGGGTTTCCCCAGCCGGCTTCCGGCGGGGAAGGTTGACGGCGCCGACCGCCGATAGAGAAGCTTCGGGAAGACGAAGAAAACTTGGCTTTAAATCCTACCGTTTCGATAGGAGTTTTCGCCGCGAGTTAGAACCCGCGGTTATGACCGCATGCCGACATGGGGATAAGTCCAGTGATCAAGCGTCTTCTCATCGGGACCGCCGCCGGCGCCCTGACCGCCGCCTTCGCCAGCGGGGCCTACGCCCAGGCGACCAACAACACCGAGCTGGAGCAGGTGATCGTCACCGCCCAGCGTCGCGAGCAGTCGGCCCAGGACGTGGGCGTGGCCCTGTCGGTGCTGTCGGGCGAGACCCTGGACGCGCGGGGCGTGACCAACGTCAATCAGCTGCAGTTCCAGACCCCCAGCCTGGAAGTGATCCCGGCCTTCGGCGGCGGCCAGCCGCAGTTCCGCCTGCGCGGCGTCGGCTTCGACGACTACGCCACCAACAACACCCCGACCGTCGGCGTCTATGTCGACGAGGTCGCCTATCCGGTGCCGGCCGCCACCCAGGGCGTGCTGTTCGATATCGACCGTGTGGAAGTACTGCGCGGCCCGCAGGGCACGCTCTATGGCCGCAACACCACCGGCGGCGCGATCAACTTCATTACCCGCCGCCCGACCGACCAACTGTCGGCCGGGATCATCGGTGAATACGGCCGCTTCGGCTCGGCCAAGGTGGAGGGGTTCATCTCCGGTCCGCTGTCGTCGACCCTGAAGGGCCGTCTGTCGGCCGTGACCGAGCAAGGCGGCGCCTGGCAGCGCAACCGCACGACCGGCGAAAAGCTGGGCGACGCCGACCGCACCGCCGTGCGCGGCCAGCTGCAATGGACCCCGACCGACAAGGTCGATGTGCTGGTCAACGCCCACTACGGCCGCGACAAGTCGGACGGCCAAGGCCTCTATCTGCTGAACGTGCCCGGCCAGACCGGTGATACGCGTTACAACGCCACCGGCTGGGGCCGTTCGGCCGCCTTCGCGCGGCTGGCCGGCGTCACCGCGACCGAAGCCCCCTCCCGCGACAACGAGTCGGGCGGTGGCGCGATCACCGCCAATATCGACTTAGGGTTCGCCAAGCTGACCAGCATCAGCAGCTACGAGACTCTCAAGCGCCGCGAGCTGAACGACTGGGACGCCAAGCCGACCTCTGAGTCGGACACCTTCTGGGGCAGCGACGTCGACGTCTATTCGCAGGAACTGCGTCTCGCATCCAAGGCTACCGGGCCGCTGAACTGGGTGGCCGGCGCCTATTACAGCCGCCAGACGCTGGACGAGACGTTCCTGACCGACTTCACCCAGAGCCTGGGTTTCATCACCGACACCAGCTACCGCCAGAAGGTCGAGTCGCTGAGCGGCTTCGGTCAACTGGAGTACGCCGTCACGCCCCGCCTCAAGGCGATCCTCGGCGCGCGCTACGAGCACGAAGAACGCGACCTCGAAGACTTCGCCACCAAGATCGGCGGCGCGCCGCTGTTCACCAACGGCGATCGCAGCACCTCGCTGAACGAGTGGTCTGGCAAGGCCGGCTTCGAGTTCCAGGCCGACGACAACGTGCTGCTGTATGCGAACGTCAGCCGGGGCGTGAAGTCGGGCGGCTTCACCGTCTACAACTCGCCGCAGTCCGACCAGATCAACGCCTTCCAGCCCGAGGTCGTCTGGGCCTATGAGGCCGGCTTCAAGGGCGATCTGGCCCCGAACCTGCGCCTGAACGGCTCGGCCTTCTATTACGACTACCGCAACCAGCAGGTGCTGGCCGTGGTCATCAACCCAGCCAACGGCGCCATCGGCCGGATCACCAATGCGCCGAAGTCCGAGATCTTCGGGGCTGAGCTGGAGCTGCAATGGAGCCCGGCGCCCGGCCTGCAGATCACCCAGAACGCCGGCTTCAAGAAGGGCACGTACAAGGAATTCGACGACGTCGACGCCAACACCGCCGTTCGCAACCCGACGACCGGCCTGTGGTCGGCCCAGACCATCGACCGCGCAGGCCAGCGCCTGAACTTCCCGCGCCTCAGCTATGGCGGTTCGGTCAGCTACACCTGGGCGGTCGGCGATTTCGACGTCCAGGCGGCCACCGACTACAGCTACCGCGACACGGCCACTTCGTTCCTGGGCCGGGAGTTCACGGTCGACTCGTTCTGGCTGGCCAACGCCAACCTGACGATCCAGCCCAAGGACGGCCCCTGGAGCCTGGGCCTGTGGGGCCGTAACATCTTCAACGAGAAGTACGACGTGACCCGCAACTACTTCCTGGCCTCGGCCAAGATCGGCGCTGCCGGTCGTCCCGCGACCTATGGCGTTCGCGCCGGCTACGCCTTCTAATCAGGCCGCTGGAGAGGACCGCTCATGTTGAAGATCATCCTGTTGAGCCTGGGCGGCCTCGTGGCCCTCGTGGTGCTGGTCGCCTTCGTCGGGTGGCTGGCCCTGCGCGGTCCGGACATTCCCTACGACAAGCTGGAGGCCAAGTACGCCTCCGGCGCCTCGCACTATGCCGATCTGCCGGGCGGGGTGCGGCTGCACTACAAGGACCAGGGCAAGGCCGACGGCCCGGTGCTGGTTTTGGTGCACGGCTTTGGTGACAGCCACTTCTCGTGGGACGGCTGGGTCGAGCGCCTCGGTGATCGCTACCGGATCATCACCGTCGACTTGCCCGGTCACGGCCTGACCCGCGCGCCTGTGGGCTATCAGGCGACTTCGGACGGCTATGCCGACCTGGTCGACGCCCTGGCGGTCAAACTGGCCCTGCCTTCCTTCGCCATCGCCGGCAACTCGATGGGCGGCGGCGTGGCCTGGCAGGTGGCGGTCCGTCATCCCCAGCGCCTGTCCAGCCTGATCCTGGTCGACGCTGCGGGCTGGCCGGCCACCACGCTGAAGAAGCCGCCGCTGGCCTTCAAGCTGCTGCAGTATCCGTGGGGCCGGGCCTTCCTGCGCTCGATCGACAACAAGCCGCTGATCCGTTCGGGTCTGCGCGGCCAGGTCGGCGATCCGGCCGTGATCACCGACCCCTTCATCGACCGCTGGGCCGAGCTGCAGCGCGCCCCGGGCCACCGCGCCATCCTGATGTCGATCCAGCCGGGCAAGCACAGCCAGGCGACCAAGGCCGCGCTCTCGACCGTCAAGGTTCCGACCCTGGTGCTGTGGGGCCAGATCGACCCGCTGCTGGAAGTCGGCGGCGCTCATCAGTTCGCCGAGGCCATCCCCGGCGCCAAGCTGATCGTCTACGACAAGGTCGGCCACCTGCCGCAGGTCGAGATCCCCGAGCGCTCGGCCGACGACGTCGCCGCCTTCCTCTCAGAGGCCGCCGCCCGCTAGAGTATCCGTTATGCGTACCGACTATCTCGGCAATCCGGTCAGCCCGGGCTCCGACGCGGCTCTGGCGGCCGTCGACAACTTCGTCGACGGCTTCCTCAGCTACGAGACCCGAGCGGCCGAGGTGATCGCGGCCGCCGACGCGGAAGCTGGCAGCGCCTTGCTCAATGCCTATGCCGCGATCCTGTGGCTTCTGCTGGAAGCGCCAGAAGCGGCCGAACGCGCAGCGCCCTATCTCGAGCGGGCGCTGGCGGCGCAAGCAAACGACCGCGAGCGGCAGGTCGTGGCCTTCGCGCAGACCTGGGCCGATGACGACATCCCCGGCGCCCTGACCATCGCCGACGCGATCCTGACGGCTTGGCCGCGCGACCTGCTGATCCTGAAGCTGCGCCAGTATCACGACTTCAACCGCGGCGATTTCCCGGCCATGCTGCGGGTCGCCAGCGCCGCCCTGCACCACGCCGCCGACGTCGCCCAGCTGCACGGCATGCTGGCCTTCGCCTACGAGCAGTGCCACCTGCTGGCCGAGGCCGAAGCCGCCGCCCGCCAGGCGCTGGACCTCAAGCGCAAGGAGCCCTGGGCGCAGCACGCGATCGCCCATGTCATGCTCACCCAAGGCCGCATCGACGAAGGCGCGGCGTTCCTGGAGGGCGTGCAGGACACCTGGACTGGCCTGAACTCATTCATGGACACTCACCTGTGGTGGCACCTGGCTTTGTTCCATCTCAGCCAGGGTCGCGAGGCGCAGGCGCTGGCCGCCTATGACGATCACGTCTGGGCTCAGGCCAAGGACTATTCCCAGGACCAGGTCGGGGCCGTGTCGCTGCTGGTGCGGCTGGAGTTGGCCGGGATCGAGGTCGGCGACCGCTGGCGCGATCTGGCCGACCATCTGGCCGCGCGCGCGGACGACGTCGTCCAGCCGTTCCTGACCCTGCAATATCTGTATGGCCTGGCCCGCGCCGGTCGTCCGGAGGCCGACGCCCTGCTGGCCGCCGTGCGCCGCGCGGCGCTGGAGGCCCCCGACTTCGTCCGCCCGACCTGGCGCGAAGTGGCCCTGCCGGCCGCCGAGGGGCTGGTCGCCCATACGCGCGGCGACCATGCCGCCGCCCTGCGCGGCCTGCAGATCGCCCTGCCCCGGCTGGTCGAGATCGGCGGCAGCCATGCTCAGCGCGACCTGTTCGAGCAGATCGTTCTGGACGCCCTGATCCGCTCGGGCCGCGTGGCCGAAGCCCAGCAGACCTTGGAGCTGCGCCGCGCCCACGATCCCGACGGCGTCCCGCTCAATCGCACCCTGGCCGAGATCTACGACCGGCTGGACCTGCCCGCCGAGGCCGCCAAGGCCCGCGCCCGCGTCGACCGCCGCCTGGCGGCCCTGGCGTGAGGCTTCGCGCCCTTCTTGGCAGCCTGCTGGCGGCGTGCGCCCTGCTGGCGACGCCTGTCGTGGCCGCCGCCCAGGCGCGCGATACCCTAGCCGTCGGTCTGCAGCTGGAGCCGCCGAACCTCGACCCGACCTCCGGCGCGGCGGTGGCGACCGACGACGTCGTCTACGCCAACATCTTCGAGGGCTTGGTCCAGCTGGACCCGCAAGGCGGGATCAAGCCGCTGCTGGCGACCTGGTGGGAGGTCTCGCCCGACGGCCTGACCTATATCTTCCATTTGCGCGAGGGCGTGCGATTCCAGGACGGCAGCGCCTTTGACGCTGGTGTGGCCAAGTTCAGCCTGGACCGCGCCCTGGCGCCGACCTCGACCAATGTCCAGAAGCAGGCGCTGAGCGCCATCACCCGCATCGAGGCGGTCGATCCGCGCACCCTGCGCCTGACCCTGGCCCAGCCGGACAGCAACCTGCTTTCGGTCCTGGCGCTGGGCGACACGGTGATGGTCTCGCCGAAATCGGCCGGCAAGCTGGCGACCGACCCGATCGGCACCGGACCGTTCAGGTTCGCCAGCTGGCGGCGCGGCGACTCCGTGACGGTGACGCGCAACGACGACTACTGGGGCAAGCCCGCCAAGCTGCGCCAGGCGACCTTCCGCTTCATCGGCGACCCGGCGGCGGCCTTCGCGGCGATCCGTACGCGCGAAGTCGACGCCTTTCCCGACTATCCCGCGCCGGAGAACCTGGCCCAGCTGCGTACCGAAGCGGGCCTGAAGGTCGTCGCCGCCTCCAGCGAGGGCGAGGTCATTCTGGCGATCAACAACCGCACCGGCCCGCTGGCCGACGTGCGCGTGCGCCGGGCCATACAGCACGCCCTGGACCGCCGGGCGATCATCGATGGGGCCATGTACGGCTATGGCGTCCCGATCGGCAGCCACTTCCCGCCCCAGAACGCCGCCTATGTCGACCTGAACGGCCTGCATCCGCACGACATCGCCAAGGCCAAGGCCCTGCTGACCCAGGCCGGCTATCCGAATGGCCTGTCCCTGACCCTGAAACTGCCGCCACCCAACTACGCCCGCCGCAGCGGCGAGATCATCGCCGCCCAGCTGGCCCAGGCTGGCATCCGGGTGAAGGTCGAGAACCTGGAGTGGGCGCAATGGTTGGACCAGGTGTTCGGCCGCCACGCCTTCGACCTCACCGTCGTCAGTCACGCCGAGCCCATGGACTACGACATCTACGATCGGCCCGACTATTATTTCGGCTACAGCAGCCCGGCCTTCCACGCCCTGATGGGGCAGTTGAAGGCCGCCACCGACGAGGGCCAGCGGGCCGCGATCCTGGGCCAGATCCAGCGCCGCATCGCCGACGACGCGGTCAACGGTTTCCTGTTCCAGTTCCCGCGCCTGGGCGTGTTCGACACAGGCTTGAAGGATTTCTGGGTCAATTCGCCGACCCAGAGCATCAATCTGGCCACCGCCTCGTTCGAGGGCGCGGGCGGCGGCGGTGTGGCGCTCGGCCCGCGCGCTGGCGGCGGCGCGGCTTTCGGCTGGCTCTCGGCGCTCGCGCTCGTCGCGGGCCTGGCGTGGCTGGCGGTGCGGTTCGGCGCGGCATGGCTCGCCGGCCGGGCGGCGGTGATGGCCGCGACCCTGCTGGCCGCCAGCCTCGTCATCTTCACGATCATCCAGGTCGCGCCCGGCGACCCGGCCGCCTTCATGCTGGGCCTCAACGCCAGCCCCGAGGCCGCCGCCAACCTGCGCCAGCAGATGGGGCTCGAAGGACCGGCGGCGCAGCGCTACATCGCCTGGCTGCTGGGCATGCTCCGCGGCGACTTCGGCGTCAGCTACACCTACCAGACCCCGGTCGCGGGCCTGCTGGCCGAGCGGATCGGCGTCTCCCTGCCGCTGGCCCTGCTGGCCATGGGGCTGTCGGTCGTCGTTGGCGCGCCGATCGGCGCCCTGGCCGCCGCACGCCGCGGCAAGCCCGAGGACACGATCGTCATGGGCCTGACCCAGATCGGGGTGGCGATCCCCAACTTCTGGTTCGCGGTGCTGCTGGTCATGGCCTTCTCGATCGGCCTGGGCTGGTTCTCGGCCGGCGGCTTCCCCGGCTGGGAGGCCGGCCTGTGGCCCGCGCTGAAGGCCCTGACCCTGCCGGCCATCGCCCTGGCCGCGCCGCAGGCGGGGGTCCTGGCCCCCGTCACCCCGTCGGCCCTCATCGACACCCTGGCCGAGGACTACATGCGCACCGCCCGCGCCAAGGGGCTGACGGCGTCCCAAGCCCTCTGGCGCCACGGCCTGCCCAACGCCCTGATCCCGATCCTGACCATCCTCGGCCTGCAGTTCCCGTTCCTGCTGGCCGGCGGCGTGATCATCGAGAACGTCTTCTTCCTGCCGGGCCTGGGCCGCCTCGTGCTGCAGGCCATCGGCCAGCGCGACCTGATCGTGGTCCAGGGCGTGGTCATGCTGCTGGTGTTCGCGGTGGTGGCGACCAACTTCCTGGTCGACGTCGCCTATCGCCTGGTCGATCCGCGCCTCGGCGGGAGGACAAGCCGATGAGCCGCCCCACCCTGCTGATCGGCGGCGCCATCAGCGCCCTGTTCATCACCCTGGCCCTGCTGTCGTTCGTCTGGACGCCCTATGCCGTCACCGATTTCGACATCGCCCATCGCCTGCAAGGACCTTCGGCCGCCCACTGGCTAGGCCTGGACCATTTCGGCCGCGACGTCGCCTCGCTGATCCTGCTGGGCGCGCGCAACGCCCTGCTGGTGTCGCTGGTGGCGGTGCTGCTGGGCGCAGGCCTGGGCGTGCCGCTGGGCCTGCTGGCCGCCGCCCGAGGCGGCTGGATCGACGAGCTGGTCATGCGCGGCGCCGATGTGGTGTTCGCCTTCCCGGCCCTGATCCTGGCCATCCTGCTGACCGCCGTGCTGGGTCCGGGCGCGCTGAACGCGGTGATCGCCATCGGCGTCTTCAACGTCCCGGTCTTCGCCCGCCTGACACGCGGCTCGGCCCTGTCCTTGTGGACCCGCGACTACGTCCTGGCCGCTCGCGCCGCCGGCAAGGGCGCGACCCGGATCTCGCTGGAGCACGTGCTGCCGGGCCTGCTCAGCGTGCTGATCGTCCAGGCGACGCTGCAGTTCTCGCTGGGCGTCATCGCCGAGGCGGGACTGTCCTATGTCGGCCTCGGCGCGCAGCCCCCGGCCGCCAGCTGGGGCAGGATGCTGGCCGACGCCCAGACCCTGGTCGCCGTCGCCCCCTTGCAGGCGATCTTCCCCGGCCTGGCCATCGTCATCACGGTGCTGGGCCTGAACCTCTTGGGCGACGCCTTGCGCGACCGCCTCGACCCGCGCCTGACGGAGGGCCGCTGACATGGCCCTGCTGGAGATCCGCGACCTCACCGTCACCCTAGGCGAGCGACCGATCCTGCGCGGTCTGGATCTGTCACTTGGCGCCGGCCAGGTGCTGGGCGTGGTCGGCGAGTCCGGCTCGGGCAAGTCGATGACCGCCCTGGCGATCTTGGGTCTGCTGCCACCGGGCGCCAAGGCCGCAGGCGGGATCGTCTTCGACGGCGAAGACCTGTTGGCCCTGCCCGACCACGCCCTGGCCCGCCTGCGCGGCAACCGCATCGGCATGGTGTTCCAGGAACCAATGACGGCGCTGAACCCGGTCATGACCATCGGCGCCCAAGTGGCCGAAGTGGTGCGCCTCCACCGCAAGACCTCGCACAAAGAGGCCCAGGCCGCTGCCCGCCAGGCGTTGGACCGCGTTGGCCTTTCCGCAATCCCCCTCAGCCGCTACCCGCACGAACTGTCCGGCGGCCAGCGCCAGCGCGTGGCGATCGCCATGGCCATCGTCCTGACGCCGCGCCTGCTGATCGCCGACGAGCCGACCACGGCCCTGGACGTTACGACCCAGGCCGAGATCCTGGACCTGCTGCAACGTCTGGTGCGCGAGGACGACGCGGCCCTGATCCTGGTCAGCCACGACCTGGCCGTGGTCGCGCAAGTCGCCGACCAGGTGGCGGTGATGCAGGACGGCCAGATCGTCGAGGCGGGCGAGACCGGCGCGGTGTTCGCCGCCCCGGCCCATCCCTACACCCGCAAGCTGGCCGCCGACGCCGAACGCGCGCCGATCCGGACCCGCAAGCCCGACCTCGCCGCTGCGCCCGTTCTGGAAGCAGACGGCGTCGCTCGTTCATATCCCGGCGCCCGTCGCCTCTTGGGGCGCGTCCAAGCCCACCACGCGCTCACGGACATCTCCCTGGCTATCCGTCCCGGCGAGATCGTCGGGCTGGTCGGCGAGTCCGGCAGCGGCAAGTCGACCCTGCTGCGCGCTCTGCTGGCCCTGGAGCCTGTTCAGGCCGGCGAAGTGCGCCTGGGCGGCGAGCGCTTCACACCCAGCTCGCCGCGCCAGCGCCGCCGTCGCTTGCAGATCGTCTTCCAGGATCCGCAAGGCAGCCTGGATCCGCGCTGGACCGTCGAACGCCTGGTCGCCGAACCGCTGCATCTTTTGGAAACGCGCCTGTCGCCCGCCGAGCGCCGCGCCAAGGTCGAGACCGTGCTGGCCCAGGTCGGCCTGCCGCCCGGGGCCGCCGACCGGTATCCACACCAGTTCAGCGGCGGCCAACGTCAGCGCATCGCCATCGCCCGCGCCCTGATCGTCGAGCCCGACGTCATCGCCCTGGACGAGGCTGTCTCGGCCCTGGACGTCACGGTGCGCGCCGAGGTGCTGGACCTGCTCACCCGGCTCTCCGACGACCTGGGCGTGGCCTATCTGTTCGTCACCCACGACATGGGCGTGGTGCGCGGCCTGACCGATCGGGTGCTGGTGCTGAAGGACGGCGTCATCGTCGAGCAAGGCCCGACCGCCGAGGTCTTCGCAGCGCCCCAACATCCGTACACGGCGCAACTGATCGCCGCGACGCCGGACCTGAAGCGCGCGCTGGCTCAGCGCGCCAGATAGACCCCGCGCGCGATCGCCCGGGCCAGGCAGTCGCCGGCGGCCGAACCCAGGCGCGCGATGCGACGCAGACGCTCGGTGTCGCCAAGCGCGATATCGCCCGAAGCGACCGCGAACACCACGTCACCGTCGAAAGGCGTGTGGGCCGGCCGCACGGCGCGCGACAAACCGTCCTGGGCCATCATCGCCACCCGCTTACATTCGGCCGGCGTCAGCGCGGCGTTGACCGCGACCACGGCCAGGGTGGTGTTGGCGCCCTGGGTCAGCCGGCCTTGTCCCGCCAGACGCGAGTCGTCGGGCATCGGCTCGATGGCGTTCTGCGGTCCCGTCGGAACCCGCCCGCCGAACTCGCCGTCGATCTCGAACGGCCAGGCCCAGAAGGTTTCGCCGTCGGGCATGAACACCGAGCCGACCGGATTGACCGCGGCAAGCGCCCCGACCAGCAACCCATCGCCCAGATCCAGCGACGCCGAGCCCAGTCCGCCCTGCACCAGTCCGGCCCGCGCACCGCGCCCAGCCCCGACCGCGCCCATCGCGAACGCCTGACCGGCGGCCGCCAGGGCGTCCTGGCCCATCCGGCGATACGGCGGCTCAAGCCCCCAGCCCTTGTCGCCGCCATTGGCCAGGTCATAGAGCACCGCGCCCGCCACGATCGGCGGCGTCGGCGCGCCCGGCCGGACCGGGAAAACCTCGCCGGCCGCCGACAGGGGCGCTGTCACCCCATCGGGTGCGCGCAGGCCAAAGAAGGATCCGCCGCTCAAGGTCAGGCCGTGCAGGCGGGCATAGCCGTTCTCGGGCGAGAGGGTTTCAGTCTCGCGTACGCCGGGCCCGCCACCGCGCACGTCGACGGCGGCGCTCCAGCCGCCGGGGAAACGGACCACGGTCACGCCGCTGGCCACGGTCTCGTCGGTCGCATTGCCGACCAGCAGGCCCGGAACGTCGGTGATCAGATTGCGCGGGCCGGGTCGGAGCAAGGCGGCGTCCTTCAGAGGGATTCGGCGAACGAAGCGGCACTCTAGCGGAAAGCCATGCGGGCGCCCTAGGCTGGCGCCATGAGCGATCTCGCCGATCTGACCGCCAGCGACCTATCGGGCCTGTATCGCTCGGGCGAGGCCTCGCCGGTCGAAGTGACGCAGGCGGTGCTGAACCGGATCGAGACCTGGGAGCCCCGGCTCAACGCCCTGTGGGCGCTGGACGCCGAGGCGGCTTTGGCCGCCGCCCGCGCCTCGGAAGACCGCTGGCGACGCGGCCAGCCGCTCAGCGCTCTGGACGGCGCCCCCACGACGATCAAGGAGCTGATCGCCACCCAAGGCGTCGCCAAGCCGCTGGGATCGGCGGCCACGGCGCTGGTTCCCGAGCCCGCCGACGCCCCGCCCGCCGCACGGCTGCGCGAGGCCGGCGCCGTGATCCTGGCCAAGACCACCTCGCCCGACTTAGGCATGCTGTCTTCCGGCCTGTCGAGTTTCCACAATCTGTCGCGAAACCCCTGGGACCTGACCAAGACGCCCGGCGGCTCCAGCGCCGGCGCCGGGACGGCCGCGGCCGCCGGCTACGGACCGCTACACGTCGGCACCGACATCGGCGGCTCGATCCGCCTGCCGGCGGGCTGGTGCGGGATCTACGGCTTCAAGCCCAGCAACGGCCGCGTGCCGATCGATCCGCCCTATATCGGCCGCTGCGCCGGACCGATGACCCGCACCGTCGCCGACGCGGCGCTGATGATGCGCGTGCTGTCCGCGCCCGACTGGCGCGACCATATGAGCCTGCCGCCGGAGAGCCTGGCCTGGGAGTCTCTGGACCTTGAGCCGAAAGGCCTGCGCATCGGCCTGATGCTGGACGCCGGCGTCGGCGCGAGCGTGGGGCCGGAGGGCACCGCAGCGGTCACACCGGCAGAAAGGGGGG
>CAZRPD010000053.1:0-27640 GCA_964601775.1 uncultured Caulobacter sp. | reverse complement strand
CACGCTACTTAGACGAACTGCCTCGCGCTCAAGTCGGCGAGCGCCTTGGTCGGGTGGAGGGCTGGATCACAGTCAGACCGGCTTCAATTCAGGCACGTATGGCCCGCGAACTTATTCGCTCGCCAGCTGTCGTTAGAAGCGAACTCTTGGCAGCGCTTGCGGTTGAACAGGCGAGTGTCGCTGACGTTGCGAGCCTTCTGGGCTTTGCCAGCGAGGGCGCAACCGCAGATATTGCCTGGCATGTCCTGGCGAACCTTGTCCGGCAGTTTCCCGCTGCAGCGCGAAAGCACTACCTCGACGTAGACCGCTTCTCTCGCCCCGAGACGCAGCTGTTCGCGCAAGCTCTGGATGAAACATCTATTGCCGAAGCCATTCGGCACTGCGCGAAAGCTAATGTCAGCGCAGCCGCGTGGCTTGCGCTGGAATACTTGCGCATCCGGAAAACTCCACCGCCACTGTTCCTGACAATGTTGGGGCCGTCGCCCAACCGCGAGTTGCTACGCGCCCTTTGGCAGGGCGTGCTCGCGAACGTGACCGGTGTCGAAGAGGGTTTGGAAAAGTTGGGCGACCCGGCTCTGGCCGCCGATTTTCTCGCAGTGGTCAAACCGACCGATCTCTTGCAGCCGATGCCCCCCTCGGTGCGAGGGACGGTACTGCCCATCGCGATCAGTATGCTCGTGCGCGAATACTTGCTCGGACGAATGGAGAACGCCCAACTCGGAGCTTGGGTCGCAGTCATTCGCGAACTGGGGGCGGGCGAACTGTTTGATCGGGTCGCGGACAATATCGCTTTACAGCCTGGGGTCACAGCTCACCCTGAGAGGATTTGGCGGTTGGTCGAGGCCCAGCTATCGTTTCTTCCTACCCTAGGGGCTCGCCCCTACACGGATCGCGTCGCGCAAGCTATCTCTCTCACCCGCGATAAACATACCGCGGCAAGTGTCGAGATCTGGGCCCGCGTCGTGCTCCGCGCGCTCGAAGTCTCTCCTGGTCACCGAGAAGGGGTTGGCCTTGCGTCATTCGATGCGGCTCTGCGCGGCCGGCACTCGCCAGTTTCTCCAATCCTCACGATCACCTTTCCCGTGTTGCACGGAGGACTTCCGGGAAAGCGGCGCGGGACGATGTTCATAGGAATCTTCCCTATTCCTTACGACATAGACAAGAGAAAGGATGCGCGGCGCGAGCTCATCGACGCGTTCCTGCAGTCCAGCTGGCCGCCCGGAGACCTCGCGATCGCTGCGCACAGAGCGGATGTTCTGCCGAAGATTCTCGCACGTCTCCGGCAGCTGCGCAGGTCCGATTACATTCAACGGATGAGTGCCGACTTGTCAGGGCGATCTAATGAACTCGCTCGAACTATTGCGGCCCTTATGCGAGAATCCAACATCGGGGATGATGACAGTTAGTCCCTCGGATTAGCCAGCGGCTGCAGGTACGACTTCGTCCTTGATGGCCTGCATGCGGTCCATATCCACATTAGTTGGCCTGCGCCGGCCGTTTCTGTAGCGGCTCCAGAGAGCGACAGCGTCGAGATAAAGCTGTCGTTGTCCTCCTAGAAAGCCACGCGCGTCCAAGGCCGCAACCAAGGTCGCGTACGACCTGCGATCGATGCGAGCGAATGCTGCTCGAGTGCGCCCATCAATCACCGGATCTGCCGCCAACGCTTCGAGACGATCTCGAACTTCATACCAAAGTCCGCGGACGAGGTCTTTGCGGTCGGCGTCTGCACCTTCCGGTTCGGTGGCAGTTGCGTCTTGAATATCGCTAACCGAACTTCTTAGTTGACCCAGTACTTCCATCTGCGCTGCGAAGTCGCCGCCGAAAGCCTCGAACTGCGATCTGACGCCGGCGAGTTGCTCAGCGACATCGGTCCCGTGCTTCTTCAGCAGCTTGTCCGACTCCTCAATGGCCGACTTCAGGTCTCGGACACGACCGTTGAACAACCACCAACCGACCAGAACACCGAAAAGCGCCGCAGCCAGGGTACAAAGTCCAGAGATGATCGTCGCCTGCGGGGCAGTGACGCCTGTCCAGAATGACCACATAAAGTCCCCCTAAAGTTGCGGCGACGATATGGGACGCAGAGCTTCTGTCCACGAAAAGCTGCGCTTTTGGATCTCCTCAGAAGGGTAGCCGGCACCTTAAGTGATCTTGCCCTGCGAGAACGTCCGGTTCATGGAGGCGCATCACGTCAGCGATTGGCGCGACCTGCGCTTCAAGCGCTCGTGTTCTTTGCACCCAAATGCACTAGCGAGTTGAGTAAGGATTCAAACTCACGGAGCTCATGCGTTTCAAGCAATTCGATAATGCTCTGGTGAAGAGAAATCCGCTCAACTGCCAGAACGAAAAACCCTTCCAGTGGTCGCGGCGGATCAAGCAACCCATATGGAATGTGAGCTAGCGCGGCGAATTCCCGCCAATTCGCGAGACTGCTTTTGCATAAGCAGAACAGCGCATACTGCCTCTTCAGACGAGATAAGGCATCAAGGCACAGTGCCCAATGCTTTAGCTCACCGCTGATGTCTATCAAAACTTCAAGCTCTTTCGCCAGGTAGCGGGCTGCCGCGAAGTGGTGTGAACCATCGCTGTTGAGGAGGAAGATGCGCTGGTCCCAGTCTGCGAGGAACATCGTCGCGCCGTTTGCGCGCCACTCGTCGATCGGCTTGTGATCAAGGCACCAAGCTAACTGTTCCTGGGTCGCCGGTGTGATCCACTTCGGACAGCGGGCGCGAGCAAATTCGTCCAGATCCGCGAACGCCTCAAGAGGCGACTTCGAGCCCGACAGGCCATCGATATCCGAAAACGAGCCCTTCCAATCCACGACACTGCATTTGGTAAGGGGCGTGAGAGGATGCGGCCAGCGTCCGAATGAATGGCCCTGCTCGCCCAATTGCCACCATCCCGCGTCGGATCTTCGAAATGCAGGCGTGACCTCAGGCCATCTATCCCACCTTATTAGCGATCCAAATGAAGCGGTGCGGGTAGGAGGACCGACTTGCGCGGCACTGATCGGATTGGCGGTAAGCCATTTTGCGAGTCTGGCGAGCCGACGCCGCTCCGCCAATTTTGGCATGAGACGAGCCACCCAAAAATCGTACGCGGTCAAACAGTCTTCTCGAATTGATAATTGTAAGAGCTCTGCTAGGCGCTGGAGAGCGAGCAGACGACGAGATCTGGTCCGAGGAGATCGTTGGCTTGCCGATGGTGACATGCCTCCACGGTCCAGGGCGACGTCTTTCGCGGTCCTAAAGATTTAGACCTAACGCTGGCTCTACGTAGCGAGAGCGCCACCCTTCGGTCTGGAAAAGCAGATGCGAAGGCCCAGCTTTTGCGACTGCCTCGCATTATTGAACGCCTTAAGTTGGAAATGGGCACGTCTTAACGTGCAACGACAACGGCGCTGGCGGCCCGGGAGGGACTCGAACCCCCGACCTTCGCTTTAGGAAAGCGCTGCTCTATCCTGCTGAGCTACCGGGCCGCGGCGCGTGCGCGGGTCAGGGTCAATAGCGCAAGACGGCGGGCGTGCGAACCCCGCCAGACGGCTTGAGGCATAGCTTCTGGGAGTAAGCGGGTTGCGGCATCTGAAATCGATCTATGTCCAGGTCCTGATCGCCATCGCGCTGGGGATCCTGGTCGGGGCGCTGTGGCCGAAGATCGGGGTGGCGGTCAAGCCGCTGGGCGACGGGTTCATCAAGCTGATCAAGCTGGTCATCGCGCCGGTGATCTTCTGCACCGTGGCCGGCGGCATCGCGCGGATGGGCGACATCAAGGCGTTCGGCCGCGTGGGGGTGAAGGCGCTGCTTTACTTCGAGGTGGTGTCGACCTTGGCCCTGGCCCTGGGGCTGATCGTGGGGCGCACCTTAAGGCCCGGCGACGGCTTCAACATCGATCCGGCCACCGTCGATCCGTCGATCGCCGCCGGCTATGTCGAAAAAGCCAAGCATGGCGAAGGGCTGGTCGAGTACCTGCTGCACCTGATCCCCGACACCTTCGTGGGGGCCTTCGCCGAGGGCAACCTGCTGCAGGTGCTGGTGGTGGCGATCCTGACAGGCTTTGCCTGCACGCGGATGGGCGACTTCGGCGACAAGGTCGCCAACGTGCTGGAGGACATCGCCAAGCTGTTCTTCGGCGTCATCCACGTGGTGGTGCGGCTGGCGCCGATCGGCGCGTTCGGGGCCATGGGCTTCACCATCGGCAAGTACGGCATCGGGGCGCTGATGCAGCTGGGCGCGCTGGTGGCGACCTTCTACATCACCTCGATCCTGTTCGTGCTGGTGGTGCTGGGGACGATCGCCTGGGCCAGCGGTTTCTCGATCCTGCGTTTTCTCGCGTACATCCGCGAGGAGCTGCTGATCGTGCTGGGCACCAGCTCGTCGGAGAGCGTGCTGCCGCAGATGATGGAGAAACTGGAGAACGCCGGCGCGCGGCGCTCGGTGGTCGGGCTGGTGATCCCCACCGGCTACAGCTTCAATCTGGACGGCACCAACATCTACATGACCCTGGCCACCCTGTTCCTGGCCCAGGCGACCAACACCCCCATCACCCTGGGCCAGGAGTTGGCCCTGCTGGGCGTGGCCATGCTGACGTCCAAGGGCGCCTCGGGCGTCACCGGGGCGGGGTTCATCACCCTGGCCGCGACGCTGGCGGTGGTTCCGGACATCCCGATCGCCGCCCTGGCGGTGCTGGTCGGCGTCGATCGGTTCATGAGCGAATGCCGGGCCCTGACCAATCTGGTGGGCAATGGGGTCGCGACCCTGGTCGTGGCGCGCTGGGAGGGGGCGCTGGACCGCGACCGTTTGTCGCGGGTGCTGCGCGGCGAGCCGGCCGTCGTCGCGCCGACCGCCTCCTGATCGCCAGGCGCGAAACCGCGTTGAAACTCGCCTCTAGCCCCGACTTTGCAAGGGACTCCGCAGGGTTGCGACCTGCGGGGCGCTCACCCGATTAACGGGCGTCCGGCGGCTCAACCCACGCGCATGTGTGTTCGCGCGCATCCGCCGCATAAGGCCTGGCTTGCCCGACTTGTCGCGCATGTTAGGGTTTCGAATACAACCGCCGTGTGATGTTGGAGACATGCTGGACTACGCGCCCCGAGACGATGCCCAACACGCCGACAACGGCCTGCTGACGCTCATCGAGACCATCGAGGCGCTCTCGGCGACCCGCACCATCAGCGAGGTTGCGGACGTGGTCCGCAAGGCCGCCCGCCGCATCTCGGGCGCCGATGGCGTCGCCTTCGTGCTGCGCGACAATAACCAGTGCTGGTACTTCGACGAGGACGCGATCGGCCCCCTGTGGAAGGGCAAGCGCTTCCCGCTGACGGCCTGCATTTCCGGCTGGGCGATGCTGAACCGCCAGACGGTGGTGATCCCCGACATCTATCTGGACGAGCGCATCCCGCACGACGCCTATCGGCCGACCTTCGTCAAAAGCCTGGTGATGACGCCGGTGCGGATGGAAGACCCGGTCGCGGCCATCGGCGCCTATTGGGCGCAGGAGCACACGCCCTCGCCCGAGACCGTGCAGAAGCTGCAGGTCATCGCCCGCGCCACGGCCTCGGCCCTGGAGAGCGGCCGGCTGCACGACAGCCTGGTCGACGCCCGCCACCACGGCACCTTCCTGCTGCAGGAGCTGGACCACCGGGTGAAGAACACCCTGGCCATCGTCCAGTCGATCTCGCGCCAGACCCTGCGCGCGGCGACCTCGCCGGAAGCCTTCGCCGAGACCTTCGAGAACCGTATCCTCGCCCTGTCCAAGGCCCACGAGCTGCTGACGCGCCGGGCCTGGGGCCGCGCCCAGCTGGAAGAGATCCTGGACAAGGCCCTGGCCCCGTTCAGCGCCGACGTTTCCGACCGCTTCGACATCGTCGGTCCCGCCCTGACCTTCAGCGCCGAGACCTCGGTGTCGGTGCACATGACCCTGCACGAACTGGCGGTGAACGCGGCCAAGCATGGCGCCCTGACGACGCCGGAGGGCCGGGTGATCATCCGCTGGAGCGTCGAGGAGACCGCGACGCCGCCGATGCTGACCCTGACCTGGCGCGAGGTCGGCGGCCCGCCGATCGTCGGAACGCCCGAGCGCAAGGGTTTCGGGTCGCAGATGATCACGCGCGGCCTGGCCCGCGATCTGGGCGGCAAGGCGACCCTGGAGTTCACGCCGGACGGCGTGGTGTACACCCTGCGCGCTCCGCTTTCGCAGAGGATGAGTCTCGCTGCATGAGGTGGCTGACCGCATGAAATCCGCCAAGGTGATGATCGTCGAGGACGAGGCCCTGGTGGCCATGATGGTCGAGGACATGCTCGGGGACATGGGCTGCGAGGTGGCTGGGTCCTTCGGCGCCGTCGGCGACGCCCTGGCCTGGCTGGGCGGCGAGGATCCGCAGCCGGACGGCGCCGTGCTGGACGTCAATATCGGCGGCGAGATGGTCTTCCCGGTCGCCGAACAGCTGCGCGAGCGCGGCGTGCCGTTCGTGTTCGCCACCGGCTATGGCGACCTGCCGCGCAAGGGCTTCGAGAGCGTCGAGGTGCTGGCCAAGCCGATCAATGTCGGCCAGCTGCGCGTGGCGGTGGACAAGTTCCGCCCCGACGAGTGAGCCTTTCCTAGAGATACTTCATCCACGGCTGGTTGCTGCGGCGCTTGAGGGCGCCGAACCAGCGGCACGCGTACCAGCAGGGCGCGGCGACGACGGCCGACAGCAGCCACAGCGACGCGACGTTCGGCAGGCCGAACACCTCACCCTGATTGGGGCCGAACACCGCCGTCGCGGCCATGTGCAGCAGGTGCAGGCCATAGAGGTGGATCAGGTAGAAGAACAACGGCGCGCCGCCGAATACCGCGATGGCGACGGCCAGGCGGTCGGGGATCTTCTCCAGGCTCGCCAGCAGCAGGGCGCCGATCCCCAGGGTCAGAAGGACGAAGTCGGCCGAGGGCGGGTACTTCTGCAGGTTCAGCACGCTCATCACCGTCTCTAGCGTCGTCGGCTGCAGGCTCCAGGGCGTCGGGTCGCCATAGATGTTGGTCGCCCGCAGCAGGATCAGCAGCAGCAGCATCGCCAGGCCCGACAGGACCAGCTTGCGGCGACGGATCACACCCTCCTGGCGGAACCATGGACCGATCGCGTAGCCCAGCGCCGCGATGCCGATCCAGGGCAGCAGCGGGTAGGACGTGCGGGCCCGCGCGCCCCAGGGCAGCTCGATGAAGCCGCGATCGTGCAGGACGGCCCACAGGGCATGGCCGGGCTGGCCCGGCTGGAAGGTGATCGGATCCAGCAGGTTGTGGCCCAGGATGATGACGACGCCCACGGCGATCAGGGCGGCGCGCGGCAGATGGACCAGCGCGGCCAGAGCGATCATCGACAGGCCGATCGCCCAGATGACCTGCAGATAGATGATCGGCGGGTTAAGCGAGAAGCTCCAGGCGAAGCCGACGAGGGTCAGCTCCAGCGCCACCAGGAACAGGCCGCGCTTGAAGAGGAAGCCTGAAGCTGCTGCGGCCCCGCCGCTCTTGGCCGCGTAGAGGAAGGCCGCCAGGCCGGTCAGGGCCAGGAACACGGGCGCGCACAGGTGCGCCGCCAGGCGCGTGAAGAACAGGTCCGGCGCGGTCGTGGCCAGGGTCATCGGGTCCGACACCTGGGCGTGGATGAAGAAGAACTCCCGCGTGTGGTCGACCAGCATCAACAGCATCACGAAGCCGCGCAGGGCGTCGATCGAGCGGATGCGCCCCATGGCGGGAGGGGCGGGGGCGACGGGCGAGGCGGGGACGGCGGCGGTTGACAGCATGGCAGGGTTTCGACTAGCCGATACACTATAACATTACAAACGGAGTTTGCCGTCTTGTCCTCGCTTTCGGGCTGCGCCGTCGCGTGCCTTCTGTCTGCCGCCGGTGTCGATGCAGCCCCCGCTCAAGAGGCGCTGGCCGCGCCGGACGCGGTCGAGGCGATCGTCATCCTGGGCCGCCGCGACGCCGCCGCCGACGTCACGCTCAGCGCTGGCCGGGTCACCGAGCTGATGTCGCCCTCCAGCCGCTCGATCGAACGCGACCTGCTACAGGCGGTGGGGGCCTCACGGCTGTCCGACGCCCTGGAGCTGGTCAGCGGGGTGAGCCAGCAGAACAACCGCGGCGGGGTGATGGACAACTTCGCCATCCGCGGCTTCCTGGGCACCCCGGACGGCGGGGCCGAATATTATGTCGACGGCTTCCTGGCCAACCGCGGCCTGGCCCCGCCGCGCGATCCTGCCACGGCCGAGCGGGTCGAGCTGCTGAAGGGACCGGCCGGCGCTCTGTTCGGCGACATCGATCCGGCGGGCCGGGTCAACATCGTCTCCAAGACCCCACGCTTCACGCGCCAGATCGAGGCTGCGGCGACCGTCGGCTCGTTCGGCCTCAAGCGCGGCGAGCTCGACCTGACCGGTCCGCTGACCGACACCTTGGCGGCTCGCCTGGTGGTGGCCCACGAGGAGAGCGACGGCTGGCGCGACTTCGTCACCCTGAACCGCACGGCCATCGCCCCGTCGCTGACCTGGAAGCCCCGGAACGGCCTGCGCCTGACCTATGTCGGCGAGATCACCCGCTACGACACCCCGTTCGACCGGGGGCAGCCGGCGATCAACGGCGACGCCCTGGCCCTGCCGGCCTCGGCCTTCTTTGGCGAGCCCGGCGACGGCGTCACCGAGTTTCGCAACACGCGCCATCAGCTGAGCGGCGAGGCCGCGCTGGGCGGAACCTGGAGCCTGAACGGCGGCCTGGCGTATCGCGAGGGCACGCTGAAGGGCTTTTCCAGCGACCAGTCGCGGCTGGTCGGGGATACGTTGTGGCGCCAGCGCCGGCAGCGTGATTTCGCGGTCGAGGACTGGTCCGGCCGCCTGGAGCTGACGGGCGATATCCAGGCCGGCCCGGGCCATCATCATGTCAGCCTGGGCCTGAAAGGCTACACGCTGGACTTCCAGGAGCGCTTCCTGCGCCGCAACCCGACGGCGGCGGCGCCCTATCCGATCAACGTCTTCAATCCGGTCTATGGCGGCCAGGCGCTGCCACTTCTTCCGTTTACGGATAATCACGAGACGCGCCGCGTCGCCACCGTCTATGTCCAGGATCTGTGGGAGGTCACCGACCGCCTCAGCCTGACCGGCGGCCTGCGCTATGACGACTATGTCCAGAAGATCCGCAACAACCGCACCGGCGCGACGGGACGGACGGAAGGCCAGCCGCTGGACTACCGCCTGGCCGGCCGCTACCGCCTGACCGACGCCTGGGCGCTGCACGCCAGCTGGGGGCAGTCGTTCGTGCTGAACTCCGGCACCGGCCGCGACGGAACCGGCTTCGCGCCGGAAACGGCCAAGGGCTACGAGGTCGGGGTCTCGGGAACCTGGAACGGCGTCGACATCGGCCTCACCGCCTTCGACATCGAAAAGCGCGGCATCCTGACCAGCGATCCGACCGATCCGAACTTCCTGGCCCCGGTCGGCCGCCTGACCAGCAAGGGCGTCGAGTTCGACGGCGCCATGAAGCTGGGCCAGGGCTGGCAACTGGTCGCCAACTACGCCTGGACCAAGGCTCGCGCCGACGACAGCGCCTTCGCCAGCCCGGACGTGCTGAACGTGCCCAAGCATTCGGGCGGGCTGTTCGTGGTCGGACGCTTCCCGACTGGCCGCGGGACCGACTGGTCGCTGACCGCCGGCGCCGCCTATCAGGGCGACCGGGCCGCGGGGCTGGACGGCAGCGGCGTCCAACTTCCGGCCTACTGGAAGGCCAAGGCGGCGGTCGACTATGGCCTGACCCCGGCCCTGACGGTGCGGGCCGAGGTCGACAACCTGTTCGACGAGCGCTACGCGGCCAGCTCCTACAGCCCCGTCTGGATCTTCCCGGGCGCGCCGCGCACCTTCAAGGTCTCGCTGCGGGTCAGGTTGTAGCCTTCGGCCGGCTCAGCCACACCGAGCCGGCCAGGATGGCGGCCGTGGCGATCAGCGACGCGTCGATGATCCAGGCGACCGGATCGGCGATCCGCCCGGCATTGACCGCGACATGGACGATCGTGGTCAGCACCAGGACGCCAGCGGTGGCCAGGCGGAGGGCGGCGGAGATCGTCCTGGGCGTCCAGGCGATCGCGCTTGCTGTGGCCAGCAGGGTGACCGCGCCCCACACCGCAACCGGCGGGGCAGGGACGGCCAGGGCCACGAGGGCCGAGATGGCGTAGCCCAGCGGCTGGCTCCAGACGAAGGCGGTCCAGACCCGCTCCCAGCGCGGGGCGGGGCGGCCCTTGTCGCGGCGGCGGGCCAGCCAGATGGCGACGCCGCTCGAGGTCACAGACGTCAAGCCCAGGCCCAGCAGCAGATAGGCGACCTTGATCGGCCAGCCGCCGAACCAGCCGAAGTGCAGCGGCGTCATGGTCGACAGCACGCGCATGCCCACCGAACCGCTCTCGTAGCCGACTTCGCCCAGGATCTTGCCGGCGCCGTCGACGACCACGGTCTCGCCGCGCGACAGGCGGCCCTCGGTGACCAGGTTGACGCTGGCGTGCTGGCCGGTCTCGCCGGGGTGCTCGACATAGGCATAGGTCGGGCGGGCGTTCGGATAGCGGGCCTTCAGATTGTCCAGCACCGTCTCGATGCTGATGACCTGGGCCGCCGGACGCGGATCGTCCTTGACGCTGGGGCCGGTGAACAGGGCGTAGGCCTTGCTGGTGTCGCCCTTGAAGGTGGCCATGGCCAGCACGCCGACGATGATCAGGGTCAGGCCCAGGAAGGCTCCGGTCAGCGAGACGATCAGGTGGAAGGGCAGGCCCCACACCGAGATGCGGTTGTGCAGGTCCGCCTCCTGCAGGCGCTTGGAGCCGCCCCAGCGAAACGCGAAGGCGTCCTTGAACACCCGCGGGTGCGACAGCACGCCGGAGACCAACGACGACAGCAAAGCGACGCCGGTCAGGCCAACGATGAAACCGCCCCAGGCGCGGGGCAGGTGGAGCACGGTATGCAGCGTGGCCTGGAAGTTCGACCAGGGCGTCTTCTGCTCGCCGGCCAGCTTGCCGGTCGCGTCGGCGTACCAGGTGTGCTCGCCGCCCTGGGCGTCGTCGCCGTGCACGGACAGACGCGGCGAGGACGGTTCGGGCAGGCGGATGAAGAGGTCGTGGGCCTTGGGATTCTTGGCCAGCACCGCGCGGAAGGCCGCATCGGCGGCCTGTGGCGACACCGCGTGCAGCACCGGCCGCGCCGGCTGCTCCCAGCGGATGAACTCGTAGGTGAAGACGGCGATCGAGCCGGAGAAGCAGACGACATAGATCAGGGCCGCGAAGGCCAGGCCCAGGGCCGAGTGGCCGGCCAGCATGGCGCGCACGAAGTCGGCGGGGACCTTGGGCCAGATCGGCTTGCCGATCTTCTTGCCAATCTTTGTGGGAGGGTTGGCGGGGGCGGTGGTCGAGCCGTCCATGTCAGAGCGCTCCCTTCAGGAAGGCCGCGCCCAGGGTCACGACCGAAACGCCGACCAGCACGGCGGTGGCGCGCAGGATCTTGTCGTCCGACAGGGTCCAGGCCATGCCGCCGGCCCACAGGAACGGCACCATCAGTCCGCCGATGACCATGCGGCTCTGGATCTGTCCCGGCGCGCAGATGGCCACGGCCAGGCCGCAGCCCATGGCCGCGATCCCGGCCAGCGGCCCGGCCAGAAAGCCGCGCAGCCAGCCACGCCAGACCACGCGCTTGCGGTCCGACGGTTCGGGCGCCAGTTCGCGGGCGGCCTTCTTCTTGGCGTTGCGGCGCTCGACGCCGGCGGCGACCAGGGCCAGGGCCACGGTCGAGGCCAGGGTCAGCATGGCGAACGGTCCGCGCGCGGCGCCCATCAGCGGGACCGAGACGGCGACGGCCAGCACCAGCAGGCCCCAGCCGCCGGCGATCAGCCATGGTCGCTCGGGGCTGGGCTTGTCCCAAGCCCGCTTCAGCAGCACCGCCCCCGCCAGCGGCAGGGGTGCCAGCGCCAGACCCCAAAGCGGGCTCACCAGCGGGTCTCCAAGGTCAGGCCGACGATCCGCGGCTCGCCCAGCAGGGCGATGGCGATGTCATAGCGATTGTACTGGCTGTAGGTGTGGTTCAGCAGGTTGCGGCCATACACGTAGGCTCCCCAGTGTTCCTGCTCGTAGCCGAAGCGGCCGTTGAACAGGACGCGCTTCTTGATCACGCCGTCCAGGGTCTGGTCCAGGCCCGCCTGGTCGAAGGAGGCGGTACGGAAGTTGCCGTCCAGATGGGCGATGAAGCCGTTGTCCCAGCGGTAGTCGACGCCCGCCGCCACCGTCCAGTGTGGTGCGTAGGGGAACTCCGAGCCCGACAGGTTGCGGGTGTCGCTGCCGCTGGAGACGGTGAACTCGTCGAACTTGGTCCGGGTGTGGCCCACCGAGCCGTACCAGGACAGCTGCGGCGTGATCCGTTGGGCCAGCTCGACCTCGAAGCCGTACAGGTGCGACTTGCCGGCGTTCTCGACCTGGTAGTCGTAGGTGTTGAGGCCCAGGTTGACCGTGACCTGCTGGTCCTTCCAGTCGACATAGAAGGCGTTGGCGTTCAGCGTCAGGGCGCCGTCCAGCCAGGCGGTCCGCAACGCGGCCTCGTAGTTCCAGGTGTATTCCGGATCATAGGCGACGACGGTCGAGCGGGCCTGGTTCACCGCAGAGCCGCCCGAGCGATAGCCGCGCTGGGCCGTCAGGCTGGTGGAAATGTCCGGCGTCCAGGCGTACTTCAGCCCGACCTTGGGCAGGAACGCCTTGAAGGTGCGGGTGTCGGCGGGGGCGTTGGCCCCGGCCTGGGCGACCATGCCGGCCACGAAGGCGTTCACCTGGGTGACATAGGGCGCATACGGACCGAAAGCGGCCGGGGTGGGATAGGTCCCGGTGAACACGGCCGTCTGGGTCGTGGCGATGGTGTTCTTTTCATGATCGTAGCGGAAGCCGCCCAGCAGGGTCAGCTTGTCGGTCAGGTCGAAGCTGGCGTCGGCGAAGATGGCGTTGGTCTCGACCTGGTTGGGCTGGTCGCCGGCGTAGCTGACCGGCACCACCGGCAGGGCCGCGATGTAGAGATTGGCGAAGGCGTTGGCCTGGGCGGCGGCTCCGGCCTGCTGCGCGGGCGTCGGCGAGGGCACGCCGGCCAGCAGGGTCGAGGTCAGCACATTGACCAAGGTGGCGCGCGGGAAGGCGACATTGACCTGGCTCGCCAGGAAGTCCTGCACGTCGCGTTGCGAATGCCACAGGCCAACCAGACCCTTCAGCCGCGGCCCCTCGTAGTTCAGGCGCAGCTCCAGCGAAGTGGTCTCGGTGTCCTGGTTGTGCTGGCCGTACGAGTTGCGGGCTGGCCGGAAGTCCATGTCGTAGAGGGAGTCGGTCTTGACCTCGTTGAACGAGGCGATGGCGTTCAGGGTCAGCTTGTCGGTCAGGTCGTAGGCGACGTCCGCCGTCAGGATCTCGGTCCGGGACTTGGTGCGGGTCAGGTCGCCCGACAGGTCGATGCGGTGCTTGTAATAGTCGGGCGTGTCGGTCCGCGCGTAGGTGAACTGGTAGCCCGACTCGCGGTCGTTATAGGCGTAGGTCAGCATGGCCCGCAGGCCCGGCGTGGCGGTGGGCGTGAACAGCAGCTTGCCGCGGACATACAGGTTGTCGACCGCATCCACGTCCGCCTTGAGGGTCGGGTTGTAGAGGAAGCCGTCGCTGTCCTTCTTCTCGACCGCGACGCGGAAGGCCAGCTGGTCGGCGATGATCGGACCGCCGCCGGCCAGAGAGAAGGTGCGCTCGTCGCCGCTGGCCAGGTTCACCCGGGCGCGGAACGACGGGGTGTAGCTGGGGGCGGTCGAGTTGACGATGATCGCGCCGGCCAGGGCGTTGCGGCCCTGCAGGGTCGACTGCGGTCCGCGGAACACCTCGACCTGGGCGATGTCCCACATCTCCAGCGGGCCGCTGAAGATCGACTCGTTGGGCAGGGCCGCGCCGTCGACATAGAGCGTGGCCAGACCCGCCGTGCCGCCGCCCGACACGTTGACGTTCGAGACGCCGCGGATGGTGAAGCCCATCTTGCCGTAGGTCTCGCTCATGTTCGCCGTGCGGGCGATCACGTCGAATAGCGTCTGGATGTTCTCGCGCTCGATCCGCGCGGCGGTGGTGACCGCGACGCTGGTGATCGTTTCCTGGACGCTGCGATTGGACTTTTCGCCGGTGATGATCACCGCGTCGACCGCCGTGGCCTGTTCCGGCGCGGCCGCCTCGGCGGCGATTGCGGCGTTGGCAAAGGCCAGAGCGCCAAAGGCGCAGGCGGTCAGCAGATGTCGTCGCATGAAAAGTCCCCACGATCCCACAATGGAGACCGCGGCTACTTCAGCTAAAAATGCGAGTCAATCTCATTCGCGATTGGTGGCGGACTTAGCGTCCGCGGCTGGCCTTGACCTCTTCGGGGGAGAGCTTGCGCACCTGGGTCACAGGATACCGCCGCAGGCCGGCCACGCCGGGCACGACGATGGTGGCGTCCGCGCCCGAGCAGATCCACGAACCGCCGCGGGCCTCGATGGCGATCTGCTGGGTCCAGTCGATGTCGGGCGACGGCGCGAACAGGGTCAGGCGATAGACGTCGCGGGGGCTGGTCGTCACCTCCACCGTCTGGTCGTCGACGAGGTTGAAGCCGTCGACATTCTGGGCCCGGAAGCAGGCGCGCTTGGCCGGCTCGGCGGCGAGGGCTGGGGTCGCGAGGACAGATAGGGCGGCGGCTATGATCAGGAAACGCATGGTCATTCACTCCGAGGGCGCCCGCCGCCCGCATCCTCGCGCCAAAGCCGCCGGGCCTCAAGCGTCCTGCCTTAACTTGAGGGGCGGGCCAGGCGCAGGATCAGCAGGCCCAGCAGGGCCGAGGCCAGGGAGCCGACCAGCACCCCGATCTTGGTGGCGTCGATCAGGGCGGGATCGGCGAAGGCCAGGCCGCCGATGAACAGGCTCATGGTGAAGCCGACTCCGCACAGCACCGCCACCCCGAACAGCTGAACCGGCGAGGCCCCGCGGGGCGGCTGCGCGAGGCCCAGCTTGATCAGGCCGAAGGCGACGCCGAACACGCCCGCCGGCTTGCCCAGGAACAGGCCCAGGGCCACGCCCAGCGGTACGGGGGCGAGCACGGCCGAGAGGCCGACACCGGCCAAGGAAAGTCCAGCGTTGGCGAAGCCGAACAGCGGCGTGATGCCAAAGGCGACCGGCTTGTGCAGGGCATGCTCCAGCCGATGCAGGGGCGAGCGGCCGCCCTCGCGCAGCGGAATGGTCAGGGCCAGGGCGACGCCGGCCAGAGTGGCGTGGACGCCGGACTTCAGAACCAGGAGCCACAGCACCGCGCCCAGCAGCAGGTAAGGCCACAGGGCCAGGACCTTCAGCCGGTTCAGGGCGACCAGGACCAGCAATACGGCCGCCGCGCCGGCCAGGGCCAGGCCGTTCAGCTGCTCGGTGTAGAACAGCGCGATGATCACGATGGCCGCCAGGTCGTCCATGATGGCGATGGCGGTCAGGAACAGCTTCAGCGACGCCGGGACCCGCGAGCCCAGCAGCGCCAGCACTCCCAGGGCGAACGCGATGTCGGTGGCCGACGGGATGGCCCAGCCCGCGACGCTCTCGGGATGGCGGGCGTTGAAGGCCAGATAGATCAGCGCCGGCAGCGCCACCCCGCCCAAGGCCGCCGCGCCGGGCAGCAGCACGTCGGCGGGGCGCGACAGCTGGCCGCCCAGGACCTCGCGCTTGATCTCCAGCCCGACCAGCAGGAAGAACAGCGCCATCAGGCCGTCGTTGATCGCGTGCTGCACGCTGATCCCGGCCACGCCAGCATGCAGAGCCACGAAGTAGGCCGGGGCCAGAGGCGAGTTGGCGACGACCAGCGCCAGGGCTGCAGCGGCCATCAGCACATAGCCGCCAGCGGCCTCGTTGTTCACGAACGCGTCGAAGGCCTGGCGGGCGCTAAGCTTGGGTGGAGCCATCCTTGAGGTTTACCAGCAAGCGGTTGGCCAGGGCGAGGCCGATCAGGCCCAGGCCGCAGGCGACATAGGCCCCGATGGCCAGGAACTGGCCCCAGGCGATGTCCAGCTGGGCGAACGACTTCACCAGCAAGAGCGAGATGCTGCCGATGTAGCCGAATGAGTCGGCGACGTAGATCAGGAAGCCCGCCGTCCCGACCTTGCCGGTGGCGGCGATCATCCGGTCGAACAGCATGGCGTTGAACGGCGTGTAGCCCATGTAGAGGCCGGCGCCGGCCAGGATCATCCACCAGACCGGCGGCAGGACGCCCAGCTGGAAGGCCAGGGTCGCGACGCCCAGCAGGACAAAGCCCAGCGCCACGAAGCCGATATTGAAGGCCACGGCCCGGCGGTTGTCCTTGATCCCCATCAGGGCGGCCAGGCCGACCAGCACGATCGCCGCCACCGGCAGTTCCGACAGGGTGAAGATCGAGGCCGTGCCCTTGAAGCCCAGCTCTGCCCAGATCTCGACCGAGAAGTTGTCGCGGAAGTCGCGCAGGGCGGTGAGGATCATGTAGACCGCGATCAGCAGGATCAGGGCCGGGGCGTGGGCGGCGAACAGCGCCTTGCGGTCCTCCCCGTTCATCGGCGCGCGGCGCACCCGCTCGGCCTCGTCGGCGGCGTTGGGCGGCGGCAACTGGGCCAGGGCCAGGACGGCCACCAGCATCAGCGGCGCGAAGATCAGGCCCGAGATCGCCGGCATCCAGCGCTCGTCCACGTTCGACAGCAGCAGCATCTTGCCGACCGACTTGGCCACGCCCGACGACAGGATGAAGCTGGCGCACAGCATGGCTCCCAGCACCTCGGTCAGGCGGCGGCCTTCCAGGAAGCCGAACACCAGGCCCCAGATCATCCCCAGGCACAGGCCGTTCAGATACAGCGCCAGCGGCCCCGCCACGGCCGGGACCAGGCCGAACAGCAGCAGGGACAGCTCCGCGCCCATGATCAGCGCCAGGATCGCGATCGCCCGGCGGCCGGCCTGCATCTCGGAGATCACCTTGACCCCGATGAACTTGGCCGTGGCGTAGCCGGCGACCTGGGCGATGACGAGGGCGATCTTGAAGTCGAAGGCGAAGGGCCAGTCGGCGGCCTGGGCATAGGCGGCGGCCGTGAACGGCTTGCGATAGCCGAACATGGCGAAATAGACCGCGAACGACGACAGCCCGCCATACAGCGCGAACAGCCAGGGCGGCGCAGTGGTCAGGAACCGCGTGACCGCGCCCGCCGGCCTGTCCTCGATCGTCGATCCCATGCCGTCCGCCCCCAACCCGTCATCCTTGCTAACAAGGTTCCGGCGCCGGGGGCAATGACACGTGAGCGGATCAGTTCTTCACGTCGATGATCGTGCGCTTGTAGCGCGTCAGGCGCGGCGTTCCCTGGTCGGTGACCGCCAGGATGACATGGATCGTGCCCGTGCCGGGCGGCACGATGCGATCGGTCTTGACGGTCAGCCAGGCCTTGGGCTGGTCGGCGTCGTTGACGACCAGCTTCACGCCCGAGGCCGAGCTGGTCATGCCGCGCGTGCCGGCCTCTTCGTAGACGAACCAGGCGTAGGACAGCGTGTCGCCGTCCGGATCGGTCGTGCCCAGGGCGCTGAGATCGACCCGCTGGCCGGGCTTGGCCACGATGTAGGCCGGGGTCTCCAGCTTGACGACCGGCGGGTGGTTGGCCTTGTCGTACGGCTTGATGGTCCAGTCCATGCGGGCGGCGAAGTCGTTCTGGAACGCCTCGCGCCAGCGCCAGATGGTGGCTTGGTTGGTGGTGTGCCACTCGCCGTCGCGGCCCAGCACCTCGTCCTGGACATTGGTCCAGATCGGCCGGGTCTCGGGGGCCAGGAACCACTTCTCCTTGCGCGGGGTGTAGAGTTCGTAGCGGCCGCCCCAGCCGCCCCAGTCGGGATGGTCCGGGTCGCTGAGGCCGTTGTCGATCAGGTTCAGGAAGGCCGGCGTGTCGCCCTCCATCTGGTAGATCCAGTTGGGATATTCCGCGCCCAGGGGGCCCTTGCTGCGGACGTTGTGGTTCAGCCACTCGTTGCTGACCAGCTTGCGGTCGGCGCCGCCGAAGCGGCCGTGGAAGTCGTCGCCGCCGATGCCCATCCAGGTGGAGGCGTGGAAGCTGACGCCCGGGGTGACGATGTAGTGCAGGTCGGGGAACTCGCGGCGGATCCACGGGCCGCTGTCGTCCTGGTCGGAGATCGCATAGACGCGCAGCTTGGCGACGAACTTGGCCAGGGCAGCCTTGGAGCGCGTCTGGCGCACCTTCCACAGGGCCTGGCCCAGCACGCTGGGACCGCCCCAGACATTGACCCACAGGGGGCGGGCGTCGTCGCGATCGACGGCCTGGATCAGGCGATCCGAGCCCGGCGAGTCCTTGCCCGCGCCGATGCTGGCTTCGCCGTCGATGGTCAGGCCCTGGGAAATAGTCGCCGCCAGGGTCTCGGCGGCGGGAAAGCCCGGTTCGTGCAGCTCGAGATTGGCGCGCACCTTGCCATAGCCCTCGACGACCTGGCGGATCAGGTGCGGATTGACCGCGTCGCGATGGCGCGTGGCGACCAGCCCCTCGATGTCGATCTGATTGGCGTAGGTCATCAGCCGGACCATCGACTGCTTGTCGTCGGGATCGCCGCCGATATCGGTCAGCACGAACAGGCGCGGCTTGACGCGGGCGCTGACCGCGGCGGCCGCGGGCTGTTGCGGGACGGGCGCGGCGAGGGCGGCGCTGCCGGTCAGCAGGGCGGCCAGGGCGACGCAGGCCGCCAGGCGAGGTTTGGTGGTCGAGCCGGTCACGCGCTGTTTCCCCGTCATGATCGCGGCCGCTCTCATGGCGGCCGACGCGTCGATGTTAGCGCCACCACCTAACGATTGGCGAGACGGTGTTTTCGATTAATTGCGCTTTCTATCGTTTCTTTTCGTTTCCGCGAGGCGACCGGCCAAACAAAAACGCCCCCCGCTGGGCGGAGGGCGTTTTCGTGTTTTCGAGGTGCGATGGAGGCGCTTAGGCGGCCTTGACCAGCGACTTGGTCAGGATGCCGATGGCGGCTTCGCGGTCGATGCGCTCGATGGCGGCGACTTCGCGGGCCATGCGGTCCAGAGCCGATTCATACAGCTGGCGTTCCGAATAGGACTGTTCCGGCTGGTTCTCGGCGCGGTGCAGGTCGCGGACCACCTCGGCGATCGAGATCAGGTCGCCCGAGTTGATCTTGGCTTCGTATTCCTGGGCGCGACGCGACCACATGGTGCGCTTCACGCGGGCGCGGCCTTTCAGGGTGGTCAGGGCTTGGCTGACGGTGCCGCCTTCGGCCAGCGGACGCAGGCCGGCCGTCTTGGCCTTCTTGGTCGGGACGCGCAGCGTCATTTTCTCATGGTCGAAGGTGATGACGTAGACTTCGAGCGACATGCCGGCCACTTCCTGGGTCTCGATCGCCTGAATGGTGCCCACGCCGTGCGCGGGGTAAACGACGTGATCGCCGACCGAGAATTCCAGACCAGTCTTGCTCATGTTCGTCCTCATCAATGCGGGTCGGTGGGACCCGAACGCCGTGTTCTGTTCCAAGCCAAAAGAAGACGGGTTCCCGCGCCGCGAAATACTGGTTGCGGGGCCAAGCCTGTCAGGATTTGGAATAGACCTTTAAGACACCTTCGCCTTCGATCGGGCGAGCCGGTTCAAATGGCTTCTCGAAACGGCTTCTTCGACATGACGGACCAATCGCGATGACCGCAATTGTCACGTCGGCGCAGACAATAGCATAAAATTCAGCCCTATGAAAGGGTTGCGACCCGGCATGCGCGAGCGCGCCGCCAAGCTTTCGCGGCCGGGCGGCGGTTCAACCTTGAGAAATCAGGTCGGAGACGCGGCTGGGATCAGGAGCCCTTGCCGGGTTTTTCGCTGAAGTACTTCTCGAACTTGCCGGTCTCGCGTTCGAAATCCTCACGGTCGGCCGGCGGGACGCCCTTGACCGTGATGTTGGGCCAGACCTTGGCATAGTCGGAATTGATGCGCAGCCACTTGCCGTCGGCCTCGTCCTCGGTGTCCGGCTTGATGGCGTCGATCGGGCACTCGGGCTCGCACACGCCGCAGTCGATGCATTCGTCCGGATTGATGACGAGGAAGTTCTCGCCCTCGTAGAAGCAATCGACCGGGCACACCTCCACGCAGTCCATGAACTTGCAGCGGACGCAGGCGTCGGTGACGATGTAGGTCATCGAAAACTCGGGAAGATAGTCGCGGGAAGTTACGGCGCGGGCGTTTTCGAAGTCTGGGGGCCGCTTGTCAATGCGGCTCGCCTGCGTACGCGGCCAGGAATTCTCTCGGCGTGGCCATGACGCACCCCTCGCCGCGCCGCAATGCGTTCGCGAACACCGTTCAATCGTCCGGCCGCAAACCATTTCTTATTGAACGAACGTGATTATGCCGTCCGGGGAAACGCCCAATAAAAACAACGTCGGAAAGCCGACTATATGAAGATTCACGCCTTGGCCGTCCAAACTGGATTCGAGGTCGACGCCGAAACCCATGTCCAGGCGCGGACCCGCGCCCGGGCGCTGGGCGCGTTCGTGCGCGAGATCCCTTTCGCCGCCGCCCTGCTGGACCATGACCTGGCCCTGGTCGCCGTCAGTCCCGAATGGACCGCGCAAGGCATCGCCCCGCGCCTGACCGTCGAGGGCGACGCGGTGGCCGGCGGCCTGGTCGCGCCCGAGGACGTCGAGGCCTTGCGCGCCTGCGCGCAGGAGGGGCTGGCGTTCTCGCGCTATCTGCCCGTGCTGGACGAGCACGGCGCACAGCGCATCTGGCGCACCGAATTCAACGCCTGCCGCGACGGCGAGCAGGTCTATGCGGTGATGATCACCGCCCGCGACGTCACCGGCTATGCCGACAGCGTACTGCGCGCCGAGCGCGACCAGCAGCGCCTGCGCATGGCGCTGGAGCTCGACGACCTGCTGGTCCGCGAATACGACCTGCGCACCAAGGAGGTCTACTTCTCGGGCACCGCGCCCGAGCTGCAGAAGTGGTGCACCTTTCAGGACGATCCGCTGGAGGTCGCCCATCCCGACGATCGGCAGCGCTGCACGGACCTGGTGGCCACCCGCAAGGTCGGCGAGGCGCGGGTGTTCGAATTCAAGCTCAATCGCGACGACGGGGTCGAGACCTGGGTGCGCTCGGTCGGCAAGGTGTTCGTCGGCGCCGACGGCAAGCCCGAGAAGCTGGTCAATCTCTTCAAGGACATCACCGACCGCCGCCGCCACACCGAGGCGATCGAGACCCTGGCCTTCCGCGATCCGCTGACCGGCCTGCCCAACCGGGCGCTGTTCCAGCATCGCTTCCAGGAGGCGGTCACCGCGTCCGAGACCCTGGGCGAGATGTTCGGCCTGATCATGATCGACGTCGATCACTTCAAGGACATCAACGACAGCCTGGGCCACGACGCCGGCGACGCTCTTCTCAAGCGCCTGGCGGGCATGCTGCAGCACGCCTTCCGGGCCAGCGACACGGTCGCGCGGCTGGGCGGCGACGAGTTCGCGGTGATCCTGCGCGGCCTGCATAGCGAGGCCGACATGACCCGGCCGATCGAGAAGCTGCAGGACCTGCTGCGCCGGCCCATCGAGCACGGCGGCCGCAGCTTCACGGCCAGCGCCAGCATCGGGGCGGCCCTGCACGGCGATCCCGACGCCGATCCCGCCCACATGATCAAGAACGCCGACATCGCGCTCTATCGGGCCAAGGAGGCGGGGCGCAACCGCAGCATCGTGTTCGAGCCGTCCATGCGGTCCGAGGTCGAGCAGAGGCTGGAGCTGCTGCGCGACGTCCGTGCGGCCGTGGCCGAGAACGAGTTCACGCTGTTCTATCAGCCGGTCGTCGACATCCGCGAGCACAAGGTCGCCGGCTTCGAGGCCCTGATGCGCTGGGAGCACCCCGAGCAGGGGATTTTGACGCCGGCCCGGTTCATGGCTGCGTTCGAGGACCAGGATCTCTCCCTCAAGCTGGGCGACATGGCCTTCGAGACCGCGCTACGCCAGATGCGGGAGTGGCTGGATGCTGGCGTCGATTTCGGCCGCGTGGCGGTCAACATCTCCTCGGCCCAGTTCCGTAGTGGTCGCCTGGCCCAGGAGATCCAGGAGCGCCTGGACCGCTGGAACGTGCCCTGCGAGCGGCTGACCATCGAGGTCACCGAGAACGTCTATATGGGCTGGGGTTCGGACCTGGTCAGCGACACCGTCCGCCAGTTGCACGAGGCCGGGGTGATGATCGCCCTGGACGATTTCGGCACCGGCTATGCCAGCCTGGCCAACCTGCGGCAGTTCCCGATCGACCGCCTGAAGATCGACAAGTCCTTCGTCCAGAACGACGAGGACGAGGCCATCGTCCGGGCTGTGATCACGCTGGGCACGTCGATGGGCATGAAGGTGGTGGCCGAAGGCGTCGAGGACGCCGAACAGCTGGCGGCCCTGTCGCGGTACGGGTGTGACCAGGTGCAGGGCTACCACTTCGGCCGGCCGATGCCGGCGGGGGAAGTGGCGGGGTTCTTGCGGGGGTTTGGCGGCTAGCTCAGCACTGGCCCCCACCTGACCGCTTCGCGGTCGTCCGCCCCCGGAGGGGGCAGACGGCGACGCCGTGTCCGTCTTCCCCCTCCGGGGGAGGAGCGCGCAGCGCGGAGGGGGCAAGTCGTCAGCCCTCCACCGCCTCGTACAATCCCCGCGCCTCTACCGCCGGTCCCCTGCGTTCGCCGCAGTCCAGCACCCGCACTGCGATCAGCCGCCCGGCCAGGCCGAACACCAGCACATCCCCCGGCTTTACCGTCCGCGACGGCTTGTCGATCCGGCTCTCCGCGCCCGTGCGGGTCAGGCGAATCCGGCCTTCGTCGACGAACTTCGCCGCCAAGGATCGGGTCTTGAAGAACCGCGCCCGCCATAGCCAGACGTCGGCGCGGACCGACTCTCCGTGCGTATCGGTCACGACGCGGCCGCCTTCGGGGCCGCCGGCTTGCGCCGACGAGGACGCTTGCGCCGTTCGGGCGGAGGCGGCGGTTCGGTCAGCTTGGCCAAGGCCGCGAACGGCGAGTCCGGCCTGGCCTTGACCGGCTTCTGCTCCAGCTTGGCGGCGCCGCGGCGCTTCCAGACGATCGGCTGGTCGGGCTTGGCGCGAATGGCCGGGGTGTAGTCCAGCGCTCGCAGCACGTTGGAAGCCTGCTTGGCCGTCCAGCCCAGCTTCTCCAGCGCCGGGTCGGTCAGCACCACGCCGCCAAGCTGCTGATCGGCGCGCAGCAGGGCGTCCAGGGTCTCCAGCGCCTCGACCGGCGTCGTGTAGCCGGCCACGGCGCGCAGGCCGCTGGCCGAGAGCTCGCGCAACGACGGTTCGGGCGAGGGCAGGGGCTCTAGCGTCGTCAGCGCCCCGCGCCAGCCGGTCGGGTTCAGGGCGCGGGCGCAGGCGATGGCCTCGGCCTTCAGCACGCCGGGGCAATAGAGGCTGAACGCCCCGATCCGCACGCCCAGGCTCTTCAAGGTGCGGCGCTCGCCCTGGCTCAGCGCCTTCAGTTCAGGATCGACCGGCCGCTTGTCCAGCACGCCGCCGGCTTCCAGCAGCCGGTGCGAGATCCCGCGCGGCAGACCCCGCAATTCACCGCCGGCCAGGGCCCGCTCCAGCTTGCGCAGCGGGGCCAGATGGCGGTCGACTTCGCCGGCCAGGAAGGCGTCCAGGCGGCGTTCGGCCCGCTCGCGGGCGGCGGCGGGACCCAACTCGCCCAGCAGGCGGGCGCGGGGCGACAGCAGGGGCAGGCCGTGGCGCACGGCCCCGGCCGCCTCGCCGCGCCACAGGATCGCGCCGTCCGGCGTCAGGGCGAAGGCGTCGTCGGCCTCGCTGGCCATCACGCCCAGGCGGCGGGCGATCTCGGGGCCGACCGCGCGCTGGGCGGCGTTGCGCAGCGCCTTCTCTTCCAGGGCCGAGGTCGCCTTGACTGGGGTGAAGGCCACGCCCGACAGGTGACCGACCACATGGCCCTCGACCGTGACCTCGCCGTCCTGGCCGACGCCGGCATAGAGGGTCTCGCGCTCGCCCAGTTGCTTCATCAGCACGCTGGTGCGGCGGTCGATGAACCGGGCCATCAGCTTTTCGTGCAGGGTGTCGCTGATCCGGTCTTCCAGCTGGCGGGTCAGGCCCTGCCAGTGGGCGGGGTTGGCCACCCAGTCGGGACGGTTGGCGATGTAGCTGAGGGTGCGCACCCCCGACAGCCGCGCGGCCAGGCTGTCGATCTCGCCGTCGGTGCGGTCCAGGGCCTTGAACTGGCCGCCGACCCAGTCCTCGGGCAGGCGCTTGCGGCCCGTGGTCAGATCGTCGAACAGGGTGCGCGCCATGCGCTGGTGCTCGTCGTCGGTGGTCTTGCGGAAGTCCGGCGTCTGGCACACGTCCCACAGCTTCAAGAGCGCCGAGCGGTCGGTCTTGCAGCGGGCGACGACGTCATCCTGCTTGGCCAGGGCCCGCAGCGTGCGCTCGTCCAGCGCCTCCTGCGACAGCGACAGACCGTTGCGCTTGGGCGTCTCCGACAGCGAGCGCAGCAGGCCCGGCAGCGAGCCGAAGTCCAGCCGGGCGTTGCGCCACTCGGCGGCCTGGATCGGCTCGAAGGTGTGGCTTTCGACGGCCTCGACGAGGTCCTCGTCGATCTCCTCGCAGTCGCTGGTCACGCCGAAGGTGCCGTCGCGGGTGTAGCGGCCCGCCCGGCCGGCGATCTGGCCGACCTCCTGCGGATAGAGCCAGCGGGTGCGCTTGCCGTCGAACTTGCGCAGGCCGGCGAAGGCCACGTGGTCGACGTCCATGTTCAGGCCCATGCCGATGGCGTCGGTGGCCACCAGGAAGTCGACCTCGCCGGACTGGTAGAGGGCCACCTGGGCGTTGCGGGTGCGGGGCGAGAGGCTGCCCATGACCACGGCCGCGCCGCCGCGCTGGCGGCGGATCAGCTCGGCGATGGCGTAGACCGCGTCGGTGGAGAAGGCGACGATCGCTGTGCGCCGCGGCAGCCGGGTCAGCTTCTTGGAGCCGGCATAGGACAGGTTGGAGAACCGCTCGCGCCCGACGATCTCGGCGTCCGGCAGCAGGCGGCGCACCAGAGGGGCCATGGTGCCGGCCCCCAGGAACATGGTCTCGAACTTGCCGCGCGCATGCAGGAGGCGATGGGTGAAGATGTGGCCGCGCTCGGGATCGGCGCACAGCTGGATCTCGTCGACGGCCATGAACTCGACCTCGCGGCCCAGCGGCATGGCCTCGACCGTGCAGACGAAATAGGTCGCCCGCGGCGGGACGATCTTCTCTTCGCCGGTGATCAGGGCGACGCTGGCCTTGCCGCGCAGCTTGACGATGCGGTCGTAGATCTCGCG
Source organism: uncultured Caulobacter sp. (assembly GCA_964601775.1). Taxonomy (GTDB): domain Bacteria; phylum Pseudomonadota; class Alphaproteobacteria; order Caulobacterales; family Caulobacteraceae; genus Caulobacter. The sequence goes on along the minus strand of CAZRPD010000053.1, from coordinate 2,279 downwards.
GGCCAGCAGGCGCAGCGGCAGGCCGATCATGCCCGAGCCGTGGGCCAGCATGCGCTCGACGGCCAGGTGGGTCTTGCCGGTGTTGGTCGGACCCAGGACCGCGGTCAGCTTCGAAGGGGCCTGGCCGGTCGAACGGTCACTCATGTCCCGAAAGTGGTGCGGGAATCGTGAGGAGGCAAGCGCTACGGACCTAGAAGTCCAGCTCCATCCGCGCGCCGGTGGCGCGGACCCGATAGCTGCGGTCGCCATTGGCCAGCGGTATGGCGTCGTCGAACGACAGCCAGCCGTGGTTGAGATTGAAGCGCAGATAGTCGATGGGCTGCCAGACCAGGGCTGCGATCCAGGCGTTCTGGCGACCGCCGACGACGCCGCGGTCGTTCATGTCCAGATAGTCGTAGCGCAGATTGACCTGCAGCGCGCCCAGGCCGCCGACGCCCAGCGGACGGCGGGTCTTGGTGCGCTCGAAGATGCCGCCGCCATAGCCGCGGGTCTCGCCGGTCAGGAAATAGCCCAGCTCGGCATAGCCGCCGAAGAACCGGGGCGTGGGGCCGGTGACGAGATCGCTCTCCAGCCAGTGAGCCTCGGCCGCGCCGTGCCAGGGGCCGCGCACGAAGCCGGTCTCGACGCCGTAGTGAGCCTCGTCGCGAACATCCAGCACGCCCGTGCCGATCAGCCGGCTGTTGCTGGTGTGCAGATAGGGGCGCTGACGGTAGCGCGTGCCGGCCTCGCTCAAGCGCTTCAGGTCGCGCCAGTGAGCCGAGGCCGCCAGGTGCAGCTGGGTCTGGCCCAGCTTGGGCGCATAGACCACGCGACCGTCGAAACCGTAGCTGTTGTTCTCGTCGCCGCCGTCAGGGCCGTCGGCGCTGTCGGCCAGGGCGTCGATATCGTCGGCGAACAGGCCGGCCTGCAGGATCCAGTCGGCCTTCTCGTACTGGGCCGCCAGGCCCAGGCGGCGCTCGAAGTTGAAGGCGTCGGTGAAGGCCGCCCGCTCCATGGTCGCGCCGGTGGTGTCGCCGGTCAGTTCGTCCAGGGCCTGGAACTGGTTCTGATTGCCCAGGGCCAGCTCCCACGGGCCGCTTTTCCAGGTGACGAAGGTATCGACCAGATCGACGGCGTTGTCGGAGAGCTCAAGCTCCAGCTTGTAGCCGAACGCCTTGCTCAGGCTGCCCTCGCCGCCCAGGCGGATGCGGCGCATCTCGGCGGCGTAGCCCAGGCCGCGGTCGGACGCGCCCCGAGGATGCGAGACGTAGCCGGCGTCAGCCTGAATTCGGCCCTTGGCCTTGAAGGTGCGGCCTTCGCTGGCGAACTGCGGCGAGCCCTTCCAGGCGATCTCGGTCGCGGGTTCGGCCGGCGGCGCCACCGGCGCGGCCGGCTGAGGCGCGGCGCTGGCGGCGTCCAGCTTCTGCTCCATCCGCTGCAGCTGCGCCTTCAGCGTGGCGATCTCGGCGCGCAGGGCCGCCGCCTCATCCGCGCTGAGCGCCTGCGCCATGGCCGGCGAGGACGACAGACCCAGCGCCGCGGCGCTGAAGAGAGTCGGCAGGGACGGGCGCACGGCCACCTCGTATCGCATCGCCCGGCCAAACTAGACGCCGGGCGGGCCCTTAATGCGACAGTTTGGTGACGATGTCGCTAAGGTTGGCGCTGAAACACGACCTTGCCGTCCACCACGGTGAGGACAGGCTGGGCGGTCAGGATCTCCTTGGGCTCCACCGTCATGAAATCCTTGGAGAAGGCGGTGACGTCGGCCTTCTTGCCGGCCTCCAGCGTGCCCAGCTCCTTCTCCCGGAACACGGCATAGGCGGGCGCCAGGGTCAGCATCTTCAGGGCCTGGGCGCGGGTGACAGCCTCGTCCAGATGCCAGTCGGCGTTGGCGAAGCCGTCCAGGCTGTGGCGATGGACGGCGGCGTAGAATTCGATGCGCGGATCGCCGACCTCCACGGGCGCGTCCGAGCCGGCGGCCACCACCACGCCGGCCGTCAGGAAGTCCTTCCAGCGATAGCCCTCGTGCAGGCGGTCCTTGCCCAGGCGCGCCGGAGCGAAGAACAGGTCGCCGATCGCGTGGCTGGGCTGCATCGAGGCGATGACCCCCAGCTTGGCAAAGCGCGGCAGGTCGGTGTCGGCGACGATCTGGGCGTGCTCGATCCGCCAGCGCGCGGCCTTGTCCCCAGCGAGCGTCTCGTCGAACCAGTCCAGCACCAGTCGATTGCCGCGGTCGCCGATGGCGTGCATCGCCACCTGGGCGCCGGCCGCCTTGGCCTGCTTCATCAGGGCCAGGCCCC
>CAZRPD010000052.1:472-27726 GCA_964601775.1 uncultured Caulobacter sp. | reverse complement strand
TGCGCGGCGCTGGCCCGATCGGCTATCCCGGCGCGGCCGAGGTCGTGAACATGCGGGCGCCCGATTATCTGATCCGCCAGGGCGTGACCCAGCTGCCGTGCATCGGCGACGGCCGCCAGTCGGGGACCTCGGGCTCGCCGTCGATCTTGAACGCCTCGCCGGAAGCGGCGGCGGGTGGGGGTCTTGGGTTGCTGAAGAGCGGCGACCGGGTGCGCTTCGACCTGCGCAAGTCGCGGGTGGACGTGCTGATCTCGGCTGCGGAAGCGGTCGAGCGCCGCAAGGCGCTGGAGGCGGCCGGCGGCTTTGCCTATCCCGAAAGCCAGACGCCTTGGCAGGAGATGCAGCGTGCGGTGGTCGGCCAGATGGAGACCGGCGCGGTGCTGGAGCCGGCCGTGAAGTACCAGCGCATCGCCCAGACCAAGGGCCTGCCGCGCGACAACCACTAGGGTCGGCTAGACCTCGCCGCCGATCCGCTCGATCTCGGCGGCCAGGGCCGGCACGTCCAGCACGTGCAGGGTGCGGCCGGTCTGGCGCACGATGTTCAGGCCCGCCAGGCGGTTCAGTTCACGCGTCACCGGCTCGCGCTGGCTACCCAGCAGGGCGGCCAGTTCGGCGTGGGTGGGGCAGGGGGTGATGAGCGCCGTCTCGCCGTCGCCGCCGGCTGCGGTGGCCATGCGCAGCAGCTCGATATCGACCCGGCAGGCCACCGAGACGGCGGTCAGTTCGAACAGGCGGTCGGTCAGGGCGCGGGTCAGGCCGGCCATGTCCTCCAGCAGCGCCCGCATGAAGTTCGGCGAGGTCTCGAACAGGCGACGAACCTGGGCTTGAGGCACGCGGGCGATCCGTACGTCCTCGACCGCCACGATGTTGGCCGAGCGCGGCAGGCCGTCGATCGCGGCGATTTCGCCGAAATAGCCGCCCGGAGCGATCCGGCGATAGCCGACCTCGCGGCCGGACTTGGCGTACTGGTTGGCCAGCAGGGCGCCGTCCAGCAGCAGATAGATTCCGCCGTCCTGGTCCTGGCGCTGCAGGATCATCTCGCCCTTGCCGTAACGCAGCAGCTCGATCGACGGCGACAGGGCCTCGATCTCTTTGCCGGTCATGTGCCGGAAGAGTTTGTTCGCGCGAAAGTCTTTGGCGGCGGCGTCGGTTGGCATAAGGCTCACAGGCGCGGGGGCGATGAGGGAATCGCGGTCATCGGTTACGCTCCTGCCGTCGGTCTGGAGCCGGGATCGTTGAGGGGCGGATGGATAGTCGACAGCGATACAAGGCCTTTATCAGCTATAGTCATCGCGACCGCAAAACTGCCGAATGGCTGCATCGCGCGCTGGAGACGTATCGCGCGCCGCGCGCGCTGACGAAAGGGCGAGATGGCGCATCGACGGGCGCCCTGCGGCCGATCTTTCGCGACCGGGAAGAGCTGAGCGCCGCGTCGAACCTTTCCGAGGTCATCCGCGACGCCCTGGATCGCTCCGACGCCCTGATCGTGCTCTGCTCGCCGAACTCGGCCGCCTCGCGCTGGGTGGACCAGGAAGTGGCGCACGTGATCGACCGCGGCGACGTCGCCCGGATCGTCTGCCTGATCACGCCCGAGACGCCAGCCGACGTCACGCTCGACGCCGTGTTGCCGCCGGCCCTGCGCGCGGCGCTGCCCGAGGGTGTCGAGCCCCTGGCGGTGGACCTGCGTCCCGATGCGGACGGTCGTCGCCTGGCCCGTCTGAAAATCGCCGCGCGCCTGCTGGACGTCAGCCTGGATCAGCTGGTGCAGCGCGACGCCCGCCGTCGCCTCCAGGTCATGACGGCCTTCACGGCGGCTGCGGTGGTGGTGTCGGTGGGCATGGGAGCGATGACCGTCGTCACTCTGAAGTCCCGCGAGGTTGCCCGCGCCCAGCGCGACGAGACCGAAGCCCTGGTCGCCTACATGTTGGGCGACCTGCGCGAGCAACTGGAGCCGGTGGGGCGCCTCGATGTGCTGGACGGCGTCGGCGGACGCGTGCTGGCCTACTATGCCAAGTCCACCGACGACCGGCTGGACGACAAGGCCCTGGCCCAGCGCGCCAAGGCCCAGACCCTGCTGGGCACCATCCGCGAGCAGCGCGCCGACTGGAAGGGCGCGCAGGACGCCTTCGCCCAAGCCGCGGCGACGACCCACGCCCTGGTCCAGCGTGACCCGGACAACGGCGAGCGTATCTTCGACGAGGCCCAGAACGTCTTCTGGCTGGCCTACATGGAATGGCGGCGCGGCGACGTGGCCGGCGCCGAGCGGGGCTTCAAGCGCTATGACGAGCTGGCGCGCCGGCTGGTGGCGCTGGATCCCAATCGCCCCGAATGGCGGATCGAGGTCGCCTACGCCAACAACAACCTCGGCACCCTGCTGTTCGAGCAGCGACGGCCGGAAGAGGCGCTCGCGGCGTTCCGCACAGCCCTCGGCGTGTTCGAGGCCGAACGGGCGCGTGGGCCGGCCGGCAAGGCCAAGATCGCCGACGGCGCCAATTCGCGCGCCTGGGCGGCCGACAGCCTCCTGCTGATGGGGCGTCCGCGCGAGGCCTATGTGGAGCGCGAGATGGCCACCAAGCTCCTGGCCCAAGCCGTGGACGCATCGCCGAGCGACAAGCGCCTGGCGGCCAAGAGCGTCGCGTCGCGGCTGGCCTTGGCCCGGCTGGAGTTGGACCTGGGCCGCGCCGCCCAAGCGCGGGCTCATTCGACGACGGGTCTCGAGGAGCTTACCGAGTTGGCGGCGCTAGACCCGACCAATGCCCGCTGGCGCGAGTTCATCTTGGTCGCGCAGCTGGACATGGTCGATTTCGAGGCCTGGTCTGGCGCCGGCGGACTCGCCAGGGCCAAGGCGATCCATGCGGAGGCGACCACCGAACTGGCCAGAACGCGCACCGGCCAGTCGGCCAAGGTCTGGCGTCCGGAGCTGGACGGCCGGCTCAAGCAACAGGCGGTGGTGCTGGCGCAGCTGGATGGCGATCAAGCTCGCGCTCGCGCCCTGGCCGAGGCGCTGCTGGCCGAGATCAAGACCGCGGCCAGCGCGCACGAAGGCAAGGAAGACCTTTCGGCCATGCTGGGCTTCGCCAATCTGGCGTCTGGCCACGCCCAGGAGGCCATCGCGGTCCTGACGCCGAAGCGCCAGGCCCTGGCGCCGTCCGGCCTGGACACCTTGGCCCGCGCCTATGCCGCAACCGGTGCCAAGGACGAGGCGCGCGCAATCGTTGGCGCCCTCAAGAAACACGGCTACGCGCACCCCGCATTCCTTGCGTTCTGGAAAGAGTCACCCCTAGGTGGCGCGGTCAGTCGGGAGGCACTTTAAATGGCTACCATCACCACCTCTGGTCCGGTCGACGAGCCGGTTCCGCACAAGGTCGTCTTTGTCGTCGTCGGCATGGACGAAAACTACTGCTTCATGAACGTGGCCGATCCGGAAAACCCGGAACGCCTCACCCTGGACCTCCAGGAACGTTGCGAACTGGTGTTCACGCTCAGCGATACGCTGATCGAGGCCGGCTGGACCTTCCAGGCGCGTCCGATCACGATCGAGCGCGATTTCGGCGTCAACTTCTCCAGCTATGTCTGGGTGCCGTACACGCTTCCGGGCGAGGACGAGCCCAGCCGCCATACGCGCTTCAAGATCATCTATGAATGCAAGCGCATGGGCGTCTACGAATACAGCCTGCTGATGCAGGACCGGTTCGGCCAACAGATCAACTTGGATCCGGACGTCGACAACGGCATAGGCCAGGTTCCCTGACCGCAGCGGCGCTGTTCGACAAGGGGGAGATCGCCGCGCTGATCCGGCGCGGCGAGATCCTCGCCGCCTACGATATCGCCCACGCCGCCCTGGAAGCGGGAGAGACCACGCCAGAGATCGCCTATGCGGCGGTTCTGTGCCTGGCGCGTGCTGGGGCTCTGGACTTCGCGCGATCCGAATATGTCCGCCTGGGATTGGCGGAGGTTCGCGATCACGCCGACGCCGTGGCGCTGGGCGCGCGGCTGCTGAAGGACGTGGCGCTGGGCGCACGCGGCGGGAGACGGGTCGCCTTCGCCAAGGCCTCGCGCCAGGGCTATGAGACCCTCCACGACCAGTTCGGCGGCATCTACGGCGCTATCAACGCCGCGACCATGACGCTGGTGGCCGGCGATCATGCGGGCGCCGCCGTTCGCGCAATCGCGGCCCTGGCGATCCCGACGCCCGAGGGGCTGGTCGGGGAGGGCGCCTACTACGAGCTGGCCAGTCGCGCCGAGGCCCGGTTCCTGACCGGTGACCGCGAGGCGGCCCGCCAGACGCTGCGGGCCGCGATCGCCCTGGCCCCGACGGCCTATGCGGCCCACGCCTCGACCCTGCGACAACTGGAGATGCTCTGCCGCGAAACCGGCGGGGAAAGCGCCTGGCTCGACCCGTTCCGGCCGCCGGTCTGCGCGCACTTCACCGGCCACATCTTTGCACCGGACGGGGTGGGGGCGCTCGATGGCGACGAGCTGCGCCAGCGGGCCGATGATCTGATCCGCGCCCAGGGGATCGGCTTCGCCTATGGCGGCCTGGCCGCGGGCAGCGACATCGTCATCGCCGAGGCTTTGCTGGACGCCGGCGCCGAACTCCATGTCGTACTGCCGGTCGGTCGCGCCTCGTTTATCGAGGTCTCCGTCGCTCCGTTCGGCGCCGACTGGGTCCAGCGTTTCGAGCGCTGCATGGCGCGCGCCGCCTCGATCCGCTACGCCGCTCAGGATCCCTATCGTGGCGACGAGCAGGTCTTCGCCTATTCCAGCCAGTTCGCCATGGGCTGCGCCGTCCTGCGCGCCCAGACCCTGTCGACCGAGGCGATCCAACTGGCGATCTGGGACGGACATCCGACACAAGGACCGGCCGGCGTATCCGCGGACCTGGCCTACTGGGCGCTGGGCGGCCGTCGCCGCGCCATCATCGACGTCAAGCGCCCGCCGCCGGCGCCGCGCCAGCGCCTGGCCGCCGGGCAGGGGGCGCAGCGGGCGATGAAGGCGATGCTGTTCGCCGACGTCCAGGGTTTCGGCGCGCTGCGCGACGACCAGATTCCGGCCTTCATCGACGGCGTGATGGGCAACATCGCCGAGGCGGTCGGCGCTTTGGAAGCGCCGCCGCTGCACGTCGAGACCTGGGGAGACGGGGTCTTCCTGGTGTTCGACAGACCGATCGATGCGGCGCTGGCGGCCCTGGCCCTGCTGGAAGCTCACCGCGATCTGGATCTGGCGGCCCTGGGCCTGCCGCACGGCCTGGGCCTGCGCATCGGCGGCCACTACGGACCCGTACACCTGCGAACCAATCCCCTGACCAAGGCGCCCGCGGTCATGGGCGCGCACGTCGTGGTCGCAGCGCGGATCGAGCCGGACGTCGCGCCTGGCTCGGCCTATGTCAGCGAGGCGTTGGCGGGCGCGCTGGCGACCTTCCACGGCGACGTGGTCCGATGTGGATATGTCGGCCGAACCCAGGGGCGCAAAGGCTTTCCAGCCACCCCGATCTTCAGCCTGTCGCGGGCCTTCTGAACCCCGCAAGAAATAGCAATTTTTCCGGATGTGCAGATCATCACATCCAAGGCGCCGCTTCCGCGAACATGGTCCCACTGTCGACCGCGACGCTCAGGACGCCATCACTGATTTCCTGATCGCCGCCGGCCGCGTGAACCGACTGGGACCCGGCCACCGCCGGCCGGGTCCTCCTTTTCGATCCTGAGCTGGAGCCGCGCCGTGCCCTTCGACCAGATCAACGACACCACGCCTGCCCCCGAAGTCGGAAACGCCTTCCTGCGCCACGCCCTGCGCGTCTGGGCGCGCGAGCACGGCGTCATCGAGAACAACCTGCCTGTCCTGGTGGGCGAGGTCCTGGACTTCGCCAAGTCGTCGCTCGAGACCGAGCGCCTGCGGTCGGGCTTCAACGCCTAGGCGTCCCAACGTTGTCGCCTCGGTGGGGCTATGGGGGCGACATGTCGATAGGCTCCGCGAGGGGCTTGTCGCCGAGGGCCCGGACAAGACGTCCGGGCCCTCCAAGGACGACGACTGAGGCTATTTCGGGGGAATGAACACCATGTCTTTCGGTTTGGTCGCCCTGTTGGCGGCGACGATCCTGTCGATCACCCTGGCCGCAATCATTGCGCGGCTATCCTTGCGTCTGCGCGTGGTCGAGGACCGCCTGGACGACGCCGAGCGCCAGGCGACCGACGCCGCCGCCGAACGCGACCGGGTCCAGGCCGAGCTGGCCCAGAGCCGCGAACGCCTGGCCGAGGCTCGCTCAGCCGCGGGGCGGGCCCAGGCGGCCGCCGAGCGCGAGCTGCGCATGACGTCGCTGGTCGAGGAGGATCGCCGCTTTGCGGAAGGACGCTTCGACGGCTTCAATCGCTCGCTGGGCGGCGCCCGCTGACGCTCCCATCGCGGGATCCCACTGCGGATCATCGCGAAAGCCGCGCCCTTAGGTGGGAGCAACCTGGGCCGTCCGGCGTTGTGTCGCTGTCCTCTGGTTGGGAAGCGTCATGGCAGCAGCACAGCGTTCAGGCCGTCCGGTCTATGTCGTCGACGGCGCGCGTACGCCGTTCCTGAAAGCGCGGGGCGGGCCGGGGCCCTTTACCCCGGTCGATCTGGCGGTGCAGTGCGGGCGGCCGTTGCTGCTGCGCCAGCCCTTCGCGCCCGACGCCTTTGATCAGGTGATCCTGGGCTGCGTCAACGTCATCGCCGACGAGCAGAACCCCGCCCGTGTCGCCGCGCTGCGCCTGGGCTGCGGTCCCGAGATGACCGCCTTCACCGTCGCCATCAACTGCGGCTCGGGCATGCAGTCGATCGACACCGCCTTCCGCTACATCCGCGAGGGTTCGTCCGACCTGATCCTGGCCGGCGGGGCTGAGGCCCTGAGCCATGCGCCGCTGGTGCTGAAACAGTCAGCCGTCGAGTGGCTGTCCAGCCTGCAGGGCGCCAAGGCCCCGATCGACAAGGTCAAGGCCATGGCCGGTTTCCGGCCTGACATGCTGACGCCGATCGTTGGCCTCGAGCGCGGCCTGACCGATCCGATCACCGACCTCGGCATGGGGCAGACCGCCGAGGTCCTGGCCTACGCCTTCAATATCAGCCGTGAGGCCGCCGACGCCTATGCCGCCGAGAGCCATCATCGCCTGGCCAAGGCGCAGAGCTCGGGCTGGCTGGATGGCGAGGTCGAACCGGCCTTCGCCCATGACGGCAAGGTTCACGCCCAGGACGACGGCGTGCGGCCCGACAGCTCGATCGAGAAGCTCTCGATCCTGAAGCCGGCCTTCGAGCGACCGTTCGGCAAGGTGACGCCCGGCAACAGCTCGCAGATCACCGACGGCGCATCCTGGGTGATCCTGGCGTCGGAGGAGGCGGTGCGAAAGCACGGCTTGGCGCCGCGCGCCGTGATCGTGGACAGCGAATGGGCGGCGCTGGATCCGTCGATCATGGGCCTGGGGCCGGTGCTGGCCTCGACGCCGCTGATGCAGCGCGCGGGCCTGTCGCTGCAGGATATCGAGCTGTGGGAGCTGAACGAGGCCTTTGCCGCCCAGTTGCTGGCCTGCCTCGCCGCTTGGGAGGACGAACACTTCTGCCGCGAGGTCCTGGGCCTGTCCGGCGCGGCCGGCGTGATCGATCGCAAGAGGCTGAACGTCGATGGCGGGGCGATCAGCCTTGGCCACCCGGTCGGCGCCAGCGGCAACCGCATCGTGCTGCACCTGATCAACGCCCTGGAGCGCCTGGATCTCAAGCGCGGCATCGCCACCGAGTGCATCGGCGGCGGCCAGGGCGGCGCCATGCTGATCGGGCGGGTCTGAGGAGGATGGCCATGGAAGGCCGCGCTCTGGGCCTTCTCCGGGCCCGCGACCTGGACCTGGGTCCCACGCCGCTGACCGATCACGGCTATCGCCACTGGCGGCTGTCGCGCGCGCCGGACGGCGTGGCCTGGGCGGTGGTCGACAAGGCCGACGCCAGCGCCAACACCCTGGACGACGAGGTTTTGGGCGAGCTGGACCGCATTCTGGATAGCCTTGAGGCGGATCGGCCCACCGGCCTGGTGATCCGCTCTGCCAAGGCGTCGGGGTTCATCGCTGGGGCCGATGTTGGTCAGTTCCGCGGCGCTACCGACGTCAACGAGGTCGAGCAGCGTATGGCGCGCGCCCACGCCATCGCCGACCGCCTGGAGGGGCAGGCGTATCCGACCATCGCGGTGGTCCACGGCTATGCCCTGGGCGGCGGCCTGGAGGTGGCGCTGGCCTGCAATGTTCGCATTGCCGTCGAAGGCGCGAAGTTCGGTTTCCCGGAGATCCAACTAGGTCTGCATCCCGGCCTGGGCGGCACCGCGCGCTTCACACGGCTGATCGATCCGCTGCAGGCGATGAGCTTCATGCTGATGGGCAAGACCATTTCGGCCCGCAAGGCCAAGGCCCTGGGCCTGGTCGATGCGATCGTACCCGAGCGTCACGTTCGAGCGGCGGTCAATGCGGCCGTTCGCGGCGAGCTGCGTAGCGAGGGGCTCAGCCTGATCGACAAGCTCAAGGACAGCGGCCCGGCTCGCAAGCTGGCCGCTGGGCGCATGCGCGAAGAGGCCAAGAAGCAGGCTTCTCCGGAGCACTATCCGGCTCCGAACGCCCTGATCGACCTTTGGGAGCGCCACGGGGGCGACTTCGAGGCGATGAAGGCCGCCGAGATCGGCTCCTTCGCCCGGCTGATGGTCTCGGAGACCGCCCAGAACCTGATCCGCGTGTTCTTCCTGCGCGAGAAACTCAAGGGACTGGCGGGCGCGAAGGGACAGATCCGGCGCGTGCACGTCATCGGTGCGGGCGCCATGGGCGGCGATATCGCCGCCTGGTGCGCCTGGAGCGGCCTGACCGTCACCCTGACCGACGTGAAGGCCGAGCCGATCGGCGGGGCGATCAAGCGCGCGGCCGAGCTCTACGGCAAGATCGCACACGACGATCGTCTGAAGGTTCGCGACGCCCTGGACCGCCTGATCCCGGACCTGAGGGGCGAGGGCGTCCGTTCGGCTGATCTGGTCATCGAGGCCGCGCCGGAGAAGGTGGAGCTGAAGAAGGGCCTCTACGCCCAGCTCGAGCCGCAGATGAAGCCCGGCGCGATTCTGGCGACCAACACCTCGTCGATCCCGCTGGAAACCCTGCGTGAGGGCCTGCAGCGGCACGAGCGGCTGGTGGGGCTGCACTTCTTCAACCCGGTTTCCCGCATGCAGCTGGTCGAGGTGGTCCGCCATGACGGTCTTGATCCCGAGGTCGAGAAGGCCGCACGCGCCTTCACCGGCGCGATCGACCGCCTGCCGGCCCCGGCCAAGAGCGCGCCGGGCTTCATCGTTAATCGCGCTCTGACGCCCTACCTGATCGAGGCTATGGCCTTGCTGGACGAAGGTGTGGCCAAGGAGACGATCGATAAAGCCGCCGAGGCGTTCGGCATGCCGATGGGGCCGATCGAACTGGCCGACCAAGTGGGGCTCGATATCTGCCTGGCCGTCGCCGACATGCTGGGGCGCGAGCTGAACTGGCCCATGCCCGACGCTCCGCAATGGCTGCGTGACAAGGTCGAGCAGAAGGCGCTGGGCAAGAAGACCGGCGAGGGACTCTACGTCTGGAAGGGCGGCCATCCGGTCAAGGCCCCGAACGCCGCCGAGCCCGATCCGGAGATGGCCGATCGCCTGATCCTGCCGTTGGTCAACACCTGCGCGGCGATCCTGGGCGAGGGCGTCTCCGGCGATCCGGACGTCATCGATGCGGCGATGATCTTCGGCACCGGCTTCGCGCCATTCCGGGGCGGACCGCTGCACTATGCCCGCCAGCGGGGCGTCGCCGAGGTGAAGGCCAGGCTGGAAGACCTCGCCCGTAAGTACGGCGAGCGCTTCCAGCCCACCGACGGCTGGTCCAAGCTGGAGGCATGACGCAGCGCTTTACCGATCCCGGACGCTTGGCCGACGCCATCATCGCCAAGGTCGGCCGCCGCATCGTGCTGGGTCTGCCGCTAGGCCTGGGCAAGGCCAACCATGTGGTCAACGCCCTGTTCGCGCGGGCCATGGCCGACCCATCGATCCGGCTGCATATCTTTACGGCCCTAACCCTGGAGCCGCCGCGGCCCAAGTCGGACCTGGAGGCGCGTTTCCTGGCACCGGTGATCGCGCGCACCCTGGGGGGCTATCCGGCCTTGGCCTATGGCGACGTGCAGCGCCGCGACGCCTTGCCGGACAATATCCAGGTCGACGAGTTCTTCTTCCAGGCCGGCACGCGGCTTTCCGTCGAGAGCGCCCAGCGCAGCTACATCTCGGCCAACTACACCCACGCGGCCGGCTATTTGCTGGAGCGCGGCGTCAATGTCGTGGCCCAACTGGTCGCGCGCGAGCATGACCGCTACAGCCTGTCGTGCAACACGGACATCACCCTGGACCTGCTGGCCGCGCGTAAGGCGGGCAAGGCGGACTTCCTGCTGGTGGGCCAGGTCAATGACGAGCTGCCGTTCATGCCAGGCGACGGCGACCTGTCGGAGAGCGCCTTCAGCCATGTGCTGGAGGGGGAGAGCATACAGTTTTCGCTGTTTGCCCCGCCCAAGGAGCCGATCCCCGACGCCCATTATGCCATCGGCTTGCATGCGGCCGGCCTGATCCCCGACGGCGGCACGGTGCAGATGGGCATCGGCTCGATCAGCGACGCGGTGGCTCAGGGGTTGATCATCCGCCATCGCGAGCCGGCGCGGTTTGTCGAGGCGCTGAGGGCCGTGTCTGCGGCCGACACGCCGCCGACCCATGGCGAGCGCTTCGAGACCGGCCTCTATGCGGCCACCGAGATGTTCGTCGACTGCATGCTGGATCTCTGGAAGGCCGGCGTTCTCAAGCGCGAGGTCGACGGCGCGGTGCTGCACGGCGGCTTCTTCCTGGGGCCGCGGGCCTTCTACCGCGCGCTGCGGGAGATGCCGCCCGCCGATCGCGCTAAGTTCCAGATGCAGGCGATCTCTGGGATCAACGAACTCTACGGGGACGAGGCGGCCAAACGCGCCGCGCGCGTGGACGCTCGGTTCATCAACACCGCGATGATGGTCACGCTGCTGGGCGCGGCGGTGTCCGACGGGCTGGAGGACGGCCGCGTCGTCAGCGGCGTGGGCGGGCAGTACAACTTCGTGGCCCAGGCCTTCGCGCTGGAGGGCGCGCGGTCGGTGATCACCTTGCCGTCGACGCGCGGGGCAGGGCGCAAGGCCGCCTCGAACATCCTCTGGTCCTACGGCCACGGCACGATCCCGCGTCACCTGCGCGACGTGGTGATCACCGAATATGGTGTGGCCGATCTCCGTGGGCGGACGGATCGCGACGTGATCGTCGCTCTGCTGAAGGTCGCCGATAGCCGCTTTCAGGACTCGCTGATGGAAAAGGCCAAGCAATCCGGCAAGCTGGAGCGAGGTTATGCGCTGCCGGAAGCCTTCCGACACAATATGCCCGAGCGCGTGGCCGAGGCTCTGTCGCCGCTGAAGGCCGCGGGGCTGGCGCCGCTGCTGCCGTTCGGATCGGACTTCGATGCGCTGGAGGAGAGCCTGCTGCCGGCCCTGGGACGGCTGAAGGCGGCCCAGGCCGAGCCGCGGACGCTGGCCAGTCTGGTGCTGAAGGGGCTGGGACGGAGAAGCGGTCAGGACGCCGCGTTGGCGCGGCTAGGCTTGGAGAGGCCCAAGGGCCTTCGCGATCGGTTGACGGCGTTGGCGGTGCGCGGCGCGCTCGCCGGCTAGGTCGTCAGGCCGCGACAGCGCCTTCAGTCAGGATGGGACGCAGGGCCAGCATGGCCTGGGCGCGGTTGTGAACGCCCAGCTTGCGGAATATGGCCGTCAGGTGCGCTTTGATGGCGGCTTCCGAGACAAGCATGTCGGCGGCGACCTGCTTGTTCAGGCGGCCAACGGCGATGCTCAGCAACACCATCAGCTGGGTTGCCGTCAGAGCGTCCAGGCGCTTGCGCATGGCGGCCAGCTCGTTCTGCACCGTGGTCGAGCCGTTCAGCGTCGGGAACAGGCGTGCACCGGTGAGGGCGGACTTGAGGACCTCGACCATTTCCGAAGGACAGGCCGACTTGTGGATGAAGGCGGCGGCGTCGAGGGCGCGGCTGAAACCGACCATTTCGTCGTCGCGACGCGAGGCGAAGATGATGACTGGCGTGTGCGGCAGGCGCTGCTTCACCTGGATCAGGGCCGACAGGCCTGTGGCGCCCGGCAGGGCGGGATCCATCACAACCAGATCGATGGCGGCGCCGAAGCGGCAGCCGGCCTCGATACCGGCCAGATCGCCGACTTCGACGGTGTGCGCCTTCGGCCATGCCGACAGGGTGACCATTCGAATGGCCTCGCGCATCAGAGGATGGCTGTCGATAATGAGAATGCGCATGAAGTTGTCCCGCCCCCGGTTGAGCAACTGAAGCGAGCATGGGGCGGACTTGAGCGCGCGTCATCGCGCGTAGTGTCGCAGTTGTGTCCGAGGTTCGATGAGCTTTGCTATGCGAGATAGGTGCAATCCGCACGCATACGGGATTTTCCCCGGTTTTTCAGAAGCTTGAATTCTAAATTTTGAAAGCCGGAAACGATTGCGACAGGACGTCGCACGGTTGTGTCAGCCTGTCGCATCCCGATTTACGATACTCATTTTGAGGCGAGTGGTAAGTAGGGTTTCGCACTAGACGATAGTCTAAGATTTCTGGTTTTGTTCTCCTTTGGTAAGGTCTGATTAGGCGTCCTCGCGTCGTGAGTGGGTCGAGATTTTTCGTACCCGCTCTTCGACGGACCCATGCGCCATCTGAACGCCATCTTTGCCGAGACGCCGACCGCCCCGCGCGGCGCGGTCGCTGCGGCGTGCGTTCTGAGCGTCGCTCTGGCCTGTGCGCCGAGCGTGTCGAAGGCCCAGTCGACGCCCGAGTCGATGGCCCCCGCCGGTTCGATGATCGATAACGTCGCGGCCCTGCGGTTCACCGATCAATACGGCCAGCAGGCGCTGAACTCCAACAAGGTCTCTTTGCGGGTTCAGGAGATCCTCGACGTCAGCGTCGAGACCCTGACCCCCGAAGTCGATGTCGAAGCCGACGCCTACAACCAGCGCCTGGCGTTCCGGATCCGCAACCTGGGCAATGGCCGCGAAGCCTTCGACCTAGCGCTGTTGCACAGCGACGACGAGGACTTCGATCCGGACACTTGCCAGATCATCATCGACTGGGACGGCGACGGTAAGCTGGACATGACGCAAGACCGCGTCACCTCGACGACGCCCGTCCTGGCGCCGGGCGAGGCGGTGGTCGCGTGGGTGTCGTGCCACATCCCCGCCACCGCCAGGACCGGCGCGCTGGGCCGCATCCGCATGCGGGCTTTCCCCGCGGTGCTGCGGAACGGCGGCGGCGACGGCGACATGTCTTCGGCCGGCGTGTTCATGGTGTTCGGCCGCAATCTGCGCGGCGGCGCCACCAGCCAGCCAGCCGTCTATCGCGTCGGACAGGTCAGCGCCCGCCTGATCAAGTCGCAGGAGGTGGTCGACCCGCTGGAGGACGGCAGCCTCGTTGCAGGCTCGATCATCACCTACAGCCTGGAAGCCCGCATCGGGAACGGCGCCATCGCGCGCCAGGCGCGGATCACCGACGCCATTCCCGTGGGCTCCACCTATCTCAGCGGCAGCCTGACCCTCGACGGCGCGCGCCTGAGCGACGCCGACGACGGCGACGAGGGTCGCTTCGCCAACGGCGCCATCGAAGTCGAGCTGGGCGATCTCGCCGCCCAGTCCAGCCGCACCGTCACCTTCAAGGTTCGCATCAACCCGAACGGGAGCACCGAATGATCAAGACCCTTCTGCTTGCCACGGCAGTCGCCGGACTGCTGGCCCATGCGGCCCACGCCGGCGAAGCCACTCTGTCCACCGCGGTCTTCAAGGAAGTCGAGACCCGCGCCGCCGACGGCAAGGTCACGACCGCCCTGAAGCCCGCCGCGCGCGTCACGCCGGGCGACCAGGTCGTCTACGTCCTGACCTATCGCAACGGCGCCGCCGGCCCGGCCGAGGGCGTGGTGATCAACAACCCGCTGGCCAAGGACCTGATCTACGCCGGTCCGGCCGACGCCAAGCCACCGATGGTCTCCATCGACGGCCAGACCTTTGGCCCGCTGGCCAAGCTGACCAAGACCGGCGCCGCCGGCCCCGTCGCGGCGAACGCCGCTGACGTCACCACCCTTCGCTGGGCCATCGCTCAACCCGTTCCGGCGGGCGGCGAGGTCCAGATGTCGTTCCGCGCGCGCCTGAAGTGACGCGCGTCTCATCCCAATCAGAAACGGGGGCTACCATGAAGAAATCATCGAAATACATGTGGTTGGCGGGGGCGTCCGCGCTCGTCGCCGCGATGTCGGGCCAGGCGGCTCTGGCCGCGACCGGCACCCAGGCCGGCACCAGCGTCACCAACACCGCGACGGTCTCGTACTCGGTCAACAGCGTCGCCCAGTCGCCGGTGGCCTCGAACGTCGCCTCGTTCGTCGTCGACCGTAAGGCCAACGTCGTCGTGGCCGAGGTCGGCGGCGCGGCGACCAACGTCTCGTACGGCCAGGCCAACCAGGTCACCACGTTCACCGTCACCAACTCGACCAACGCCGTGCAGGACATCCGGCTGTTCGGCACGAACACGGTCATCGGCACGCAGACTGGGCTGGGCCACACCGACACCTATACCGCGACCAGCATTCGGGTGTTCGTCGACAGCAACGGCAACAACCAGTACGACGCCGGCGTCGACACCGCGACCTACATCGATGAGCTGGCGGCGGGCGCGACCAAGACCGTGTTCATTGTGGCCGATATTCCGGCCTCGGGCCCGGCCAACGGCATCTCGGGCGTGGAACTGACGGCGGTCGTGGCCGCCGGCGGCACTGGCGGCTCGCTAGGCTCCGACCTGATCCAGAGCCTGCTGGGCGACCCGGACCAGATCGGCACGGTCTTCGCCCGCGCCCCCCGCTTTGTCGCCCTGGTCCCCGACGGGCGCCACCGCGCCGGGGACGAGTACATGATCGCCGCCGCCAGCGCCGAGGTCACCAAGTACGCCCTGGTGATCAGCGACCCGCTGAACGGCGCCGTCGCGCCCAAGGCCATCCCGGGCGCGGTCGTCGAGTACTGCATCGCGGTCAAGAACATCGGCGCTCAGGCGATCACCAATGTCGGCCTGGCGGACAACATTCCGACCAACACCACCTACCAGGCCAGCAGCACCTATGTGGGTGGTTCGTTCGCGCTTGGGGCGTGCGTCTTCGACGGCGCTCAGGCCAGCGATGCGACCGTCTACAACGGCACGCGGGTCGCCACGACCATCCCCAGCATCGCGCCCAACGTGATCGCGACGACCCGCTTCCGCGTCACCATCAACTAGTCAACTCGCACCCTGACCGGGCGGCTTCGCGCCGCCCGGGACGGCTTTCGGATACAGAATGACCTTCCTGACCCGCATGAAATTGGCGCTCACGAGCCTGGCGATCACCGCCGGTCTGCTCTCGCCCGCCTATGCGCGTCAGCAGGACGTCATCACCAACACGGGGCAGCTCTCGTATGCGGGCGCGACCGGACGGGTGAGCGTCAATTCCAACACCACCAGCGTCAAGATCCTGAACACGCTGCCCAAGATCCTCCTGATGCGCCTGGCGGGCGGAGCCGAGGCGGAGGTCGTTCTGAACGCCGGCGGCACCATGTGCCTGGTCGAGGGGCAGGGCTACAAGACGCCCGATCTGACCGGCGTGGAAGACTTCGACCCCAGGCAGGTTCCGCTGCGCGAGACGACCTCGTTCCACGCCGGCGAGACCATGTTCATCGACGTTTCGCTGCCCGAAGCGAACCGCGACCCGAACGTCCGCGAAGAGATCACCATCACCGTGGAGACGCCGCAAGGCGACCGCGAAACGCTGAAGGTCGGCGAGTCGACCCGCAACAGCGGCCGCTTCCTCGGCTACATCCCGGCGACCGACAAGCTCATGTCGCCGAACGACTGCCAGATTTTCGCGCCGCGCGGCGCAAAGCTCGATTTCATGATCTCGGGCATCGATGGCGGCCAGTCCGCCATGATGCAGGCCTTGATCGACCCCTATGGCTATGTCTTTGATTCTCGTACCGGAACGCCGATCGATGGCGCGCGTGTCACCCTGGTCGACCAGGAAACCGGGCTGCCTGCCAAGGTGTACGGCGACGACGGTGTCAGCGATTATCCGTCCACGGTGATCAGCGGCCAGGACGTCGTCGACTCCGGTGGTGACATCTATCAATCTGGCCACGGACAATATCGTTTCCCGCTGACCGCAGCCGGCCGTTACGCGCTCTTCATCGAGCCGCCGGCAGGCTACACGGCGCCGTCAACCGCCACGGCTGCTGATCTCGCCAAGCTTACAGCGCCGGATGGCGGCGGCTTCGTGATCGTCGACGCGTCGTGGGGCGCGACGTTCGATCTGACCAAACCCGAGCCGCTGCAGGTCGATATCCCGCTGGACAGCGGCACCCGACCGTTCGTCGTGCGCAATTTCAGCCAGGGCCTGTCGCTGGACAAGACTGTCTCGCACCAGAAGGGCTCGTTCGGCGACCTGATCGGCTACACGCTGGACGTCCGCAACCAGGGCGCCGCACGCATAATCAACGATGTGAAGCTCGTCGACATGCTGCCGCGCGGATTCCGCTACGTGAAGGGCTCGTCGCGCCGCGACGATGTGCCGCTGCCGGACCCGCAGATCAGTCCCGACGGGCGGACTCTGACCTATGTTCTGGGAACATTCGCAGGGTCTCAGTCAAGTAAAGTCAAGTATCAGGTCAGTATTGGTCCGGATGCGCCGATCGGGGCCGCGATCAACCGCGCGATCGCCACGGGCAGCATGGGCGCCTCCAGCGGCGAAGCCCGGGCCAAGGTGCGCGTCACTGCGCCGATGATGACCGACAGCGGCACGATCGTCGGCCGCGTCACCGAAGGCGCCTGCGCCACGCGTCGCGAAGACGGCCGCATTGGCGTCGCCGGCGTCCGCCTGGTGCTGGAGGACGGCACCTATGTGGTGTCCGATCGCGACGGCCTGTTCCATTTCGAAGGCGTCACGCCGGGCCTGCACGTCGTCCAGCTGGACGCTGGCGCGCTGCCGGAAGGCCTGGAAGCCGTCGCCTGCGGCCGTGACACCCGCATCGCCGGCCGCGCCTTCTCGCAATTCGTCGATCTGCGCGGTGGCGGCCTGCAACGGGTGGAATTCCGCCTGCGCCGCACCGCCGCCCAGCCGGCCAAGGCCGCCGCCCAGGTTCCGTCCGACGACGCGCCGGCGGGCAGCATCGACTGGTTTGCCGGCCAGGAGCCGGGCGAAGACATTATCTTTCCGCTTCAAGGCCATAACCCCGTCGCTCCGGTGATCCAGGTGGCCGTGAAGCATGCGCCGGGCAACCGCGCGAGCCTGACGATCAACGGTGCTCCGGTCGATCCGCTGGCCCGCGACGGCGTTGAGACCAGCGCTGACGGCGCGATGGCGGTCTCGCTGTGGCGCGGCGTGCCGCTGATCGAGGGTTCGAACGTCCTGGTCGCGACGATCACCAACGGTCGTGGCGACACGGTGGCCGAGATCAAGCGCGACGTCGCCTATGCCAACACCCCCAGCCGCGCGACCCTGGTCCCGGAAGCCTCGCACCTGATCGCCGACGGCCTGAGCGCCCCGGTCGTGGCCGTGCGCTTCACCGACCGCTTCGGCCATCCGGTGCGTCCGGGCACGATCGGGACCTTCGAACTGTCGGACCCGTACATGATCGCCCGCGATCCGGACGCCGACCAGCGCCTGGCGGGCGAGAACGCGCGCGGCGCGACCTGGCGCGTCACCGGTGAGGACGGCGTCGCCCTGATCGCTCTGGCTCCGACCACGCAAGCCGGCTCAGCGACCCTGCGCTTCAAGCTGCCGGGCGTCGGCGCTGCGGCCGCGCCGAGCGAAGTGCGCGCCTGGCTCAGCGCCGCGCGTCAGGACTGGATCGTCGTCGGCTTCGCCGCCGGCACCGCCGGCTACAACACCCTGTCGCGTCATGCCTCTCCGCTGGCCCGCCGCGACCGCAACAAGACCATGGTCGACGGCCAGCTGGCTTTCTACGCCAAGGGTCGCGTCAAGGGCTCGTGGCTGCTGACCATGGCCTATGACAACAAGCGCACCCCGGATCCGGAGCGCGGCCTGACCGGCGCGATCGACCCCGACCGCTACTACACCGTCTATGGCGACGGCTCGGGCCAGGCCTATGACGCCGCCAGCCAGCGCAAGCTGTTCATCCGCCTGGAGCGCAAGGCCTTCTACGCCCTCTTCGGCGATTTCCGCACCGGCTTCGACGGCACGCGCCTGGGCCGCTTTGACCGCACCCTGAACGGCGTGAAGTTCGAGCGCCAGGGCCGTGTCTTCAACTTCGCCGGCTTCGCCGCCGACACCGAGCAGGCTCACGTTCGCGACGAACTGCCGGGTTCGGGCCTGGCCAGCCTGTATCAGCTGTCGCGCCGCGAGATCGTGCCGAACACCGAGACGGTGACCATCGAGACCCGCGACCGCGTGCGCGCCGAGCGCATCCTGGCCAGCCGCGTCATGGTTCGCGACGTCGACTACGACATCAATTACGACACCGGCGCGATCACCTTCCGCGATCCGATCACCAGCCGCGACGCCAACCTGAATCCCAATGTCGTGGTCGTGAACTACGAAGTGCTGGGCACGGGCGAAAAGACCACCGAACTGGGCGGCCGCGTCACGGCCACCCTGATGGATGGCAAGGTCAAGGCCGGCGTCACCTATCTGCACGGCCGTCCGGGCCCGGCCACCACCGACACCGACCTGGTCGCCGCCGACATCACCCTGCGTCCGCGCGCCGACACCGAGATCCGCCTGGAAGCCGCCACCAGCCAGTCCGAGGCCACCGGCCGCCAGGACGCCTGGATCGCCGAGATCGAGCACCATTCGGCCCGCTTCGACGTCCTGGGCTATGCGCGCCAGGCCGACCAGAAGTTCGGCCTGGGTCAGGCCAACATGGCCGAGCTGGGCGCGCGCAAGATCGGCGTCGACGGCAAGGCCCGCCTGACCCAGAACCTGTCGCTGGACCTGTCGGCGTATCACGAGAGCTATCTGGACAATGGCGACGTCCGCGACGTGGTTGACGCCAGCCTGGAATATCAGCGCAACGGCCTGCGCCTGGGCGCCGGCCTGAAGTCGGCCAACGACGCGGCCGAAAACGGCGAAACCCGCCGTTCGGACCTGCTGACCCTGTCGGCCACGAAGGAATTCTTCAATCGCCGCCTGCAGATCAACGTCTCGTCGGACTTCGCCCTGGGCGACGCCGAGAGCCTGGACTTCCCGGTCCGTCGCCGTCTGGGCGCGGCTTACGAGGTGCGCGAGGGCCTGCGCCTGCTGGCCAGCCGCGAGATCATCGAGGGCGTCGACTACAAGGCCGCCATCACCGGCGCCGGCGTCGAGGTCGCTCCGTGGAAGGGCGCGCGCCTGACCAGCGCTCTGAACCAGCAGACGCTGTCGGCCTTCGGTCCGCGCACCTATGTGCAGATGGGCCTGGCCCAGACGGTCAATCTGAAGGGCGGCTGGACCCTGGACGCGACCATGGACTCGGCCAAGACCCTGGCCGGCCAGACGCCGTATCAGAACACCCAGAACGACCGCGCCGTCGGCGCGGCCCTGGCCACCGAGGACTTCACCGCCGTCAGCCTGGGCGCGGCCTATCGCGCCGACCGCTGGAGCTGGAACGGCCGGGTCGAGGCCCGCCGTGGCGATCGCACCGACAGCTGGGCCGTCCGCGCCGCCTATCTGCGCCAACTGCGCGAGGGCGTCACGGCCGCTCTGACCGTCCGCGCCGACGAGACCGTCACGGACACCGGGGCCGTCTCGCGCGGCGCCGAGGTGGCCGGTTCGGTCGCCTGGCGTCCGCTGGACAGCCGCTGGGCCGTCCTGGACAAGCTGGAATTCCGCAAGGAGGAGGCCCAAGGCGTCGTCCAGGGCACGGGCGTGGCCGGCTTTGGCCCGACCGCGCGCGGCGAGGGCGTCACCTCGAAGGTCATCAACAACCTGGCCGTCAATTTCGACAGCGATCGCGGCGACCACAAGCCGGGCGCGGTGCAGGCCTCGCTCTACCACGGCGTCAAGGTCGTCCGCGGCCGCTATGACGGCGACGTGCGCACCAACGTGGTGCAGGTGATCGGCGCCGAGGCCCGCCTGGACCTGACCCGCAAGATCGACCTGGGCGTCAACCTTTCGGTCCGCCACGCGGGCAAGGGCGGCGGCACGGCCTACGCCATCGGCCCGTCGGTCGGGGTCTCGCCGGCCGAGAACACCTGGATCAGCGTCGGCTACAACGTCGTCGGCTACCACGACCCCGACTTCGCCGCGGCCGGCTACAGCCGCAAGGGCTTCTACGTCACCGCGCGCGTGAAGTTCGACCAGAACACCTTCGCCAACCTGGGCTCGGGCGCCCGGGAGATGCTGGGTGGGATGCGTCGATGATCGCGCGGGTCACCACAACAAGGAGGAGATGAAGCTTGCGGATGCTGTCGCAAACCGATCACGACGAACTGTTGCGCCTGGCGGCCCTGGTACGCGCCAACATCCTGGCCACCCCGCGCCATCCCGCCTTCGACCAAGTGGCCGCGTCGGCCAAGGCGCTGTTCGGGGCCACCGCGGCGATGGTCACCTTCGTGGGCTCGGACCATCAATTCTACAAGGGCAGGGCAGGGGTCGATGTCGCCGAGACACCGCGAGAGGTCTCTTTCTGCGACCACTGCATCGCGTATCGCAACCTACTGTGGATCGAGGACACCCGCGACGACCCGCGCGTCCACGACAACCCTTTCGTGACCGGGGCGCCGCACATCCGCTTCTACGCGGGAGCGCCGGTTCGGGACGCCGACGGCTGGCTGCTAGGCACGGTCTGCGTCGTCGACATCAGGCCGCGGTCTTTCGATCCGGTGTTGTCGGAGGCGTTGAAGGCCATGGCCGAGGTCGTCTCCAGCCATCTGCCGCTGAGCGCGTAGCGCGTGCAGCCATTTGCCGCAGGCGCGATGTCATATGTGTAAACCCTCGTTGAGCGCGGCCGTGCCACGGTGAGTGGGCGCGGGCGGTGATGCCGTTCGCCTTGTTCCAGTGTCATGGCGGCGAGCGATGGGCCGAAGCGTACTTGTGATCGACGACGATCCGATGATCCGCCAGTTCGTGGAGCTGGTGCTGCATCAGGCCGGTTACAGGGTCTCGTCGGCCGCGACGGGCGCGATGGGCGTCGAGGCCTTGCAGTCTTCGCGCTGGGATCTGATTCTGCTGGATATCGAGCTGCCGGACATGACCGGCCTCAACGTCCTGAGCGTCCTGCGTCGCCAGCGCGTGCGGCCGCCGGTGATGATGATGACCGCCAAGGGCGATGCGCTCACTGTGCGCGTGGCGCTCGAGGCCGGGGCCGCCGGCTACATGGTCAAGCCGTTCAATGCGCCCAACCTGCTGCGACGGGTCGAGGCCATGCTGCGCGTTCAGGCCCATCCGGCGGCGCAGCCGGCCAAACCCGTCACGGCGACACCTGCGCCCGCGGCGGAGGCGCCGCTCAAGCCGAAGTACGAGACGATTGAGATCTGACGCTCGCACAGCGCGGTGGCGGCCAGGCACACGCCGCGGCGTCAATACCATACGAGGCGGCGTCAGCCGCTGTCGGACGCAAAACGGCCTGAAAGGGCCGTATTGAACCGCGATCAACGGCTTTTACGCGCCCTGTGGTTGTCCAGGCGTGCCAAATTTCTCACATTTTGAGACTTCCTGTCGCATAGTGGAAAGAAATTGGTGGAACTGCGAAAAATGCTCTGGCCAAACTAAGCCGCTTTCCTATTATCACTCACAAGTTGGGATTTTATCTCATTATGTGAGATTGCTTGGGCGGGTCAGACCGCTCGGCTCCCAGCCCGGAAGCCGCCCCGCAGCGGGCGGCGAGCTGGGCTGGGGCGTCCGCAGGTGGGGTCGCCGCGAAGGGAGAGGAACGATGGGCTATCAGGCCAAGAACAATGGCGTCCTGCGCACGGGCTGCTCGATGCTGGCGCTGACGCTGGGCGCGTCCCTGCTGAGCGCGACGGTGGCGGCCGCTCAGACCGCGCCGGCCGACGACTCGGCCGCCGTCGAGGAGGTCGTGGTCACCGGCTTCCGCGCCAGCCTCACCAGCGCGATCAACACCAACCGCGTGTCCAACAATATCCTCGACGTCCTCAAGGCCGACGACATGGCCAGCTTCCCCGATGCGAACCTGGCGGAGTCGATCCAGCGCATTCCGGGCGTCTCGATCACCCGCGACGGCGGCGAAGGCCGCAACATCACCGTTCGCGGCCTGGGCGGCGACTTCGTCCGCACCACCCTGAACGGCATCGAGGCCTATTCGGCCACCACCGGCTCGACCTTGGGCGTCGTCGCCGGCATCAACCGCTCGCGCGGCTTCGACTTCTCCACCTTCGCCTCGGAACTGTTCAACAGCGTCACCGTCAGCAAGTCGCAGTCGGCCGAGATGGACGAAGGCTCGCTGGCCGCTACGGTCGACCTGCAGACCGGCAAGCCGTTCGACAAGAAAGGCTTCCGCGCCGCCGCCTCGGTGCAGGGCGCCTACTACGACAACAACAAGACCAAGGCCCCGCGCTTCGCCGGCCTGATCAGCAACACCTGGGGCGACTTCGGCGCCCTGTTGTCGGTGGCCTACAGCGAGCGCCGCGCCCAGGAAGAGGGCTATAGCGACACCTCGCAGTCTGACTATTCGGACGCCAACAACGGCTTCTGCGGCACGGCGGTCGATATCGCGTCGCAGGCCGGCAGCCAGGTGGTCAACACCGCCATCCCGTACGTCAACCCGCTGTCGGGCGCCGGCAACCGCCCCGCCGGTCAGTGCTTCTCGGGCCTGCCGTCGGATCCGACCGCCTACGCCGCGATCAACCAGCCCAACGTCTTCCTGCCGCGCAACCCGGGCTTGGGCCGCTTTGAGCTGGATCAGAAGCGCCTGGGGATGACCGGCGCCCTGCAATGGCGCCCCAGCGACCGCACCGACGTCACGCTGGACATCGTCTATTCGCAGTTCGACCAAGACCGCGCCGACTACGCCCTGTCGAACGCCTCGCTGAACCGCAACGTCAACGGCGCCAGCGCGGCCTTCCCGCTGTTCGCCGGCCGGGTCGACGCCCAGATCATGGACGCCCACGTGCTGCCCTCGGGGCAGGTGGACTACATGAAGATCAACAATGTCGACATCAAGCACATCGCCGAGAAGAGCCAGACCACCACCAAGACCCACCAGGTCGGCCTGACGTTCAACCACGACTTCAGCGACCGCCTGAGCGGTTCGTTCAAGGTCGGTCACTCGGGCTCGGACTTCCAGCAGCCCTGGGACGTGCTGATGTCCTATGACGGCTTCAACAAGGCTGGCTACATCTGGGACGCCCGCAACGACGCCAGCCGGCCGCTGATCAACTACGGCTACGACGTCACCAATCCTGCCAACGTCACCTTCACCAACGCTGGCACGGGCCTGACCCCCGACATTCGCATCGTCAAGGCGGCGGTGTTCAACACCCTGGCCACGGCCGAGGCCAATGTTAAGTATCAGCTGAACGACGTCTTCACGGTCAAGGCCGGCGTGTCGCTGAAGTCGTTCGACTTCCAGAGCAAGCAGGTTCAGCGCCTGTACGCCAACAACAGCTCCACCGCCGTGACGGCGACGGGCACCGTTCCGTTCAACTTCGCCCAGTTCGCCGCCGACTTCCCCGGCAGCGCGCCGCTCAGCGAAACGATCACCGGCTTTGGCAAGCAGCTGGGCCTGCCGTCCGGCTCTGTCACCAGCTGGGTCGTGCCCGACGTCACCGCCTACATCGACAAGCTGGGCCTGCTCTGCAACTGCTCGAACAAGTACGGCGACTTCACCCTGGCCATCAACTCGGCTCTGGGCAACAACCGCCAGGTCCAGGAGAAGGATCTGGGCGGCTACGTCCAGGTCGATTTCGACACCGAGATCCTGAACGGCCGCCGCCTGCGCGGTAACGCCGGCGTGCGCTACGTGAAGACCGACCTGGACGCCACGGGCTACACCTCGCTGACCTCGCAGATCACGGTCAACAACAAGTACAACGACCTGCTGCCGTCGGTGAACCTGGCTCTGGACGTCATGCCGAACCTGGTCGCGCGCTTCGCCGCCGCCAAGGTCATGGCGCGTCCCAGCTTCGGCAACCTGACGCCGGGCGGTTCGGTCAACACGACGTTCGGCGCGCAGTCGGCCTCGATCGGCAACCCGTTCCTGGATCCGTATCGCGCCAAGAACTACGACTTCAGCCTGGAATGGTATCCCAGCGAGGGCGTGATCGTCAGCGCCACGGTCTTCGACAAGGAGATCGCCAGCTCGATCCAGACGATCGCCACGACCGAGGCCTATGGCAATACAGGCCTGCCGCTGGCCCTGCTGCCGGCCGGTCAGGACGCCTCGACCCCGTACCTGGTGACCCGTTCGCGCAACACCCAGGGCGGCTATATCCGCGGCCTGGAAATCAACTACCAACAGCCGTTCCACTTCCTGCCGGGCCTGCTGAAGAACACCGGCACGATGCTGAACTACACCTATGTGGACAGCTCGGTGCTCTACTACCTGTCGACCGGCACGGCCACGACGCCGGCGACGCAGATCCACGACCAGTTCCTGAACGTCTCGCCGCACTCGGTGAACGCCACCCTGTACTACGAAGACGAAAAGCTGTCGGCGCGCGTCTCGGTGGCCTATCGCGACGAGTACCTGACGGCCCTGCCGTTCAAGTCGGAAGTGCCGGACGCCAACGGCAGCTATGCGACGACCAATGTCGACGCCTCGCTGTCATACCAGCTGACGCCGCACCTGAAGCTGACCTTCGATGCGCTGAACATCACTAACCAGGAAGCCGACCAGTGGAGCGGCAAGGAGCGCCGCGCGCAGCGGGTGTTCAGCACCACCGGTCGCCAGTTCTTCCTGGGCGCGTCCTACACCTTCTAGCCTCGGTTCCCCACCCCGAAGGTCCTACTGGCGCCGGTCTTTCGACCGGCGCCTTTTTCTTATGGACAGGTCTGGACAGGCGTCAGGTCCGGCGAGGGCTTGGCCGGGGCGGTGACGCGAACCTGGAAGTCGTCGAAGTCGGCGTAGCCATTGCTGGTGGCGACATAGGCCGGCGTGTCGCTGGGGGCGATCGAGAAAAGGCCGATCTGCGCGCCGACCCAGCGGCCCCGGGTCGACAGGAACGTGTCGTCGACGGTCTCGAAGCTCTGGCCGTCCAGGCTGTAGCTGAAGCGAACCTGCGCCTGGAAATTCCGTGTCTTGGACGGCCAGGGCGCGCCTTCATCGGGCGCGGTCATGCGGTTGACCACCGGCTCGGCTGACAGGCGCAAGGTAACGCGCGCACCGTCCAGCTTGCGGGCCAGCACGACCTTTTCCGCCGCGCCTTCGTCGCGGCGCTTCTGGACCAGGTAAGTCCCGTCGGCGCGGCGCTCCAGGCCGATCCAGGCCGAGGCGTAGCCGACCATGGCCAGGCCGGCCTGCTCGCCGACGCTCAGGGGCGAGAACTCCAGGGTCGTGGTCGCCGAGAACGCCAAGCCGGGCAGCTTCTGGGTCAGGACCGCGCCGGCTTCGTAGAGATTGCCCGGGGAGGGGGCTGCGCGCAGGCGCAGCCAGCCCGGCCGCGCGCCGGGCTCGATCCAGCTGGCGGCCGGATTGCTGTTCCACTGCCAAGCCAGGGACGGGCGGCCGCTGTCGAAGGTGTCAGTGTCTTGCGGCTGGCCCTGCGATTGACCGCGCGTCTTGGGAACGGCGTGGCAGACTGCCGGCTCGCCGCGGCCGTCGCCGTCGGGATCCAGGCCGATCACCGGCCAGTCCTTGCGCCAGGTCAGAGGCTGCAGGTGGACGCGGCGGCCATAGCTGTCGGTGTCCTGGAAGTGCAGGAACCAGTCCTCGCCAAGGCCCGTGTCGACCCAGGCCCCCTGGTGCGGGCCATTGACCGGGGTCTTGCCCTGGTCGAGCACGTTGCGGTTCTCGTAGGGGCCGGTCAGCGACTTCGAGCGGAACACCGCCTGCCAGCCGGGCTTCACGCCGCCAGCCGGGGCGAAGATGTAGTAGTAGCCGGCGCGCTTGTAGAGCTTGGGACCCTCAATGGTCTCCCACGGGGCCATGCCGATGCTGGTCTTCACCGCCGGCAGCGTCTCGCCATCCAGGATCGTGACGCCTGCATCGACCGTGCGGCTGCCGTCGGCGTTCAGGCGCTTGAGCGTCAGGCGGTTGGCGAAGCCGGCGCGGCTACGGGCCCAGCCGTGCAGCAGCCAGCCCGTGCCGTCCTCATCCCAGAAGGGGGCGGGATCGATCGCGCCCTTGCTGTCGTCCACCAGCTGCGGCGGGCTCCACGGGCCGGCCGGGTCCTTGGCGGTGACCACATAGATGCCGAAATCGGGATCAGGGTAGTAGATGCGGAACAGGCCGTCGTGGAAGCGGATGGCCGGGGCCCAGACGCCGCCGCCCTTGCGCGCCGTGCGGTGATGATCGTCCTGCGGCAGGCGCGCCAGTGCGTGGCCGATGATCGTCCAGTGCACCAGGTCCTTGGAGTGCAGGATCGGCAGGCCGGGCAGGTTCACGAACGACGAGGCGGTCAGATAGTAGTCGTCGCCCACGCGCACGACGTCGGGATCCGACCAGTCGCCGGCCAGGACGGGATTGCGATAGACCTTGGGGGCGTCAGGGCGCGTGGTCTGGGCCGCCAGAGCAGCGGGCGCCAGCAGCGACAGGGCGAGGGCGCCGGCGAGGGCGTAGCGGGGGGCGTGAGTCTGCACGTCGGC
The DNA here is from genome assembly GCA_964601775.1 of uncultured Caulobacter sp. Taxonomy (GTDB): domain Bacteria; phylum Pseudomonadota; class Alphaproteobacteria; order Caulobacterales; family Caulobacteraceae; genus Caulobacter. The sequence goes on along the minus strand of CAZRPD010000052.1, from coordinate 903 downwards.
TCCTGGTCTGGCTCCGACGTGTCTTCGCGCGCCGATAGGGTTTCGTCGAGCCCTTAAGGTCGGGCGGCCAGGGCCACCGCGCGACGGCGGCGCAGACCCATCGCCAGCGACGCCAGGAACGCGACCGTCAGGCCGGCGGCGACGAAACAGGCCGGACAATGGCCTGCGAACGCCCAGCTATCCTGGCTGGAACTGCAAATGGGGCCAGCCAGAAGGCGCGGCATGGCCTGTTGCAGGGCGATCAGCCAGCTGGCCAGGGCGGCGGCGCCGAGCAGCGACGAGAGATGACGAATGGGCATGAACCGACTCCGGATTGGCCGACAGGCTGCTCCAAGGTGTGGTTTCCCCCTTTTTGGAAGGTCAAAGGCGGGGCCCCGGCGGCGGGGGGGCCGCGGTGGCAGGGTCCGCTCCTGGGGGGCGCACGTTCGGCC
>CAZRPD010000052.1:0-462 GCA_964601775.1 uncultured Caulobacter sp. | reverse complement strand
CGGGGGGGGCCAGCCCCGGCCCCCGGTCGGCCCGCCGCCCCCCTGGAGGTTTCGCTCCGCGGCTGGGACAAACACCAGGCGCGGGGCCCCGGCGACGTGAGACCCAGGCTGCCAGGTTCGACTCATGGAGTCCGCATGTCCGCCCCATCGCTCACTAGTTCAGGCCCGCCCGCCGGGTCCAAAGTCCTTCTTATCATCTCCGTCCTGGGAGCCTTCTTGGCGGTCCTGGGCGCGGGGCTGACTCACGATCCGATCTTCCGGCTACAGGCCGCGACGTTCGCGATCGCCGGCATTGTCGCCGGCTTCGTCCTCAGCTCCGGCCTCGCGGGCGGCAAGCTGCAGGACCACCCTGACCAGTATTCCGACAACATCATCAAGGCCGGCGTCATCGCCACGATGTTCTGCGCCGCCGCCGGTCTCCTGGCCGCACTCGTTCTCCCCCCCCCAGGCCGCGGGGCCCAC
>CAZRPD010000051.1:0-27749 GCA_964601775.1 uncultured Caulobacter sp. | reverse complement strand
AGGCCCGTGATCAGCTCGGTGACCGGGTGCTCGACCTGCAGGCGGGTGTTCATCTCCAGGAAGAAGAAGCTCTTGTCCTGGCCGGCGACGAACTCGACCGTGCCGGCGCTATCGTAGTTCACCGCCTTGGCCAAGGCGACGGCCTGGGCGCCCATGGCGGCGCGGGTGGCCTCGTCCAGCAGCGGCGACGGGGCTTCCTCGATGACCTTCTGGTTGCGGCGCTGGATCGAGCACTCGCGCTCGAACAGGTGGACGACGTTGCCGTGCTTGTCGCCCAGCACCTGGATCTCGATGTGGCGCGGGCTCTCGATGAACTTCTCGATGAAGATGCGGTCGTCGCCAAAGCTGGCCTTGGCCTCGGCGCGGACGGCCGGGAAACCCTCCTCGACGTCCTTGCGGTTCCAGGCGACGCGGATGCCCTTGCCGCCGCCGCCGGCCGACGCCTTGATCATCACCGGATAGCCGATCTGTTCGGAGATCGTCACCGCCTCGGCCGTGTCGGCGATCTCGCCGATATGGCCAGGGACGCAGGAGACGCCGGCGGCCTGCGCGAACTTCTTGCTCTCGATCTTGTCGCCCATGGCCGAGATGGCGCCGGGGTTGGGACCGATGAACACGATCCCCTCGTCGGCGCAGCGCTGGGCGAAGCCGGCGTTCTCCGACAGGAAGCCGAAGCCCGGATGCAGGGCCTCAGCGCCCGTGGCCTTGCACGCCGCGATGATCTTGTCGGCCACCAGATAGCTCTGATTGGCAGGCGAGGCCCCGATGTGCACGCTCTCGTCGGCCATCTCGACGGCCAGGCTGCCGGCGTCGGCGTCGGAATAGACCACCACCGTCTTGATGCCCAGGCGGCGGCAGGTCTTGATCACGCGGACGGCGATTTCGCCACGGTTGGCGATCAGGAGTTTTTCGAACATGGACCGCGCTCGCTGACAGGCATTGGAGGTGGGATTGAGGACTGATCGTCAGCGCCGACTTCGACCGTCATGACGACGTCGCCATAGTCATCGATGACCAGCACGCGGTTGTTAATCATCAGTACTTGGCTGTTGATCTCATCGACGAATGTTGGCGGAGACGCGCCGCTATGCTTCCACCACACGCCGAGACGAAAGAGCCGACCGCACCGTGCGTCGAGCATTCCCGGCCAACGGCCATCGCCATATCCTGCCAGGATCCAGCCGAGCGCGTCCCGTTCTGAAGGATCGGTCGTTTCAGTCACGGCGAAGCCCCGCCGCTCCCGCCAGGCGTCTGCGACCCACTTGAGTTTTGAGATCCGCCTCGCGGGAGATTTTCGGCCCGATCGTCCCGCTGATGATGCAAGACCTGTCGACCGCCAACGCCCCGCTTCTCATCGAGGCGCCAGCCGAATAGCGCCATCAAGCCGGATCGCCGCCGCGTTCAAGTAGGCGTTGCTGCAGATTTCGACGACCAGTGAGGCGTATTCAGCGCCCGTTCCCAGCCGCGCCGGGAACGGTACGCTCGTTGCAAGGCTTTCGCGTACGGCCGGTGGCAAGCTCGCCATCATCGGCGTTTCGAAAAGTCCCGGGAGAATGGTGTTGACTCGTATGCCCTCACTGGCCAAGTCGCGGGCGATGGGAAGGGCCATCCCTTGAACACCCGCCTTCGACGCCGCATAGGCGGCCTGTCCGATCTGCCCGTCCTCGGATGCGATGGACGCCGTCGAAACGACCACTCCGCGCTCGCCATTTGCCAGGCGCTCAAGCGACACCATTCCCAAAGTCGCCAGTGCGATACATCGAAACGTGCCGCCCAGATTGACGCGAAGAACACGATCGAAGTCATCCGTCGACGCGGCCGTCAGCGCCCCATCGCTTCTTCGCCGCGACACGGTCTTGGCGCCGATCACGATGCCCGCGCAGTTCACGAGGATGCGCTCCTGACCGTGACTTGCGCGAGCCTCCGCGAGGCCCGCGATCACGTCCGCATCGCTCGTGACGTCAACTCGACAGGCGAGGCCGCCGCATTCGGCCGCGACCATCTGAGCCCGCTCTAGATTCATGTCGAAGATCGTCACCTTCACGCCTTCGGCCGCCAAGCGTCGCGCCGTGGCTTCGCCAAGGCCGGAAGCGCCCCCCGTCACAATGGCCGCGATGTCGGAATTGAGTTGCATGGAGTTCCCCGGCCCTAGAGCGGAATGTTGTCGTGCTTCTTCCAGGGGTTCGACAATTCCTTCCCCTTCAGGCTCTTGAGCCCCCGCACGATCCGGCGGCGCGTGCCATGCGGCATGATCACGTCATCCACATAGCCGCGCTGGGCCGCCACGAACGGATTGGCGAAGCGGTCCTTGTACTCGGCCTCGCGGACGGCCAGGGCCTCTGGGTCCTTGGCCTCCTGGCGGAAGATGATCTCCACCGCCCCTTTGGCCCCCATCACCGCGATCTCGGCGGTCGGCCAGGCGTAGTTGAGGTCGCCGCGCAGGTGCTTGGAGCTCATCACGTCATAGGCGCCGCCATAGGCCTTGCGGGTGATGACCGTGATCTTCGGCACCGTGGCCTCGGCATAGGCGAACAAGAGCTTGGCGCCGTGCTTGATCAGGCCGCCGTACTCCTGCTTGGTCCCCGGCATGAAGCCCGGGACATCGACCAGGGTGATGATCGGGATGTTGAAGGCGTCGCAGAAGCGCACGAAGCGGGCGGCCTTGCGGCTCGAGTCGATGTCCAGCACCCCGGCCAGCACCTGCGGCTGGTTGGCGACGATGCCGACGGTCTCGCCGTCCATGCGGGCGAAGCCCACGATGATGTTCTTGGCCCACTCGCTGGAGATCTCGAAGAAGTCGGCCTCGTCGACCATCTTCAGGATCAGCTCCTTCATGTCATAGGGCTTGGTCGCGTCGGCCGGGATCAGGGTGTCGAGGCTGGCCTCGTCGCGATAGGCCTCGTCGAAGCTCTCGCGCTCCGGGGCCGGCTCGCGGTTGGACGACGGCAGGAAGTCGACCAGGCGGCGCACCTGGGTCATGGCCTCGAGATCGTTCTCGAACGCGCCCTCGGCGACACCGGACTTGGCCGCGTGAACCCGGGCCCCGCCCAGTTCCTCTGCGGTGACGACCTCGTTGGTGACGGTCTTGACGACGTCCGGACCGGTCACGAACATGTAGCTCGTGTCCTTCACCATGAAGATGAAGTCGGTCATGGCGGGCGAATAGACGTCGCCGCCGGCGCAGGGGCCCATGATCACGCTGATCTGCGGCACCACGCCCGAGGCCATGACGTTCTCCAGGAAGATGTCGGCATAGCCGGCCAGGCTGTCGACGCCCTCCTGGATGCGCGCCCCGCCGGCGTCGAACAGCCCGATGATCGGCGCGCCCACCTTCATGGCCTGGCGCTGGACCTTGACGATCTTGGCCGCGTGGGCGCCGCTCAGCGAGCCGCCGAACACGGTGAAGTCCTTGGAGAAGACGTAGACCACCTTGCCGTTGATCGTGCCCCAGCCGGTGACCACCCCGTCGCCCGGCACCTTCTGGGCGTCCATGCCGAAGTCGGCGCAGCGGTGCTCGACGAACATGTCGAACTCCTCGAAGGAACCCTCGTCCAGCAGCAGGTCGATGCGTTCGCGCGCCGTCAGCTTGCCCTTGGCGTGCTGGGCTTCGACGCGCTTCTCGCCACCGCCGGCCTTGGCCTGGGCGCGACGACGGTCGAGTTCCTCGAGAATGTGCTGCAAGGCGACGGATCTCTCGCAATGGGATCGCAAAGAACCGGCCGCCAAGCCGACAAGCGGCTCGGCGGCCTAGGTTTCCGGAGGTGGGCTCCGGCTGGGTGGGAGGAACGCTGTAAAAACATCGCTCTATTGCAAAATGCGATTTTTGCGCTTGCCGGCAACAAAAACCGGATCAAAATCAAGCTTTGAAGCCAGATTGAGTGAGCGAAATCTGTAAAGCTGCAAAGTTGTGAAAATGCGAGATAAACTGTTCATCGGCCCCAAGCTCCGCCTGCTGCGCCAAGCGAAAGGCTGGAATTTGGAGGCCTGCGCCACACGGCTTGGCTTGTCGGCAAGCTATCTCTCGCAAATCGAAGCCAATCAGCGGCCGGTGACCGCGCGGGTTGTGATCGATGTGATGCGGGTCTTCGAGGTCGAGGCCGCGACCCTCGATGTCGCCGACGACCAACGGATGGTCGCGGATCTACGCGAGGCTACGGCCGACACGATCCCCGGCGGCGAGCCTCCGGGGCTGCAGGAACTGAAGTCGGCAGTCGCCAACACGCCGAACCTGGCCCGGGCCTTCCTGGCGCTACATCACGCCTATCGTCGACTTGATGAGCGCCTCAAGACGACCGAGGAAGCGGTATCCCTGGACGAGCGGGGCGCGGCCAGCGCCCTCCTGCCCTATGAGGAAGTCCGCGACTTCTTCCACTACAAGAACAACTACGTTCATAGCCTGGACGTTGCCGCTGAAGCCCTCTCGGCCGAACTCGGCTTGGATGGCCCCGAGCCTGTCGAGACGGTGCTGGAGCGCTGGTTGAGGGAAAAACAGGGCATAGGCGTGACACGATCAGCCGAGCCGGATCTTCTACGCCGGTTCGATCCGGCAGCGGGCCTTTTGACCCTCGGCGCGCCCCAGGGCCCCGCCACGCGATCGTTCCAAATGGCCTATCAGATCGTCGCCGCATCGCTCTCTGATACGGTCGAAATGGAGTTGGGGGCGGCGGGCTTTCGTAGCGAGGGCGCGGCCAAGGTTTGCCGCACCGCGCTGTTGAACTATGCGGCGGGCGCGATGCTCTTGCCGTATGAGCGTTTCCGCGAAGCCGCACTCGCAACGCGACACGACACTGAGCGCCTGAGCCTCATGTTCCAGACGAGCTTGGAACAGGTTTTCCATCGGCTCTCGACGCTCCAGCGACCCGGCGCGCGGGGCGTGCCGTTCTATTTCGTGCGTGTCGATCAAGCCGGCAACATCACCAAGCGCCACAGCGCCACACGGCTTCAGTTCGCCCGCTTTGGCGGGACCTGCCCGCTGTGGAACGTGCACGACGCCTTCGCCACCCCCGACAAGTGGCTCGTACAACTGGCCGAAATGCCGGATGGCGTCGGCTATGTCAGCATCGCCAAGGGCGTCGTCAAACCCTCGGGCGCTTACCTACAGCCCGATCGGCGCTACGCGCTGGGTTTAGGTTGTGAAGTGCAGTACGCTGACAGTCTCGTCTATGCACAAGGCTTGGACCTGAAAGGTCCGCCGGCCCGGATTGGGGTTAGCTGTCGGATTTGCGAGCGTAACGACTGCTCGCAACGGGCTTTCCCGCCCGTGGATCGAGCCTTCGAGGTGCTCGAACATGAACGCCGCTCGGTGCCTTTCTCTCTTGAAACTTAGGGCGTTGCGGCCGGTTCGGTCGACATGACGCTGCAGCGCCGCCAAGTCTGGCTAGCGCACGGCGACGGACACCGCCGTCACCTAGCGCTAGCTGGCGACGATCCTTTGCATCAGGCCTTCGCGGGCAAGGTCGCGTTCTTGTCGAAGAGACCCACGCCCCAACCGGGCGTGGCGCCGACATAGAGGGTGTTGACGAGCACAGCTCGGCGCGCCGCTTCGGGATCTTGATTGATCAGCGCCACGAAGGTCGCCAATCCCATGGCTTCAAGACCAAAGTTGAGCACCGAACTCCAATGCAAGGCGCCTTCGAAGTAGGCGTCGGACCACTTGTCGTTGGATTCGCCGCCCCATGTCTTCAGGCCCAGCAACACCGCCCGCTTCCAAAGATCGCGCAGATTTTCCTGCCCAGGCTCGCCGCGAATGATCTTCTCGTAGGCGTCCGGATTGCCGGTCACGGCGCCTTCGAATTTGGAACGCCAGACCTTCAGGTAGAGCGGCGACGGCAGATCGTAGTCGACCCGCATGAAATCCCGAACATTGATCCGTACGGAACTGGGCTTGGCCGGGCGTTGCGGACGACGGCGGCCCACCGGGGGATCTTCGGTCTTCACCACCTGCACACCGGCATTATAGGCCATGCCGTGCACCGGCCCGGTGGTGGAGTCATCGCGGATCAGGGTTGGCAGAATGCTGAGGCAGCTGGCGGGACCGCCGGCCAGGGCGTTTAGGCGCAGAGTCATCTTTTCGGCCATGTCTTGCTGGCTCCTGGCCAGGCGGGCCGCGGCCTGCTGAACGACAGCGTCGGGCATGGCGGGCGCGCTGTCCCACTTTTCGCGTAAACGCCGCAGCTCAACCCCACCCCAGACGCTGGAAGCATAGATCGCCCAGGCCTGGGGTCCGATATCCTTGGCGTCCAAGGTCCCATCCATGATCGAGGCCGACAAACGGTCCGTCATCCAGCCGTTGAATCCCAGCCAGTAGATGTCCTGGCTCTGCAACCGGGCCGCAGTCGGAGCGAACTCGGCCGCAAGGGCCTCCATCAACGCCGGAGACTCCGGCATAACCTTGGCGAGCTCAGGACCGAGGGGCGCGGCGCCGGCGAACCGGGCGGCCCCGGCGCTAGTCACTGCCTGCGCCGCTGCCGGGAGGCTCATCGCCAGCGCCGCGGAGCCTGCTCCGGCGAGAATGGTGCGCCTGTCGTATTGCATGTTTGTCGCCTTATGAATTTGATCGCTGTGTCCGCCAAAGCCGATCGCTAAGCCGTCACGGTGGGAAGGTGCGCGCCCGTGTCGATAAGGCCGAGCAGCCAGCCCGGGGTCGCGCCGAGGTAGAGGGCGTTGCCCATTACGGCGAGCTTGGCCGCCTCGGGATCCTGATTGATCACAGCCGCGATCGCGGCGAGGCCGACGGCCTCCATGCCGAAGGTCAGGATCGAGCTCCAGCGAATGGTTTCGTCGAAATAGGCGTCGGTCCAATTGTCCTGAGAATCCCCGCCCCAGGTGGTGTTCCCGAACGCAACGCCTTTGCGCCATAGGTCGCGCAGGTCAGTCTGACCGGCTTCGCCGACGATGACCCTCTCGTAGGCCTCGGGATTGGCGGTGACCGCGCGCTCGTAAGCCGAGCGCCAGACCTTCAGGTAGTGCGGCGTCGGCAGGTCGTAGTCGACCCGCATGAAGTCACGACCGTTGATGCGTAACGCCGCGGGCTTGGGCTGGCGGTGCGGTCGTCGTTGACCGATCGGCGGATCCTCGGTCTTCACCACTTGGACGCCGGCATTGTAGGCGATGCCATAGACTGTGCCGGAGGTGCCGCCTTCACGCATCAGGGACGGCAGTAGGGCAAGGCACGCCTCGCCGCCGGCATTCACCGCCGCCATGCGCTGACGCATCTGGGCCAATATGCCCATTTGCACGTCGGCGAACGGCGGCGAGAACTTGATCCCCATCTTGGCGATCACCGGGGGCATGCCCCAATGTTCGCGCAACTCCAGCCCGCCCCAATAGCTGGACGCGTAGATGGCCCAAGCCTGGGCGCCGAGCTGCTCGGGGCTGACCTTCCCCTCCATGACCGGACCGGAAAGACGGTCGGTCATCCAGCCGTTCAAGCCCGCCCAATAGGCCTGGGGCGTCGACAGGGTCGTCGCCGTCGATGCGAACTCCGTCGCCAGGGCGTCGGCCAAGGCCGGATCGGCGGGCATCACGTCCGCCAGATCGGGCAGCAGGGGCGGCGCGCCACCCGCGAGGCGGACCTTGGCCAATTGCGGGTGCTTGGTGGTGTCACTCATGACGTGTCCCCAATCTTCCATGGTCAAGAGCCGAAGGCGTAGCGCAGGGACACGCCAAAGGTGCGCGGGTCGCCGTAGATGTTGGAGGTGAAGCCGAGCGACTTGGACTGGTCGCTGATGTTCACGATGTAGTTGTAGGGACGCGCAATAGTGAACGGCTCGACGCGAGATTCATGACGCCTTTCGACGCACATTAGCTGAGACGTTCGCCGCTCCGGGGCGCACATTGTGTGAGACTGAGATCACAATGATTGAGACCGACGCGCACTATTTGAGACCGACCCACGGTCGGTGAGACGCGTCTCAGAGCGGGAGGCATTGCGGGTGATCGCCATGGCGTGTGCGACGATCCTCCGCAATCCGACGACCGCTGCGCGCCGGATATCTGAACTGGATCGGTCGGAACGAGTATCACCTCGAAACGCACGTAAACGCCGGGGCGAGCGCCTTTGCAAGAGACCTAGCGCCTTGTCCGAGTGTCCCCGTGAAGCCTTAGGGGCAGGGCCAGGCTTCGCGGAATGCCAGACTGACCCCGGCGAGCATCGGCAGATCCGCAGCCTGCGGGGATCGGCGCGCCCATCCCGTGTAGAGGGGCGCCAGATCCTCCACCCGGTAGGAGACAGCACAGGTCCCGGCCTTGTGCCCTCCTGCGCCGAAAGCCTGCAGCGTGTCGGCGGCGGCCATGAGGTAGCCGGCGCACCAGCTCCGAGGGTCTGAGCCATTGACCTCGCAAACGGCCTGGAGCCCCGCCACAGTCATGGTGAGCGGTGGCCCGTTCGGGCCTACCCCCTGCAACGCTGTCGGCTCACGATCCTTGCCCGCCACGGCCCAAGTCACTCCGCTGGAGAGCGCGGCGGCCAAGACCGCCGTCGCCGCCATGCCGGCCCAGGTCCTCATGGCTTGGCGGCCTTGACGTGATCCAGCGCCGACCGAAGCCCGCGCCCGAGCATCAGCGCGTCGTCGTTCGCCCAGAAATGCATGAAGAACAGTCGCGGCTCGTCGTCCAGCATGTGGTTGTGGAGCGCGGTGACCTCTATGCCGTTCGCCCGAAGCGCCCGGATCACCGGGTTCACTTCGTCGGACGTCAGGACGAAGTCACCGGTGATGGCGGCCTTGCCGCCGCCGGTGGGCTGGAAGTTGATGACCGTGGCCGAGCCCATGGCTTCGGGCACCACAGCGCCGGCTTCCCGAACCGGCTCCGCGCGCGGAACACTGAACTGGTAGATGCCGCCCGTGGCCTTGCCCTTGTAGCCCAGCGTGCGGTCAAGGCCGGCCGTGTCGATCGCGGGAGCGGGCGTAGCGGGCGCGACCGTGGATGCCGCCCCCATCGGGGTCTTGCTTTGCGTGATCGCCTTCTGCAGCGCCGCGGCAAGCTTCACCGGATCTCCGTGACCACCTACGTGCATGTACATCGTGGCCGGCGAGGACCGCAGAAGGTGGTTGTGGAGCGCGGTCACTTCGAGGCCGTTTTCGACGAGAACCTTCATGACCGGGTTCACCTCCTCGTGCGTGAGAACCAGGTCGCCCATGACCATGGCGTGGTCGCCCATGTCCTGGAACGCAAGCCAGGATCCGAGCGCCAGCGCAGGCCTGATCGGCACCCCGTCCAGGGTCACCTTGAGATCGGTCCGCGGCATCCCGACTCGATAGACTCCGCCGGGCTGCACAGCGCCCTCTTTGCCCAGTGCGCGGCCCACGGCGGCCCAGTCAGGGGCCGCGCTCGCGGCTTGGCCAAAAAAGGCGCCGGCGACGAGCGTCAGCGTCAGCGTAATTCGCTTCATAGATATTCTCCTCGTTCGCCGCAGCGCCCGTGCGCTGCGGCTCATCAACACGGTTTCGACAGTCAACAACTTGTTGGGCCGGCTATGGGGACGTGGGCGTCCAGACTGGCGTCTGACCCCGCGGGGGGGGTTTGCTCACCCATAGGCGAACCAGCCCGCCGCCCCGGCGGCGAAGATCACGGCCACGATGTTGAGCTTGCTCTTCCAAAGATAAAGGATGGCAAGCGCGCCAGCAAAGATGACCAGGGCTGGCCAGAGCACCGGGACCCGTTCCGCCGTCGCCTGCCCGAGCTGCAGCGTCGTTGCGGCGATCAGGCCCACCACGCCGGCAGCGACGCCCTCCAGGAGCGCGTGCAGCTGCTTGACCTCCAGGACGGCTTCCAGACGATCGTAGAGGATCAGCGAGAACGCAAAGGCGGGCAGGAAAATCCCGGCGGTCATGGCTAGGGCGCCAATCGGGCCGCCGCCGACGTAGCCCACGAAGGTGGAGAAGATGATCAACGGCGCCGGCAGGATGCCCGAGAGCGCCAGACCGTCGAGGAACTGACCGTCGGTCATCCAACCCCGCCCCACCGCGTCGTTCCGGAGAAACGGGATGGCCGTGTACGCTCCGCCGAACGTCAGCAACCCGGCTTTGAGACCGGAGAGGAAGAGAGCCACCGGACCAGCCGATGCGCCGACGGCTTGCACATCGCCCGGTTGAACGCCCGGCGACCACCAGATGACGGCGGTCGCTAGGGCGACCCCGATGAACGCGCACACGAGCGCCAGAGATTGCCGACCCGATGCAGCAAGCGCATAGACCACCCCGGCGATGGGCAGCACGACCCAAAAGCTCGCGCCTAGGAGCGATGCCAACCCGACGCCGAGGGCCAGGCCCCAGAGCCACCGGTCGTTCAGCACATGTTCGCCGATCCGGTGCACCGCTCGCACGATCATGGCGACGACGCCCACCTGCACGCCGAGGAAGGCGGCGCCGAGCGCAGACGACTGGATGTCCATCGCGAAGTAGAGCCAGGACAAGGCGAACATCAGCAGGAAGCCGGGAAGCATGAACGCCAGCCCCGCGAGCATGCCTCCGAGCCGGCCCTTGGCGCGCATGCCAAGGTGAACACAGAGCTCATGGGCCTCTGGCCCAGGGAGAACCTGCATGACAGCGAGCAGGCGATTGAAGCGCGCGCTGGAAATCCAGCGTTCCTCCTCGACCAGTTCCTTCCGTAGCATCGCGATCTGGGCCACCGGCCCGCCCCAGGCCATCAGCCCGAATCGCAGGAAGCGTAAGAACAGCTGCGGATAGCTCAGCGCCGGCGGCTGCGGCTCGGCAGCCATATCGAGTTCGGCAGACGCGGTCATGCCATCACTCCGCTGTGGCTCAGATCGCACGCGCGATTGCGTGGCCGCGCTGAAGGATGGCTCGCGAAATCGCCCAAGCAAGGCGGACCGACCCGGCTTTCGCGGTGACGTTCGCTTGCTAGGAAAAAAGAAGCCCACGCGGGCTCGACGCACAAACCGAAATCCAAGGCACACGCTCCCCTGCGCGCGCCTTACGCGCACGCTCCAAGGAGCGGATCTTGGACGACCGGGCCGTCTAACCGGGCGATCCGCGATGGCCCGGTGGGCGATAGCTACCGCCTTGCAAGCGCGATTGGAAGGGCCTGCTCGTCCAATTGGCGCCGCGCAGCCCGTCAGGGCCACAGCCGCTCACGATTCGACATCGATGCGCATCAGGCGACGGCGCGGGCGAAGCGCGCGTTGTCGCCTCCCCAGGAGAACGCCTTCATGTAGGCGTCGACGTGAGCTCCCCGTAGTCCATGTGATAGGCGTGCTCGTACATGTCCAAAGCAAGCAGCGGCCGGCCATCGGCGATTTGGGTGTGGTCGGAGGCCCACTGATGGACAAGCCGCTGGTCGCGCTCGCTCCAGGCCAGCAGAACCCAGCCGGAACCGCCGCCGAGCGCCTTGCCCATGCCGGCGAACTCCGCCGCCCAGCTATCGTGGCTTCCGAAGTCACGTTCGATGGCGCTCGCGAGCGGTGCGACCGGCGCGCCACGTTCGCCGAGCCTTCGAAATGCACCTCGTGCAGGACCATGGAGTTCCAGGCGAACAGTTCCTCGCGCAGCTCAACGAAATCGCAGCAAAAATTGCCCTGGCCTTTCAGCGCCGCGCGAAACCAGAGACGTCATTGAGACGCTAATCACGCCAATGGGCTCGCCCGCGTCACCCCCCAGGAAAACGGCCGGTTTCCTGACGGTCGCCGCAATTGGCCCAGGAGTGATCCTGCGCCACCAGAAAACCCGTTGCGGAAATGATCGCAAGCTTGCACCCTCCGATCTGTCTTTTCTGACGGAGCGGCCGGGTGCTGGTGGGTTACGTTCGCGTGTCCAAAGCCGACGGGAGCCAGACGTTGGCGCCGCAGCGTGACGCCATGGCCGCAGCCGGCGTCGAACCTGACCGCATCTATGAGGATTTGGCCTCCGGCCGGCGTGATGATCGGCCGGGACTGGCGGCCTGCCTCAAGGCGCTCCAGCCTGGCAATACCTTGGTGCTCTGGAAACTCGACCGGCTCGGCCGAGATCTCCGCCACCTGGTCAACACTGTCGATGAGTTGCGGACGCGCGGGGTGGGCCTGAAGGTCATCGCCGGAGCTGGCGCGCAGATCGATACGACGACGGCCAACGGCCGCTTGGCGTTCGGCATCTTTGCGGCCTTCGCCGAGTTTGAGCGCGAGCTGATCTCAGAACGGACCAACGCAGGCCTGGCCGCAGCGCGGGCCAGGGGACGTATGGGCGGCCGACCTCGCAAGATGGACCGGGCGACGTTGATGATGGCCATGGCGGCGATGGCTGACCGCGAGGCCAAAGCCACGGAGGTGGCCCGCCGCCTGGGTCTGACCACCACGACCCTCTATGTTTACGTCAACGGCGATGGAACGCCCAAGGCGGCGGGCCAGGCCCTACTCGATGCGCCAGCGGCAGTTCGGCCGCGCCAGCTTCAAGTGGCTGGCTGATGGCGCCGAGCACCAGCGTCCCCGTTGAGGCGCTGGTGATGCTCCGTCGGCGTCTGGCCGCCTTGCCGGCCAAACACCCTGATCGTCAGCAACTCTTGCTCTCCACCGGCACGCTCTACGGCGTCAGCCGGGCTACGCTGTATCGTCTGCTCCGTGGGGGCGGCCATCCCCGCCATGCACATCGCGCCGACCGTGGCCGGCCGCGGGTCTTGTCGGGCGCCGAAGTCGAAGGTTGGTGCGAGATCATCGCGGCGATGAAGGTGCGAACCACCAACCGAAAAGGGCGACATCTCTCAACGGTCCGCATTCTCGAATTACTAGAGAAGCATGGGGTCGAGACCCCGGACGGCCTGCAGAAGCTTCCACCTGGCAAGCTGACCGCTTCGACCATCAACCGTCACATGCGTCGCCTCGGCTACGACAACGAGCGGATGACCCGGCCGCCGCCAGCAGTGCGGTTTCAAGCCGAGCAGTCGAACGCGTTGTGGCATTTCGACATGAGCCCTTCGGAGCTGAAGCAACTCGCCGTCCCGCCCTGGATCGATCCTGATCGGAACGGCGCGCCGACGCTGATGTTGTTCAGCGTGGTCGATGACCGCTCCGGCGTCGCCTATCAGGAATATCGTTGTGTCTATGGCGAGGACGCTGAATCGGCGCTGCGTTTCTTGTTCAACGCCATGTCGGCCAAGCCGGACGAGGCCAATCCATTCCAGGGCGTCCCCACGACGCTCTATCTCGACAATGGCCCGGTCGCGAAATCCGGGGTGTTTCAGCGCGTGATGGAGAGCCTCAACATCGAGGCGATAATCCACATGCCAGCCGGTAGCGATGGCCGGCGGACCACAGCCCGGGCCAAGGGCAAGGTCGAGCGGCCGTTCAGGACCGTGAAGGACGCCCACGAAACGCTTTATCACTTCCATCAGCCCGAAACCGAGGAAGAGGCCAACCGCTGGCTCGCCCGCTATATCGCCACCTACAACAGCGGCGATCATCGATCCGAGCCGCACAGCCGCCTTCATGACTGGCTCGGCAATCTGCCGCCCGATGGCGTGCGCCAGATGTGCGCTTGGGAGCGGTTTTGCACCTTCGCCCGTGAACCCGAACGACGCGCGGTCGGCATCGACTGCCGGATCACGGTGGCCGGCGTCACCTATGAGGTCGATCCTGACCTGGCGGGCGAGACCGTTGTCGTCTGGTGGGGCCTCTTCGATCAGGAGCTATTCGTCGAACAGGGCGAGGAGCGCTTCGGACCCTACACCCCGGTCGGTGGCCCGATCCCCCTTCATCGCTATCGAAAACATCGCAAGGGTCGTCGCGAGGTTCGCGCCGACAAGGTCGGAGAGCTGGCGGCGCAGCTCAAGCTCCCGCGTTCGGCGCTGAGCGGCGAAGACGATGTGGTGATGATCGGCGTTCAACAGGATTCGGCCGCGCTTCCATCCAGACCGTTCCGCGACCCCGACCCCTTCCACGAGTTGGCCTTTCCGAGCGTTCTGGCGGCCCGGCGGGCCATCGCTGACGAAGTGCGCTTCCCGCTGGCCAAGCTGTCCGATGACGACCGCCGCTTTGTCGATGACCTGCTTCGCCGGACGCTGGCTAGGCCGGAGATTTTGGCGGCGATACGCGAGCGATTTCCCCAAGGGCGCCGAGGAGGGCTCTACGGATGCTGACCGAAGTGATGGAATATTACGGCCTCGAACGATCGCCGGTCGATGTCGAATTCTTCGAGACTGATCACCACGCTCAGATCTCGCGCGACCTGCGCACAGCGATCATGCGCGGTCGGCTGATCGCGCTCACCGCCGTCATCGGGTCCGGCAAGACGGTGCTATCGCGTCAGCTTCGGACCGAACTTGAGCGTGAAGGGCGGGTCATCGTCTCCAGGTCCCTGACGGTGGACAAGGTGAAGATCACGGTTCCCCTGCTGATCTCCGCACTGTTCTACGATCTGTCGTCGGACAAGGCCGTCGTCATTTCCCGCCAGAGTGAACGACGTGAGCGCGACCTTCAGGAACTGTTTCGCAAGGCCAAGAAGCCAGTGGCCCTATTCATCGACGACGCCCACGCCTTGCACCCCAAGACGCTGACCGCGCTCAAACGTCTCATCGAACTCGTCGTGGAAGGCGGCGGACAACTCTCCGTCGTTCTGGTCGGCCACCCCAAGCTCAAAAATGACCTGCGGCGGCCCAGCATGGAAGAGGTCGGCGACCGGACGACTGTTTTCGAGTTCGGAGGGTTGCGCGAACGGCAGCGTGACTTTCTCGACTGGACCCTCAAGAGTTCCCTCCACTCCGACGCCCAACCTGAAGACGTCATCACAGAGGAAGCCGCCACTTTGCTTGCGGTGCGTCTGAAGACGCCGTTGCAGCTCAGCAGTTCGCTGGTGCGGGTGTTCGAGGCCGGTTTCGAGGCTGGCGTGAAGCCGATCGACAAGGCGATCGTCGAGACCGTCTTGTCGCGCCGCGCCGACGATCTAGAGCCGCAGTTGACGCGGCACGGCTACGATCTCAAGTCTCTCGCGGAATTGTTCGACGCCAAGCCGGCAGAGATCCGGCAGTTGTTCCGCGGCGGGCTCGATCCCGCCCGCTCGACGGAGTTGATGGAGGAGATGCGCGCCGCAGGCCTGCCGCTCTGAAGCGTCTCATCGACCGTGCGTCGGTCTCAAATAGCGCGCGTCGGTCTCAACCATTGTGGTTTCAGTCTCACACAATGTGCGCCGAGTAGGCACAGACGTCTCAGCTAATATGCGTCGAAACACGCCTTGTATCTCGCGTCGAGCCGTTCACTATTGCGCGCCGCTACACCTAGCCGGCTTCCTGATCTCCATGGCCTTCATGGGCGTGGTGATGTTCCTGCCGCTGTTCCTGCAGCTGGGCCGGGGCGTACCGGCCACGGTCAGCGGCATGACCATGCTGCCGCTGATGGCCGGGCTGATCGCCGGCAGCACCATCGCCGGCCAGCTGGTCACCAAGACCGGCCAGTACAAGCCCTTCATGCTGGCCGGCGCGACCATCCTGCTGGTCGGAGTCTTCACGCTGCACGACCTGTCGAAGATCACGCACCTTGGCATGCTGTGCCTGCTGCTGGCCTTCGTGGGTCTGGGTCTCGGACCCGGTCAGAGCCTGTTCAACATCGCCACCCAAAACGCCGTCGATCCGCGCGACCTGGGCGTGGCCACCAGCTCCAACCAGTTCTTCCGCCAGATCGGCTCGACCGTCGGCGCGGCCCTGGCCGGGACCCTGCTGACCGCGCGCCTGGCCAACTTACCGGGCGGGGGCCTGGATCTGGGAAAGCTCGAAGGAATGGCGATCAAGGCCGCCGCCACCGGTCAAGCGGCTCATGCTGATCCGTTCCTGCAAAGCGCCCTGATCCAAGCGGTCAGCGGCGTGATGGTCGCGGCTCTGTTCGTGATCGCCGCCGGCCTGGTGACGATCCTGTTCATCCCGGCCCTGCCCCTGCGCTCGCACCAGCCTGCAGCGGGCGCGCCGGTGCTGAACAAGGCCGAACCGACGAACTGAGGCTCAACGGACACTCGCTAAGCTGAAGCTGTTGCCGCGCATCGCACGCCTCAACGACAGGATGGTAGGCTGTGCCAGTCAACACCGTCTGGGACTGGAAGTCCGCGCGCCAGCGTTGCCGCTCCGGCCTAGCGTCGGCGGCAAACGGTTGCATTGGCCTGCGGCATCGGCTCGCCCGATGGTTCTTGATGGCCCGCTCGCCTCGGGAGCACCCTAGAGCCTGATCCGGGCCACCCTTCTTGGTCACGGCCTGTTGGCGAGCGCGGACCAGATGCTGTCGATCGTCAGATGGCGGTTCTCGGGTCCTTGATTAGGCCGGCGAGCACCCGGTCACGGACGCCGGCCTTGGACCCGCGCCAAGTCTTGATAGGCGCATTCCAGAGGCCGTCGTGCAGGCCAAGCTTAATCTGGCCGGCACAGCGGCGAAACCTGGATGATGGCCGAGCTGGTGGCCCCGCAGGAGGGATCGGTGCGCCGAGCCGCCCACGCCGCCATGGAGATCCACAAGCTGATCGCCGTGGAGTCCAGCTCTGCCGCATGGGCCGCCCGCGAGGCGTTGTCCGCCAGCCTGGAAATGGGTCTGGCTGCCCGGGAACAGGCCATCTATCAAGGTCTGCTGCTCGAGCGCCTATGGCGGGAGATCAAGGACACGCCGGCCGCCCGCCTCTCGCAGGTCACCTATCCCTACGAGGATTGATCCTGCCGGGCTTCGTCGGCGGCCATGGTCGTTCGGGACGGATCGAGAACCGGGGGCCAGGTACGCACGCCGTCGCGGTCGATGGCCGCCACGATGGCGTCCTCCCGCCAGACCTCGATTGTCTCGGCGCTGGCGTGCTCTCGCAGCAGGCCGAAGGCATGAGCCCGAACCGCGTCGCGCGTCAGGGCCTGGATATCGACGTGCGTGGCTTCTTGTTTAGGAGCCAGGCAGACGAAGGTGAAGGTCTCCACGGAAGCCATGCTTGAGCTTAGCAAAGGTCCGAAGCTTCATCGGTCACGTTTACGACAGACCGGTGGTTAAGGCCGGAACGTCTGGCCTGCCTTGCGATTTAGGGGGCGTGCGCATCGCCACCTTCAACATCAACAACGTCCGCAAACGGCTGGACAACCTGATCGACTGGCTGGCCGAGTCCGAGCCCGACATCGTCTGTCTGCAGGAGTTGAAGACCGAGGACAAAGCCTTTCCAGCTGAGCCGCTGGAGCAGCTTGGCTATCACGCGGCCTGGAAAGGTCAACCGACTTGGAACGGCGTAGCGATCCTGGCGCGCGGCGCCGCGCCGGTCGTGACCCGGACCGCCCTGCCCGGCGACCGCGCCGACAACCAGGCTCGCTACATCGAGGCGGCGGTGAACGGCGTGCTGGTCGCCTCGATTTACTTGCCCAACGGCAATCCCAGGCCTGGCCCCAAGTACGACTACAAGCTGGCGTGGTTCGAGCGCCTTATCGCCCACGCCGCCGAGCTAAGAGCGACCGGCGCCCCAGTGATCCTGGCCGGCGACTACAATGTCGTGCCCACGGAGGCCGACATCTACCAGCCGCACCGCTGGCAGGACGACGCCCTGTTGCAGCCTCAAGTGCGGGCCGCCTACCAGCGCCTCCTGGACCAGGGCTGGACCGACGCGCTTCAGGCCCAGCACCCAAAAGCCCCGCCCTGGACGTTCTGGGCCTATCTGCGCAACCGCTGGCCCAACGACCAGGGCCTTCGCCTCGATCACCTCCTGCTGACCCCTGACCTGGCCGATCAGCTGGCCGACGCCGGCGTCGATCGCTGGGTCCGCGGGCAGGAAGACGCCAGCGACCATGCGCCCGCCTGGATTCATCTGGACCGATAGCGGTGGCCTCGGTCTGGACGAGACTCGCCCTCTGAAACATTTTGTTCTATATTTGTTCCACGGAACACGTCCGCCATGTCACCGCCGAGCCGCTGACCGCCGTGGAGCTTGAAGCGGTTCTCGGCGATCCCCGATTTCTCGCCACCCACCCGTCGGTGCGCCACGTCGAGGCCCTCGTCGACGGTGGCTTTATGGTTTTCATCGACGACGCCATCGACGCACCGCTGACGCCCATCGCCCAGGCGCCAGAGCGGCCGCCGGAGGTCGAGCTGCATGGACCGGGCAAACCGTGCCAGGCCTTGACCGAGCATCCCCGGGCCGAGTGTGTGGAGATGTTCGTCGACGCCGTGGGTCATCCCGTGGCCGCGCCACGCGGCTGGTGGCATGCCAGGATCTGGTTGAAGACCGAGAACGGCGTCAGCGCACCCGCCGGAGAATCCTGACCGGACCCGCTGGTTGCGACCGCAGGTCGGTGGATTGCTGACCCATGAGCGTCGCTGCGGCAATTCGCCAGGGCTTTTGACTCTAGCCTAGTGGCCCGACGCTCCCATCTAAGCTGCTCACGACAAAGGGATTTTCAATCACCATGGCGACCGGCTGGACGCATGCCGACGGCGTGCTTGACCAGATCACCGACACGATTACCGACGGCGTCTTGTCGGCCCGCGCCCGCTTGCCTTCCGGCGAGGGCGCGGCGTTCTGCGACGAGTGCGGCGAACCGATCCCCGAGGCGCGGCGCAAGGCCCTGCCCGGGGCGCGCACCTGCGTGGAATGCCAATCAGGACGCGACGCCCGCGTGGTGTTCAGCGCCATCAACCGTCGGGGCAGCAAGGACAGCCAGCTGCGATAGGCGCTGAACGGCGCGCTAGCGCGGGCGTTATTCCGCCATGCCGCGTGCCTCGCCACAATGAAGAAGCCGTCCGCCGCCAGCCTCAAGAAGGTCACGCCTGAGAACCTCATCGGTCTTGGGGCCGAGCGCCTGGCCGGAATCCTGGCCGAGGTGGCCGAGACGCGCGTCGACCTCAAGCGCCGGCTGCGCATGGAGCTGGCCGCCGATCTGGGTCCCGAACACCTCGTTCCCGAGATCGACAAGCGGTTGCAGGCTTTCGAGACCAGCAAGGGCCAGGTCACCTGGCGCCAGAAGCCGGCCTTCATCCGCGACCTCGACGCCCTGCGCGCGCTGATCGTCCGTCTGGCCCGTGGCGAGCCCGACGCCGCCGCCGAGCGGCTGTGGCGCTTCTTGGCCACCGATCTCCAGGTCGCACGCCGACTTCGCGAGCGCGAGGACGCCGTGGAGGCCGTCTACCTTCGTGCGGCCGCCGACCTCGGCCACCTGTTGGTTCTTCGCGATCCCCAACTGACCGCCAACACCCTGGTCGAAGCCGCCGCATCCCGCCCTCAGGCCTGGGCTCAATGGCTGCCCGCCGCTCTCGAACCGGTGCTACCCGCCACAGCCGCCTTGGCGCTCGTCGAGGCGCTGGCCCTGAAAGTCAGTGCGCCGGGCTGGTCCTTGGTCCTGCGCCATCTCGCCGACGCCGCCGGCGACATCGAGGCGGTCAAGTCGACCTATAGTCCCGCCGCCCTGAAGACCCCGGCGGTCGCGGTCCAGATCGCCCGACGCCATCTCGCGGTCGGCGAGCTCGACGACGCCGGGGAGGCGTTGCGCCAAGCCGCGCCCAAGCCGGGCCTTCTGGGTCGGCTCCCTGCGCCGGACTTCGACTGGGAGACCGCCTGGATCGACTATCTTCAGGCCGCCGGCCAAGCCGAAGCCGCCCAGGCGATCCGCTGGGCCTCGTTTCAGAGAACCCTCGACATCGGTCGGGCCAAGGCCTTCGCCGGGGCGCTCGACGATTTCGACGACGTGGCGGCCGAAGCCCAGGCCTTTGATTACGCCGCCCAGCACGCCGACTTCGAGCAGGTCCTGGACTTTCTGATGCAATGGCCTGCCTTGGCCGAGGCCAGCCGCATGATCCTGAGCCGGCCCGACGACATCAAGGTCGACGCCGACAAGGCCGAGCTTTGGGCGGGCAAGCTGCGCCGTCGTTTTCCGGTCGCCGCGCATCAGTTGCTGCGCCGAGCGGCGACGGCGGCGTTCAAGCGCCGCGAGTTTAAGACGTCTGAACGCCTGGCCCAGGAAGCCGACTCCATCGACCTGCCCGCCTGACCGCATCGGCGGCGAGCCTCGTTGGGGCGCCCTCGGGTGCTAGGCGCAGGGGGCTTCGTCAAGGCGGATCGCCACCAGGAAGGCTTCGAGCAGAGGCTTGGCTAAGGTCTCGAACCGGCCGACCGCCGGCATCGGCACGCGAGCGATCAGGCCGCCGGGAAACTTCGCGACCGCCCCGCCGGTCAGGGCCACGACGAGCTGCAGTTGGTCGCGCGCGTCACGCAGCTGGTCAGGCGCGCCAACCGCCGCCACAACGGCCTCGTTGGGCAGCTTCAGTTCATAGGTCACGACCTGGCGGGTGGCCGCCGCATAGGTCTCGAAACGCTCGCGACGGGCGGCGATCTCGAACTGCAGGATCTGCGCGGCCGACGGGGTGTCTTCCGCTGCGGACTCGATGGGGCGCGTCGCTGGTTTGGCCATGGTTTGGATATGGGGATGATCTTCGCTCAAGCGACGGCGGCGGTTCGTCGCGGGCGCCTACGGCGCGCTATGGGCGAAGCGGTCGCGGGTGTTCTTGTTGGAGTATTCGCCCTTGGCGGACGCCAGGCGCAGGCCTTCGGCCACGTCCTTGGGCACATCGGCATAGGCGTAGGCGCGACCGCTGACGAAGGTGATCGTCAGGGTCGCGCCCGCCGGATCGTAGACGTAGCTCTTGATCAGAGCTGACGGCATGGGCGCGCCTTAGGCCTTTTGGCGGTCGCCCTTGTCGCCCTGGCCGGGGCCGGCGTCATGGGTCGAGTGGCGCCGCTGGTCCGCGGCCGAGGACTTACCCACGTCCACTTCTTCGCTGAAGTGGCCCTGGTCGTCGCGACGCACGTAGCGCTTGTCACCGGGGGTGGGTTCGATCAGTTCGCGTTTGGACATGCAAAAATCTCCCTGTTCAAAAATCGAATCCGCAGCGACGCGATTCTGTTCCGCGAGCGGCGTTCAAACACGCGCGAAGGCTCGCGCCTTTCTTCCGATCGGACGGAACGTCCGGGCGTGCGGGCGCTTATCTTGGCGTCCGGACGGCGCCTTTCAGGCGCTGGGGACGCCAGCGGCCCGGCCATACCCCCCCCGACGATCGCCGGGCCGCACCTTCTCCACAGGTTTGTCGCAGCCGCCCGAGCGCCCGCACGTTCAGGGTCCATGCCTCGCACTTCCAAACCGCCGCGCACGGGCCAGGGCGTCCTTACCCTTGCCCGCCAAGCCTACCCCGTCGCGTTTGAGATCCGCTTCGTCGACAGCCAGGGCTCCCGCTCGGCCAAGGGCGGCGTCACCGGTTCGCCCGACACGATGCGAGAAGCCTTCAAGCACGGTCGCGCGCGCCTGGAGCTGGACGACGGCCAGTCGCTCGACGTGGCCTTCGTCGCCCATGCGGAAGGCAGTGCAACGGCCTATTTCGAAAGCGCCGGCGGTCGCTGACGTGAATCCTTCCGGCGCACCGCGCGTTGTGAGGACAAGGAGCACTCCATGGCCCAGGCCGACAACGATGATCGCCGCTTCAGCGTCCATGCCCGACACGCTGGACCCCACCACGCCCGGGTGGTGCATGAGCCAAGCTACGAGGCCGCCGCTATCGCCTACGTCGAGGACCTGGCCATCGCGCCGGATGACGACGGGGAGATCAGTGTGGTGGTCCGGGACCTCGACACCGGTGGGGAGCATTGCTTCCGCATCGATCTCGAGACCGGCGAAACCGCGCCCTGCGGCGCCTGAGCGAACGAATCACCGCTCCCGTCGTTGAGTCCCAGCGCCTCCATCGGCGGCAGGGAATTGATCGACATGGCTTACCGCCCGACTTGGCAAGGACACCTTCGGCTCTCGCTCGTCACCTGCCCGGTGGCGCTCTATACCGCGACCAACAGCGGCGGCGAGGTCCACTTCAACCTGATCAATCCCAAGACCAATAACCGGATCAAGATGATCACCACCGACCCGGAGACCGGACCGGTCGAGCGGTCTGACTTGGTCAAGGGCTACGAGGTCTCCAAGGGCGAATACATCCTGATGACCGATGAAGAGATCAAGTCGGTCAAGCTGGAAAGCACCAAGACCATCGACATCGAGCGGTTCGTCCCCGCCGAGGACATCGACCGGATCTACTGGGACAACCCCTATTACTTGGCGCCGGATGGCAAGCTGGCCCAGGAAGCCTTCGCGGTGATCCGCGAGTCGATGGAGCGCTCGGGTCAGATCGCGCTCGGCCGCGTGGTCATGTCGACCCGAGAGCGGCTCCTGGCGCTGGAGCCGCGCGGCAAGGGCATATTGGCCTATACGCTGCGCACCGACGCCGAAGTGCGCAAGGAAGCGGAGATCTTCGACGCCATCAGCGATAAGGATCCCGACCCTCAAATGATCGCCATCGCCCAGAAGATCATCGAGCAACAGGAAGGTCCGTTCGACCCGTCCCAGTTCGTCGATCGCTATGAGGAAGCCCTGAAGGCGCTGATCAGCGCCAAGCAGAAGGGCCACAAGGTCGCCAAGGTCGAAGAACCCGAGGACACCAACGTCGTCGACCTGATGGCCGCCCTGCGCGCCAGCCTCGGTGGAAAGGACGCCAAGGCGCCGGCCAAGGCCGCCGCGAAGAAGCCCGCCGCCAAGCCCAAGGCGCCCGCCAAGGCCGCGGCGACCAAGACCCGCAAAGCCGGCTAGATTTCGCCGCCTTCCGCGCGATAGGCCCTGCGAGCCTTGTCGAGCTGCGCTTCGGCGGACTTTCGGTCCGCCGCCCAGCGCCGCCGCGAAGCGGTCTCCTCCGCCTCGAGCGCCTCGCGCCGACGCTGGAACTCGGCTTCCTCCTCAAGGCGGCGCGCATTGATCGCCGTCAGCTGCTTTTCCGCCGCGTTCACCTGGGAGCGATCCGCCGGCGGCCGCGCGGGTTCGGCCGCCTTGGCTTTGGGGACGACCTTCAAGCTCGGTTGGACGCGCCTGGGCGGATCGGGAACGTCCGGCAGGTTCGGCTCGAGGCCGAAGGGATCTTGCGAACCGATGGCCCGGCGCAGGGGAATTTCAGGTTGGGCCAGGGCGGCTTCCACCGCCGCCGGATCCTCGCTGATCCTGGCGCGGCCCTCGGCGAAGAGATTTTGACGTGTGCCCCAGGCCGCGAGGGCCGCGGCCTGGTTCGGCGCGGCCACGACGCTGTCATGGAAGCCGAACTGGGCCTGGTAGACCTTCAGCCTTCGCGGCCCCGGCGCCTTGGCCATCGCGTCAAACCTTGCCCAGCCGTGCGATCGCCTTGTCGAGCGGGCGTTCGCCCTCGCAATAGTCCTCCCAGGCGGTCAATTTGCGAACTAGGTCCGGCGTCGTGCGCACGGTGTACTTGGCCGGGTCCAGGCCCTTCTTCACCTGGCCCCAGGCAATCGGCATCGAGACCGGCGCGCCTGGACGGCCGCGCGGCGATAGCGGCGCCACCGCCGTGGCCATGCGGTCGTTTCGCAGATAGTCCAGGAAGATCCGCCCGCCGCGATCCTTCTTGGCCATGCTGATCAGGTAGAGGTCTGGGTCGTCGGCGGCCATGACCTTGCAGACGTCGCGGGCGAAGGCCTTGGCGATGTCCCAGCCGATCCCTTCGGCCGAAAGCGGGGTGACAACGTGCAGGCCCTTGCCGCCCGTCGTCTTGCAGAACGACACCAGGCCCAGGTCCTGCAGGCGGTGGCGCACCTCGCGCGCGCCCTGGATGACGCGCTCGAACGGCACGTCGGGCGCGGGGTCCAGATCGAAGACCAGGCGACCCGGCTGCTCGGGCAGGAACGGCTCGCTGTTCCAGGGATGAAGTTCCAGCGCCCCGACCTGGGCGGCGGCGACCAGGGCCTCGACCTTGTCGAACTGCAGGTAGGGCTTGCGGTCGCCCCACACCTCCACCTCGGTGATCAGCGCGGACTGGCCCTGTCCGGAGTGGCGCTGGAAGAACTTCTGCTCGCCCTCGATGCCGTCGGGCATGCGGATCATCGAACAGGGTCGGCCCCGAATGTGCTCGATCATCCAGTCGCCGACCGCTTCGTAATAGCGGGCCAACTCCCCCTTGGTCACCGGCTGGCCGTCATGGGCGTCGGGCCACAGGGTCTTGCCGGCGTTGGAGATGGTCTGGCCCATGACCACGGCCGAGCCCTTCGGGCTGACGGTCGGTGACTTGACCGTCGCCGCCCCCGCCTTCTGGGCCTTGGGCTCGGCGAGCTTGGTCCCGGCCGGCGCCGGCGTTTCCGCCTCGACCTCGGCGGCGGGCTTGTCCTCGCGCAAGCCCTTGAAGGCGGCCTGGCGAAGCTGGCCCTCACCGGTGAAGCCCTCATATTCGATCTCGGCCACCAGCTGGGGCTTCACCCAGTGAACCTCGCCCAGGCGGCCCGCTCGGCTGGGCCCTTCCTTGCCCTCGAACGGCGACTTGGCGGTTTCCAGGGCCTTCAGCTTGGGCAGGATGGCCGCCACCTTGTCGCGCCCAAAGCCCGTGCCGATCCGACCGATGTGGAAAAGCTTGCCGTCGCGATGGACGCCGGCGATCAGCGACCGGAAGGCGCCGTTCGTCGTGGTGTAGCCGCCGATCACCACCTCATGGCCGGCCCGGCATTTGGACTTGGTCCAGGTTTCACCGCGGCCGGAGCGATAGGGCGCGTCCAGGCGCTTGGAGACGATGCCCTCCAAATCCATGCGGCAGGCCGACAGCAGAACCGCATCGCCGGCGGTGATGAAATGATCAACGAAGCGCAGGATCGGCGGCGCGCCCTTGAGGTTCGCGGCCAGCCGATCCTTGCGCTGGGCCAGCGGCAGCTCGCGCAGATCCTCAAGGCCGTCGAACATCTGGTCGAAGACGAAGAACACCAGATCGGCGGTGTCCTTCTCGGAGATCGCCGCCTGCAGCGCGGCGAAATCGGGCGCGCCGGTGTGATCGAGCGCGACGATCTCGCCGTCGATGATCCCATCGCCGAGCTTGGCGCCAGCGGCGGTGATCTCGGGAAACTTCGCCGACCAGTCCAGGCCCTTGCGAGTCCGCAAGGCGGCCTTGCCGCCCTGCGTTCGCAACTGCATGCGGTAACCGTCGAATTTGATCTCGTGCGCCCAGCCCGGGCCGGACGAGGGCTTCTCCACCGGCTTGGTCAGCTGCGGCTCGATGAAGTCAGGCAGGGTCTTGGCCGTCTTTCCCCTGGTCGACGCCGCCTTCGACGGCGCGACAAGGCCCGCCGGGGCGCTGTCGTCGCGGTTGCTCCGCCAGACCGCGCCGGCGTCGGCGCCGACCGCCGTCATGAACGGCGTGGCGGCCTTGCCCTTGCCGCCCGCGATCTCGGCCATGGTGCGCCCCGAGGCGATCGAGCGGTCCGCGTCGGCGGGGCCGTTGGGATTGCCCGCCTCGGCGCCCTCGTCGCGATGCTTGATCAGCATCCAGCTGGCGCGGCCCTTGGCGTCGCGCTTGGTGCGCACGAGCACCCACGAGCCGTGCATGCGCCCGCCTTCCATGACGAACTTCAGCTCGCCCTTGGCCAGGGCCGAGCCGATCTTTTCGAAGCCCTTCTCGGGCGCCCAGTAGCCGCGGTCCCACAGCATCACCGTGCCGCCGCCGTATTGGCCCTTGGGGATCGTGCCTTCGAAATCGCCGTAGTCGAGCGGGTGGTCCTCCACCTCCATGGCCAGGCGGCGATCGGCCGGATCCAGCGACGGCCCCTTAGGGACGGCCCATGACCGGAAGGTCCCGTCGTACTCCAGCCTCAGATCGAAATGCAGGTGGCTGGCGGCGTGCTTCTGGATGACGAAGCGCAGCGCCTGCGACGGCACGACCTTGTCGTTCCCCGACGGCTCGGCCGTCCGGGAGAAGTCGCGCATCTCCTGGTACTTGGAGAGCTTGGCCTTGGGATCATCCTTGGATTTGGTTGTGGCCATGGCGTCTCCTTTGCCAACCTTAACGGCTAGGCGGTGCGGCTGATCCCGCCGCTAATTCTGTGGACAAGCGCCCGCTGAAAACCGGGCGGAAACCATCACGTGCGAGAACCGAGGGGTATCGGATTGAGCCGAGAGGTTTGGTCATGGATTTTCAGGAACACGCAAAGCAACACAGTCAAATCCGCGATGCGCTCATCGCGGCCATTACCGAGCGCCAAGCGATCGATCCCGCGACTTTGCGATCGGATCGTCTCTGCCCGAGCGGGTGCTGGCTGCATGGCGAAGGCGCCCGGCGCTGGGCCGGCAACCACGCCTTCCTGGGTCTGATCGAGGCGCATCGCGCCTTCCACTACGAGGCCGCGGGGGTCGCCGACCTGATCAGCCGCGGCCAATGGGTCGAGGCGCAAAGATCGCTTCGCAACGGATCGCCGTTTGCGCTGGCGCTCGGCGACCTGACCGCCGCCCTGCGCCGAATGCGTACGGCGGCCACGTCCGTGGCCGCCTAGACCAGGCTAGGCCCGCAGCGCCACGGGCATCGTGGGTTCGGCCAGATAGGCTGGAAAGAGGAAACGTCCAGCGCGTTCGCCGTTGCGCAGGCGGATTTCCAAAACCACCGGCTCGCCCGCGTCGGACAAGCGGTGACAAAGGTCACGCGCGGCCTGCTCGGCGCGGGCGCCGGTAGCGAATTCCAGGGGGCCGTCGTCGAAATCGCCGCGAACGATCCAGCTGTCTCCCGACGGCTCGACAAAGACATAGCAAGGCATGGCTACAACGTAGAAACAGTAGAATGACGAAGTGGCGGCCGGTCCTTCGCTGGCCGGCCGACCAGCCCTACGCTTAGGAGAACGTGTCGCGGTCCAGGCGCCTCAGCGCTGAGAGGACCTCGCTGAGCGGCACCGGCCCGGGCGTCCCCAAAAGCCATCTCTGGCTCGGCCGATGTTCCACCGCGCTGGCGTCCGAGGCCCAGGCCGCCAAGATCTCGCGCTTTTCAGCGGGATCGAGGTCCTGGTCCTTGAGCACCTCCAAAGGATGCAGAAAGCCGACAGCGGGCCGCACAGGCCATGGACGCGCCCGATCGTTCCAATTGTCCGTGCGCATGGCCCGTCTCCTAGGCGGCCTTCCGCGTCTTCGCGGGCTCGAGAGGCAGTGCGCGCTGGTCCGCGCCCACGCCAATGCGAATTTGCCTGGGCTTCAGGGCTTCGGGCACCTCGCGGGCGAGATCGATCGACAAAACGCCATGGGCGTGGGTCGCGTCCTTGACGACCACGTAGTCGGCCAGCTCGAACCGACGCTCGAAGGCGCGCTGGGCCAAGCCTTGGTGGAGGAATGTTCGCGCGCCCTGATCCTCGCTCGCCGCCTTCTGTCCTCGGATCACCAGGAGATTAGGCTCGGTCGTGATCTCCAGATCCGCTGGCGCGAAACCGGCGACCGCCAGCGAGATGCGATAGGCGTCCTCGCCCGTCCTTTCGATATCGTACGGCGGATAGGACGTGCTGGCGCCGGTGCGCAGCGCGGTCTCGACGAGATCGACCATCCGGTCGACGCCGATCATCGAGCTATAGAGGGGGGTAAAATCAAACGCGGTGCTCATTTCCATCTCCTCGAAAGCAAGTTGGACATGAGGGGCGCTGAGCGAAGCGCCAAGCACCCCACGCGCCGGGCCCTGTCGGCGCCCGGCAAGCAAGCGATGAATTAGGGCGGGCTCCAAATGCGTCAAGATGTTCGCGCTTGGAAAAAATACTCGGATGTCGCTCCTAACCTCGCGTGGTCCTTCCGTCGCGACCACCCCGGGGGAACGCCACGCGCCAAGCGCTTAAAGCTCGCGCAGGTTTTCTCCGTTTTCACCCGGCAGGGTCGAGCGTAAGGCTTGATGCGTGAAGCGATGCTCGCTTCTGCCCTTCCTGGGCGTTTCCTCCCTATGACTGGCGCGGCGTGTGAACGCCGGGCCTTCTTTTTGGCGCGCGGCGCCGCTTGCCAGCGCCTCGCATGTCAAAAGCGGT
>CAZRPD010000050.1:10767-27778 GCA_964601775.1 uncultured Caulobacter sp. | reverse complement strand
GCGAACTCGGCGCGATCATCGGCATCGGCCTCGGCGTCGTCTTCTTCAGCCTCGCCCTCGGCGCCCGCCTCACCCTCGCGTTTTCCTCGGCGACCACGGCCGCGACCGCGGTCGCGACGGCCACGACGGCCCTTGCGATCGCCGCGATCGTCGTCGCGGGCCTGCTTGCGGGCCGAAGCGTCATCGTCGTCGGTGTCTTCGCGCTCGACGTCGTCTTCATCCTCGTCGTCGAGGATCTCTTCGTCTTCTTCCTCGTCCTCGAACGCGGTCGGGTCGAAGTCGTCATCTTCCTCGACATACGGCGGCGGGATCACGGCGATGCGCTCACCCAGCTCGGTGCGCTCGATCTCCTGGTCGCCAGCGTGCAGGCTGTCGTCGACCACGACCGTGACGTGCAGGCCGTGCGTCTGCTGCAGGCGCTGCAGATAGGCGCGCTTTTCGTTGAGAATGTAGAGGCCGACCGAGCGCGAGACCTTCAGGATCACCGCGCCGCTGCCCTTCAGGGCCTCGGCCTCGACCGCACGCAGGGCGGCCAGGGCGCTGGACTCGACCGAGCGGACGCGGCCGGTGCCTTCGCAGTGTTCGCAGACGTGGGTAGTGCCTTCCAGCACGCCGGTGCGGCGACGCTGACGGCTGATCTCCATCAGGCCGAAGCCCGAGATCTTGCCCATCTGGATGCGGGCGCGGTCGTCCTTGAGAGCGTCCTTCAGGACCTTCTCGACCGTGCGGTTGTTCTTGCCTTCATCCATGTCGATGAAGTCGATGACGATCAGGCCGGCCAAGTCGCGCAGGCGCAGTTGGCGCGCGGCTTCCTCGGCGGCCTCGACATTGGTCTTCAGCGCGGTGGCTTCGATATTGCGCTCGCGCGTAGCCTTGCCCGAGTTGACGTCGATGGCCACCAGGGCCTCGGTCTGATTGATGACCAGATAACCGCCGGAGCGCAGCGGCACGACCGGCGAATAGATCTGGGCCAGATGGTCCTCGATCTTGTTCTTGACGAACAGCGGGGTCGGATCGCGGTAGTTGAAGACCTTCTTGGCCTGGCTCGGCATCAGCATGCGCATGAAGTCGCGCGCTTCCTTGTAGCCGGCGTCGCCCTCGACCCAGATGCCGTCCAGGTCCTTGTCATACATGTCGCGGATGGCGCGCTTGACGAGGTCTTCTTCCTCGTAGATCAGCGCCGGCGCGACCGAGTGCAGCGTGTTGTCGCGGATGTTTTCCCACAGGCGCAGCAGATATTCGTAGTCGCGCTTGACCTCGGCCTTGGTGCGCTTGGCGCCGGCCGTGCGGACGATCAGGCCCATGCCCTGCGGCACATCCAGGCTGTTGACCACGCTTTTCAGGCGGCGACGGTCCGAGACGGCGGTGATCTTGCGGCTGATGCCGCCGCCACGCGCGGTGTTGGGCATCAGCACGCCGTAGCGGCCGGCCAGCGACAGGTAGGTGGTCAGGGCCGCGCCCTTGTTGCCACGCTCTTCCTTGACGACCTGAACCAGCATGATCTGCCGGCGGCGGATCACTTCCTGGATCTTGTACTTGCGCATCAGGCGGCGCTTGCGGCGCGCCAGCTCTTCTTCGACGTCGTCTTCATCGTCGTCGACCGCGTGATCGCCGCCGTTGACGTCGTCCTCGTCGTCGCCGCCGGAAGCGCGACGCGAGATGGGGGTGTCATCCTCGTCGTCGCCCGAATCGTCGCGCATCAGCGCTTCACGGTCGGCGACCGGGATCTGGTAGTAGTCCGGGTGGATTTCGTTGAACGCCAGGAAACCGTGGCGGTTACCACCGTACTCGATGAACGCAGCCTGCAGGCTGGGTTCGACGCGCGTCACCTTGGCGAGATAGATATTACCGCGAAGCTGTTTCCGGGTCTGGCTTTCGAAATCGAACTCTTCAACCCGGGTTCCGTCCACGACGACCACACGCGTCTCTTCGGCGTGTGCTGCGTCGATCAGCATCTTCTTCGACATTAAAGGAGTCTCCACGGCGCGCGGCGGGCGCGAGGCCCGGTCGCCGTTCTGAATGAAGGGCGCGCGCGTCGCCGACCGTCGCACCGTCACTGCGGTTGCGAAGGGTCAGGTGCCAAAGGCGGTCGGGTGCGGCGCAGCCCATTGGGGGGTTCGTTTTGTCCTTATCGCGCGAGGCGCGAAGGGGTGTCTGTTTCCCGCGCCGGATTGCGCGGACTTCGGATGGCGCGTCGTCGCCACTCAGCCTTGGGCCGAAGGGGCGTGTGAGCCCGACGCGAGCCCCGCGACACGGCGTCGAAGCAGGCGTCTTGCCTGCTCGGTCGGCCGTGTCTCGAACACTATCTAGTCTGCCGCCTCCGCGCCGGAAGGGGTTCAGGACCACTTTCGAAACACAGGCGGCTCGCGCGGAGACGTGACGATCACGGACAACGCGCGCGGCGGGACTGTAGCCACATTGCCGCACAAAAGAAAAGCGCCCGAGATCGGCGTCTCGACTTAACCCTTTGGCTACCGCCTCCGAACGATATTGACGATCGGTTCACCAGTTCCGGCTACCGCGGGCGGGTATGCGTAAGGTTCTTATCAGTTTGGCCCGCATGGGCTGGGTTCGGGCGGCTCTGATCATCGGAGGCCTGACGACGGCTGGCGTCGCCGTGGCGACCGCCCAGGGGCCGGCCGCGCCTGCCGGCGTGCAGAAGGTCCGCTTCGGCGGCGACCGCAACGAGACCCGCGTCGTCATCGATCTGGACCGCGCCGCGGCCGGCAAGCTTCTTTCCGACGGCATGAACGACCAGCGCCTGGTGATGGCGCTGCCGAACGTCGTCGTCTCCGGCGACCTGCAGGGCTCGGGCCAGGGCCTGGTCAAGCGCTGGGTCATCGACGAGGCCGCGGGCGGCGCCCGCCTGCGCCTGGACCTGTCGGGCAAGGCCGAGGTCCGCCGCCGTTTCCTGCTGCCGCCCGGCGACGGCGCGACGGCCTATCGCTACGTCATCGACCTCAAGGCCGTGGGCGGTCCGGCGACCGCCGCGCCGCAGGCTCTGCCACGCGTCACCCAGGCCTCGGCTCCGATCAAGGCCGCTCCGCTGCGCCTGAAGAAGGTGATCGTCATCGACGCCGGTCACGGCGGCAAGGATCCCGGCTCGCTGGGCGCCAATGTGCACGAGAAAGAAGTGACTTTGGCTGCGGCCAAGGCCTTGCAGACTCGCCTGGAGCGCACCGGCCGCTATCAGGTGGTGCTGACCCGCGAAACCGACACCTTCGTGCCGCTGGAAGCGCGCGTGCAGATCGCGCGCCGCGCCGACGCCGACCTCTTTATCTCGCTGCACGCCGATTCCGGCCCGGACGCCAGCACCCGCGGCGCCTCGGTCTACACCCTCTCGGACAAGGGAACCGACCGCGTCGGCCTGGTCCTGGAGAAGGACGACTGGCTGATGAAGGCCAACATGCCGGGCCGCGATCGCGCCGTCAGCCAGATCCTGCTGGACCTGAGCCAGCGCGCCACCAAGAACCGTTCGGCTGCGTTCGCCCAGCTGCTGCTGGCCAATGTCGGCCAAGAGACGACCCTGCTGCGCCGCAGCCATCGTGACGCCGGCTTCATCGTGCTGCTGGCCCCCGACGTGCCGGCCGTGCTTCTGGAGATGGGCTTCATCACCAATCCTGACGACGAGGCGTTCCTGACCACCAAGTCCAGCCGCAAGCGGTTGGTCGATGCGGTGGCCGACTCGATCGAGGCCTATTTCACGCCGCAACTGCGCAAGTCCTGATCCCGCTTCCCCTTTTTCGCGGCGCGCTCTAATCACGACAGGGACATCGCCGCGCGTCCTTCCTGAAAGGGTGCGACCGCAAAACCGCTTACGGTTCTGCGACAAGCGATCTAGTGAAGTGTGTGCGGCGGGCCAGGGGATCCGCCCGACGGAGGTCGCGTGGATCTGAAACCCACCGAACGATGGATGGCCATCGCGGGCGTGGCGGTGCTGTCGGCCATCGCCGTCGCGGGCTTCGCGATCGCGATCTATGCCGCCTGGCTGTTCCACGACATGCCCGACGCCGGTGAGCTGCAGGACTATCGTCCGCCGACCGCGACGCGCGTCTATGCCTGGGATGGCACCCTGATCGGCGAATATTCCAAAGAACGCCGGATCTTCATCCCCTACGATCAGATCCCGGCCCAACTGGCGCAATCGTTCCTGGCCGCCGAGGATCGAAACTTCTTCCAGCACGGCGGCGTCGATGTCGGCGGCCTGTCGCGCGCGATGCTGAACAACGTCGGCAACGCCATGCGCGGTCGCCGCCTTGAGGGCGGCTCGACCATCACCCAGCAGGTGGCCAAGAACGTCCTGCTGACCAGCGACGCCACGGTCGGCCGCAAGTTCAAGGAAGCGATCCTGGCGCACCGCCTGGAGCAGTCGCTGACCAAGCAGCAGATCCTCGAGCTCTACTTGAACGAAATCTGGCTGGGCTATCGCTCGTTCGGCGTCGGCGCGGCCGCCTATAACTACTTCGGCAAGTCGCTGCCCGACCTGACCCTGGCCCAGTGCGCCTATCTGGCCTCGCTGCCCAAGGGGCCGGACAACTATCACCCGATCCGCAACAAGGCCAAGGCGATGGCCCGCCGCAACTGGGTCCTTTCCCAGATGGCCGAGCAGGGCTGGGTGTCGCGCGAGCAGGCCAAGCAGGCGATGGCCGAGGACCTGGTCGTCCAGGCCGCGCCCAAGCGCGCCGCCTATCGCGACGCCGACTACTTCGTCGAGGAAGTGCGCCAGCGTGGCATGGCCACGCTGGGTCCCCGCCTGAACGAGGGCGGCTACTACATGCGCACCACCCTGGATCCGCGCCTGCAGACCGCGGCCCGCGTGGCGCTGATGGACGGGCTGGAGAACTACGACCGCCGCCACGGCTGGCGCGGGGCCTGGGGCCATGTGGAATCGACCGACCTGGCCTGGGAAAAGACCGCCCTGGCCAAGCAGATCCCCTCAGAGCGCAACGACTGGCGTCCGGCCCTGATCACCTCCAACGACGGTCGCGTGCGGCTGGTCAAGAACGAGGGCGAAGGTCAGATCGTCGGCGAGGATGTGGCTTGGGCCAAGAACGGCAAGGGCCTGAAGGCCGGCGACCTGGTGTTCGTCGAGAAGACCGACGCCGGCTATCGCCTGCGCCAGGCCCCGGCGGTCAATGGCGCCCTGGTCGCGATGGAGCCCTATACGGGCCGCATCGTGGCGCTGGTAGGCGGCTATTCCTATTCGCTGTCGAACTTCAACCGCGCCACCCAGGCCATGCGTCAGCCGGGCTCGTCGTTCAAGCCGTTCGTCTATGCGGCGGCCCTGGAGAACGGCTACACGCCCGCCAGCGTCATCGTCGACAGCGCCATCACCCTGAAGGGCGCCAACGGCCAGGACTGGAGCCCCGAGAACTACAGCAAGCAGTTCTATGGCGCCCAGCCGCTGCGCAAGGGCCTGGAGCAATCGATCAACGCCATGACCGTACGCCTGGCCCAGGGCGTCGGCATGAAGAAGATCGTCGAGTTCGCCAAGCGCACCGGCGTCACTCGCAACATGGATCCGGTGCTGGCCATGGCGCTGGGGGCAGGGGAAACCACGCCCTTCAAGCTGACGGCCGCCTATGCTCCTTTCGTCAACGGCGGCCGCCGCGTCGATCCGCACCTGATCGAGCTGGTTCAGGACCGCGAGGGCAAGGTGATCTTCCGGGCCGACAAGCGCGACTGCGTGCGTTGCGACGCCGGCTTCAACGGCGACGAGAGCCCCAGGTTCGCCGCGCCGGGCGACCAGGTCATGGATCCGGTCACCGCCTACCAGATCACCTCGATGCTGCAGGGCGTGGTGCAGCGCGGCACCGCCGCTCGGGTCAGCTCGCTGGGCCGCCCGCTGGCCGGCAAGACCGGCACCACCAACGAGTACCGCAGCGCCTGGTTCGTCGGCTATTCGCCCAATCTGGTCGTCGGCGTCTTCGTTGGCTTCGATGACAACCGCTCGCTGGGCGCAGGCGAGACCGGCGCGACCGACGCCATTCCGGTGTTCATGGACTTCATGAAGGTGGCGCTGGACGGCCAACCCGTGGTCGACTTCAAGCCGCCGAAGAACGCCAAGTTCGCCCTGGTGCGCGGCGTGCGCGAGGCCTTCCGTCCCGGCACCGAGCCCAAGCCCGCGCCGCTGCCGACCGGTCCGATCCCCTATACCGACCTGCAGACCGGCCTGCCCAACCCGCCGCCACAACCCCAGCAACCGGGCAAGCCGGCGCAGAAGGTGGACCCGCTGAGCGGTCTTTACTGATCGTCCGTTGCGCGGGAGAGCGACGCACGCTATCTCCCGCGCCCTTCAACACTGTCACGGAGTAACGTGATGAGACCGGATGTCGAGGCTGCTGCAGCCGACATCGAGCAGTCCTTGGGACTGCTCAGGAGGCGTCTTTGACTGGGATGTCGCCCTCCGAAAGCTCGATGAGCTAAATGCCCGGGTCGAAGACCCGACTCTTTGGGACCGGCCGTCAGAGGCCCAGGCCGTATCGCGGGATCGCGCCGCCCTGGCCGCCAAGGTCGAGGCCGTGCAGTCTATCGAACGCGACCTGAAGGACGCGGTCGAATATGCCGAGCTGGCCGACATGGAGTCCGACGAGGATTCCCTGAACGACGCCCGCGCCCAGCTGAAGGCGCTGAAGGACCGCGCCGGCCGCGCCGAACTCGAGGCGCTGCTCTCGGGCGAGGCCGACGGCAACGACTGCTATGTCGAAATCAACTCCGGGGCCGGCGGCACCGAGTCGTGCGACTGGGCCGGCATCCTGCTGCGCATGTACACCCGCTGGGCCAACGCCCACGGGATGCAGACCGAGCTGATCGAAGAGACCGACGGCGACCAGGCAGGCATCAAGTCCGCCACGCTGCTGGTCAAGGGTCCGAACGCCTATGGCTGGCTGAAGACCGAGGCCGGCGTGCACCGTCTGGTGCGCATCAGCCCCTATGACAGCAGCGCCCGCCGTCACACCTCGTTCGCCTCGGCCTGGGTCTATCCCGTGGTCGACGACACGATCGAGATCGAGATCAACCCGGCGGACGTGCGGACCGACACCTATCGCGCCTCGGGCGCTGGCGGTCAGCACATCAACAAGACCGACTCGGCCGTGCGTCTGACGCACATTCCGACCGGCATCGCCGTGGCCTGCCAGACCGGCCGCTCGCAGCACCAGAACCGCGACGAGGCCTGGAAGATGCTGCGCGCCCGCCTCTACGAGGTGGAACTGCAGAAGCGGGAAGCCGCCCAGCAGGCGCTGGAAGACCAGAAGACCGACATCGGCTGGGGTCACCAGATCCGCAGCTACGTCCTGCAGCCCTACCAGATGGTCAAGGACCTGCGGACCAACGTCGAGACCTCCGACACCGCCGGCGTTCTCGACGGCGACCTGGACGCCTTCATGGGCGCTTCACTGGCCCAACGGGTCGGCGCGACGCGGGACGCGGTCGAAGGCTAAGGCTTCTTGCAGGCACAAACGAAAACGCCCCGGAGCGATCCGGGGCGTTCTTGTCTCTGGACCTTGGAAAGCCTCAGCCGGCGGCGGGCTTGGCGATCGAAAGGGTCTCGGGATGCGGCGCCGGGGCCGGTTGGGCGACCGGCGGGGCGGGGCGCTGGAACTTCAGGCTGCGGCCCTGGAAAAAGGCGCCGGTTTCCATGGCCAGCTGCTCGTGGGTGATGTCGCCATCGACATACGAGGTGCCGTAGAGGCGGACCTGCTTGGAGGTGATGGCGCCGACCACGCGGCCGCGCACTTCCACGGCCTCGGCATAGACGCCGCCTTCGATGTGGCCGGTCTCGCCGACGGTCAGGCGGCCGACGCGGACGTCGCCCTTGACCACGCCGTCGATCTGCAGCTCGCCTTCGCCAGTGACGCCGCCTTCGATGGTCAGGTCGGCCGACAGCAAGGAGGCGACCTTCGGCGGCGCGCGGCGCGCGGGCTCGACCGGCGGCAGGGCCATCGGGGTCGGCAGGGGCTCGATGCGAGCCTGGGTCTTCGACTTAGCTTGCTTGCTGAACATACTCACCAGCCTTCAAGAAACGATTGGGGTTCTGGGCCTTACCGTTGACCCAGACTTCGTAGTGTAGATGCGGACCGGTCGAGCGGCCGGTCGAGCCCATGGCCGCGATCCGGTTGCCGATCGCCACGCGCTGGCCGACGCGGACGCCGATGGTGGCCAGGTGGGCGTAGCGGGTCTTGAAGCCGCCGCCGTGGTCGATCTCGACGGTGTTGCCGTAGCCCGAGCGCACGCCGGTGAACGACACGACGCCCGGCGCCGTGGCCATGATCGGGGTGTAGAAGGCGCCCGGGAAGTCCAGGCCCGAATGGAAGGCCGGCCGACGCGTGAACGGGTCGAAGCGGACGCCGTAGCTGGACGACAGGGCCGGATTGCTGGTCGGACGATACAGCGGCAGCTTCTTGGTCGCCGCGCCCAGCTGGCGCATGTCCGACATGTCGTTGGCGGCGCGCTGGATGCGGCTGGCGAAGTCCTCGTCGACGTCCAGAACGGCGGCCAGGGCCCGCGGGTCCTTGGCCTCGATCAGCGGACCGCCCAGCGAGGCGCCGCGATTGGTGAAGTTGCCGGCGTCCAGACCCGCCATTTTCATGGCCAGGCGCAGGCGCTCGGCCCGGCTCTTGGCGAAGCCTTCGGCGGCGTCGATCAGGCGTTCCTGATCCATCCGCGTGGATTGAATGCGTTCGACCGGGCTGGCGGCCAGCAGACGCGGCTTGGCGACCTTCAGGGCGTCGGCGGCGCCGGGCACGCCCTTGAAGTCGGAGACGAGAATGGCGAGGGCGGCGTGGCGCTTCTCGACCGAGCTGGCCAGATCGTCCAACGAGCCGTTGGTGGCCGACAGCTGGGCCACGGCGCTGTTCAGACGGGCCTGGCGATCGGCGTTGAGGCGCTCGTAATAGGCCTTCTGGCGAATGACCTGCTGGTCGGTCGAGCTGACCGCCAGGGCGTTGACCATCATCGACGCGGTGCAGACCCCCATCCACAGCGCGCCGGCGGCAACGCAGGTCGCGCCCAGAAGCTGCTTGGTGGTGGAGAAGACGTATCCGCGCATCTCGCCGCCGGAGCGGATATAGATGTGCCGCTCGGGAAACAACGCTTCCAGAGAATGCCGCAGCCGCTTGAAGCGCTTGATCGCCATCGTACCAGGAAACCCCCCGTTTCAGGTCTGGGGGATATGCTACGAGAAAGCGGAAAGGCGCAAGACTCTTCGCGCCCCAAGTGAGCGCGAGTCGCGAAATAGCACCTTGCGCCCCATTTCTTAATGAATCCTAACCGCCAAGACCACGCGTTAAGCGTGAAGCTCTGCCGAAAGGTCACAGGTAGAGGCGCGGATACAACACAGGCGCAGGACGAAGGTTCCCGCGCCAGGCGAATTTATTGTGTGAAGCTTATTTGATGGCCTTGGCGGCGTTCATCACCGCCTTGATGTGGCCGGGCACCTTGACCTTGCGCCAGACCTCGCGGACCACGCCCTCGCGATCGATCAGGAAGGTCGACCGGTCGATGCCCATGTACTTGCGGCCGTACATGCTTTTCTCGACCCAGGCGCCATAGGCCTCGACGATGTCGCCCAGCGGGTCGGCGGCCAGCTCGATGGTCAGGTCGTGCTTCTTGCGGAACTTGGCGTGCGAGGCGGCGCTGTCCTTGGACACCCCGACGATCACCGCGCCCAGCTTCTGGAATTCCTCGACTTCCGACGAGAACTGCAGCGCCTCGGACGTACAGCCGGCCGTATCGTCCTTCGGATAGAAGTAGAGCACGACGTTCTTGCCCTTCAGGCCCGTCAGGCTGACCCGGCCGGTGTCGGTCGGCAGGTCGAAATCAGGGGCCTTGTCGCCGGGTTGCAGCATCGAACGCGTCTCCACATGAAAGGCCGTTCCGGCCAGGCGTCACCGGGACGCGAATCCCTGGCTACGCGCCGACCGGAACGGCAATCAATTAGATACCTAAACGGGCTTCACCAACACGATCTTCTTCTTGCCGGCGGCCAGCTTGACCACGCCCTCGACGAGGTCGGCGGAGGTGATCGTGCGGTTGGCGTCGATTTCGGCGGCGTCGTTGACCTTCACGCCGCCGCCTTGGGCCAGGCGGCGAGCCTCGCCGCGCGAAGCGGCCAGGCCGGCGTCGGTGAACAGGGCCGCCAGGACGATGCCGGCCTCCAGGTCCGCAGCCGGGACTTCGAAGGTCGGCAGGTCGGCCGACAGGGTCCCTTGCTCGAAGGCCTTCTCGGCGGCGTCGCGGGCGGTGCGGGCGGCTTCGGCGCCGTGGACAAGGGTCGTGGCCTCGTCGGCCAGAACCTTCTTGGCCTCGTTGATCTGGGCGCCTTCCAGGGCTTCCAGCTCGGCGATGCGCTCCAGCGGCAGGTCGGTGAACAGCTTCAGGAAGCGGCCGACATCGGCGTCCTCGGTGTTACGCCAGAACTGCCAGTAGTCGTAAGAGCTCAGCGCGTCGGCGTTCAGCCACACCGCGCCCGACAGGGTCTTGCCCATCTTGGCGCCCGACGAGGTGGTCAGCAGCGGCGTGGTCAGGCCGAAGGCGGCCTTGTGGTCGACGCGGCGCGTCAGCTCGACGCCGTTCAGGATGTTGCCCCACTGGTCCGAGCCGCCCATCTGCAGCACGCAGCCGTACTTGCGGTTCAGCTCCAGGAAGTCGGTGGCCTGCATCAGCATGTAGTTGAATTCGAGGAAGGTCATCGGCTGCTCGCGCTCAAGGCGCAGCTTGACGGAGTCGAAGGTCAGCATCCGGTTGATCGTGAAGTGCACGCCGTAGTCGCGCAGGAACTGCACGTAGCCCAGCTTGCTCAGCCACTCGTCGTTATCGACCATCACCGCGTCGGTGGGCCCATCGCCGAAGGTCAGGAAGTTGGTGAAGACCTCTTTGATGCCGGCGATGTTGGCCTGGATCTGCGCGTCGGTCAGCAGCGGGCGCTGGGTGTCCTTGAAGCTGGGATCGCCGACGCGGGTGGTGCCGCCGCCCATCAGGACTATCGGCTTGTGACCGGCCTGCTGCAGCCGGCGCAGCATCATGATCTGGATCAGGTGACCGACGTGCAGGCTGGCGGCGGTGGCGTCGAAGCCGATGTAGGCCACGATCGGACCGGCGGCCGCGGCGGCGTCAAGCTCGTCCGGGTGGGTGATCTGATGGATGTAGCCGCGC
The DNA here is from genome assembly GCA_964601775.1 of uncultured Caulobacter sp. Lineage (GTDB taxonomy): Bacteria > Pseudomonadota > Alphaproteobacteria > Caulobacterales > Caulobacteraceae > Caulobacter. The sequence goes on along the minus strand of CAZRPD010000050.1, from coordinate 16,624 downwards.
GCCTGCATGGTGCGCAGGAAATCCGACTTGAAGGACGCGGCGGCGGACATGGCTCGACTCTCTGATTGGTTTTGCGGGCCGTCTAGCACGGCTGACGCGGCATGTGAGGGGTTCATATCAGACTCCGGGGAGGGGCCGGAGCGCATGATCGACTGAAATGGAGCGACCCCGGCGAGGCGGGGCGGCGACGTGTCTGGTCGGCCTCCCGCTATAACAGCGGGCGGTAATAGGGACGGGCCAGGACTTTACCCAAGAAGATGGGAGCGTCGATCATGGGGCCTAGCTACCCGTTCGCGACCGTGGCAGTCAACGACGCATGAAGATCCTGGGATTCATGACCGGCACCTCGCTCGACGCGGTCGACATGGCGGTGCTGGAAACCGACGGCGAAGAGATCCAGGGCTTCGGCCCCGCGGGCGAGCGCAAGCTGCGCGAGGCGACCCGCGATCTATTGCTGAGGACCACCGACATCGCCCGCGCCTGGCCGCGCGGCGAACCCGAACCGGCGATCTTCGAGGAGGCGCGCCAGGCCGTCGCCGACGAGCATTTCCACGCCGCGACAAGCTTCCTGGAGGAGCACGGCCTTTCCTGGAGCGATTTCGACCTGCTGGGCGTCCACGGCCAGACGGTGCTGCACGAACGCCCGACCGCCGAGCGGGTAGGGCGTACGGTCCAACTGCTGGACGCCGATCGCCTGGCCAAGGCTTGCGGCAGGCCGGTGGCCTACGACTTCCGCACCGCCGACGTCGCGGCCGGCGGGGAGGGGGCGCCGCTGGCCCCGATCTACCACGCCGCCCGCGCCAGGGCCTCGGGCATGGCCGCGCCGGTGGCGGCGCTGAACGTCGGCGGCGTGGCCAACATCACCCTGATCGGCGCCGACGGCGACTTGCTCGCCTTCGACACCGGCCCCGGCAACGGCATGATCGACCTGATGCTGCAGGCGCGCGGCATCGCCCGCTTCGACCAGGACGGCAAGCTGGCCTCGGTCGGGCGGGTGGACGAGCTGGCCCTGAACGCGCTGCTCTCCAGCCCCTATTTCGACGCCCCGGTCCCCAAGTCTCTTGACCGCTACGACTTCTCGCTGGCGCCGGTCGAGCACCTGTCGCCGGAGGATGCGGCCGCGACCCTGGTGGCCTTCACCGCCGAGGGCGTGGTCCACGCCTTCAGACAAGGCGGAGAACCGGCCAGCGCCCTGATCGTCTGCGGCGGCGGCCGGCACAATCCTGCGATCATGAAGACCCTGGCCGACCGCGCGCCCGTGCCGGTCAAGGCCGCCGAGGCCTATGGTTGGCGCGGTGACAGCATCGAGGCCGAAGCCTTCGCCTATCTCGCCGCGCGGACGGCCAAAGGCCTGCCGATCAGCTTCCCCGGCACCACGGGCGTGAAGGCGCCGATGACCGGCGGCCGCATCGCCCAACCCTAATGCAGCTTCAACCGCCCCGACACCCGCTGCTGAAGCAGTCGCGCCAGCGCTAGCGTCGCCGTGCGGCCCACGCCCAGGATCGCCCGGTGGTGGTCCAGGTGCAGCGACATGTAGGCCCACTTGGCGATCAGCCCCTCGACGAAGAAGTTCGGCCCGCCCAGGCCGCCCATCAGCGCGCCGACGCCCTTGTCGTCGCCCAGCGACACCAGCGAGCCGAAGTCGCGATAGACGAACGGCTCGGTGACCCGGCCCTGGCGCAGGCGGGGCAGCGGGGCCTTCTCCAGCAAGCTGGCCTGCTGGTGGGCGGCCTGGACGCGGGCCGGGAGGGTGCGGCCGTCCTTCCAAGGCGCGGCGGCGCAGTCGCCCAGGGCCCAGACGTCGGGGACCGAGGTCTCAAGCCGTTCGTTGACGATGAACTGGTTGCCGCGATTGGTCTCCAGGCCAAAGCCGGTGTTGGCGTCGGCGGCCTTGATCCCGGCCGCCCAGACGATCAGGTCGGCGGCGATGTCGCCCTGGCTGGTCTCCAGCCGGTCGGCATGAACGGCCAGCACCTTGGCGTCGGTCCGGACCGCGACGCCCTTACGCTCCAGAGCCAGAGTAGCCTTGTCAGCGATCTTCTGGGGCAGGCCATTGAGGATCCGCGGCCCGGCCTCGACCACGGAAACGTCCAGGCGGAAGCGTTGCCCATCGTCCAGGCTGTCCAGCAGTTCGCTGTGGGCCTCGATCAGTTCGGCTGAAAGCTCCACGCCCGTGGCCCCGCCGCCGACGATGGCGACCCGCAGGATCCGCTGGTCCGAGAACGCGGCCTTGGTGAAGGCGGCCAGCAGCCGGACGTGGAAGGCCTCGGCGTCCTCGGTGCGCTCCAGAAGGTGCGCCTGCTCCGCGCCCGGCGTGCCGAACAGGTTCGAGCCCGAGCCGACCGCCAGCACGCCGTAGGTGAAGGTGACCGCGCGCTCGGGGACCAGGATCTCGCCGTCCTGGCCGGTGATCGCCTTCAGGGTCAGGCGCTTGGCCGCCGCATCGAAGGCCGACAGTTCGCCGTTCAGAAAGTTGAAGCCGTTGGAGCGGCCCAGGATCGAATAGGAGATGCCCTCCTGATGGACGTCCAGCGTACCGGCCGCCACCTCGTGCAGGGTTGGTTTCCAGATGTGGAAGCTGGAGCGGTCGATCAGCAGGACGCGGCGCTTGCTCTTTCGTCCTCCCAGCCTGCGGCCCAGCCGCGACGCCAGTTCCAGTCCGCCGGCGCCCCCGCCGACGATGACGATGTCGTAGTGCATGCCAGCCTCACCCATTTCATCGATCGATGAATATATAGGCGAGCAGCGTTCGATCAGAAAGAGCGGCAACGAAAAAGGCCTCCCCGGAGGGAGGCCTTTGAAATGTCGTCTAGATCGGGTTTTCCGCCAGGCGCTTGTCGAGATAGTCGCTGACGCTCTTCTCGACGCTGGGCAGGTGCTCGGCCCAGAAGTGGGTGGCCTTGTCGATGACCTCGTAGTCGATCGTGATGCCCTTCTGGGTCCGCAGCTTGGTGACCACGCGCTCCACCTCGACCGGCGGGGTGATGGTGTCGGCCGAGCCGGTCAGGAACAGGCCCGAGGCCGGGCAGGGGGCCAGGAAGCTGAAATCGTACATGTTGGTCGGCGGCGACACCGAGATGAAGCCGTCCGTCTCCGGGCGGCGCATCAGCAGCTGCATGCCGATATAGGCGCCGAAGTCGAAGCCCGCGACCCAGGTCTGGCTGGCGGCCGGGTTCGAGGTCTGCAGCCAGTCCAGCGCCGTGGCCGCGTCGGCCAGCTCGCCGATGCCGGCGTCGAACTCGCCCTGGCTGCGGCCCACGCCGCGGAAATTGAAGCGCAGGGTCGCGAAACCACGCTTCATGAACAGGTGATACAGCTGCACAGAAACTGGGTGGTTCATGTGGCCGCCGGCCTTGGGGTGCGGGTGCAGGATCAGCGCGATCGGCGCCGTCTCGGTCTTGCCCGGAGAATAGCGGCCTTCGATCCGCCCAGACGCGCCGGTCAAAATCACATCAGGCATGTCGTTCCCTTGAGCTCGCCAGCGGTCCGTCATCCGACGATTTGGGTCGCCGAATACTTGACTACTGCGCTTGGTCTTCCTAGATCGCAACCAGTTCGCGGGCTGGAGGGCCCGCGCGCGAAGTCGCGGCTTGTAGCACACGCAAAAGCCGATGCGCGCGGAATCTGCAAGGGGTAAGGCGATGCGCCTGAGCACCAAGGGACGTTACGCGGTCATGGCGATGACCGACCTGGCCAAGCGCCAGGACGAAAGGGAGGGCCGGGCCGTGGCCCTGGCCGAGGTCGCCGCGCGCCAGCAAATCTCGCTCTCTTATCTGGAGCAACTGTTCGCGCGCCTGCGCCGCAAGGGGCTGGTGATCAGCGCCCGCGGCCCTGGCGGCGGCTATCGCCTGGCCCGCAAGGCCACCGAAACCTTCATCGCCGACATCGTGCTGGCGGTCGACGAACCGCTGCGCGCCACCCGCTGCGGCCTGTCGAAGAACCAGGCCAAGGGCTGCATGGCCGGCGGCGAACGCTGCATGACCCACGACCTGTGGGAAGAGATGGGCCGGCAGATCCACGGCTATCTGGCCAGCGTATCGGTCGCCGACGTGCTGAAGGGCGAGCTGCGCCCGCACGGCAACGCCATCGGCCGTCCGATGGAGATGGCGGCCGAGTGAGCATCCAACGCACATCGGTCTATCTCGACTACAACGCCACGGCCCCCTTGCGGCCGGAGGCGCGCGAGGCGCTGCTGCGCGCCCTGGAGAGCCCGGCCAATCCCTCGTCGGTCCACGCCGCCGGCCGCGCCGCGCGCGACGTGGTCGAGAAGGCCCGCGCCCAGGTCGGGGCCCTGGTCGGCGTGCCGGCCGGTTCGGTCACCTTTGTCAGCGGCGGCACCGAGGCCAACGCCCTAGCCATCGACAGCGCCAAGGTCGCCGGCGTCCAACGCATGATCATCAGCGCCGTCGAACACGACGCCGTGGTCGAGACGGCCAAGGCCTCGGGCCTGCCTGTCGAAATCCTGCCGGTCGATCGCGACGGCGTCGCCGATCTCGCCTGGCTGGCCCCAGCCCTCGAAGCGCCCGGCAAGGCCCTGGTCTGTCTGATGCTGGCCAACAACGAGACGGGCGTCATCCAGCCGGTGGCGCAGGCCTCGCAGTTGGTCCGCGCCAAAGACGGCCTGCTGCACGTCGACGCCGTCCAGGCCGCCGGCAAGATCGCCATCGACTTCTCCGCCCTCGGCGCCGACACCATGGCGCTGTCGGCCCACAAGCTGGGCGGCCCGCAAGGCGTCGGCGCGCTGGTGGCCGGAACCCGCGCGAGCATCACCCGTCGCCAGCACGGCGGCGGACAGGAACGCGGCCGTCGGGCCGGCACCGAGAACGTGGCGGGCATCGCCGCCTTCGGCGCGGCCGCGCTCGTCGCCCAGGAAGGCCTTGCCTCCCTGGCCGAACAGGGCCACTGGCGCGACGCCCTGGCCGACCGGCTCAAGGCGGAAGGCGCTGTCGTGCTTGGTGAAGGCGCGGCTCGGCTGCCGCAAACCCTCTGTTTCGCCGGCGAAGGCTTCGGCTCCGAGGTCCAGGTCATGAACCTGGATCTGGCGGGCGTGATGGTCAGCGCCGGCAGCGCCTGCTCGTCGGGCAAGGTCAAGGCCAGTCGTGTGGTCGAGGCCATGGGCCGCTCCGATCTGGCTCCCTTCGCGCTGCGTGTCAGCGGCGGATGGGCCAGCACCGAAGCGGATTGGATTAAGTGTGGCGACGCCTGGCTCGCCGCCTGGAAGCGTATCGGCGCCCGGCGCCGGGAGGTGGCGTAGTGGCCGCGGTCAAAGAGACTGTTGATACCGTAGCGGCGCTCGAGAAGTACGAGCACGGCTTTACCACCGAGATCGACCAGGAGTTCGCCCCCAAAGGCCTCTCCGAGGACATCGTGCGCTTCATCTCGGCCAAGAAGGAAGAGCCGGAATGGATGCTGGAATGGCGTCTGGAGGCCTATCGCCGCTGGCTGGAGCTGGATGAGCCGAACTGGGCCAAGGTCGACTTCCCCAAGATCGACTACCAGGACAGCTATTACTACGCCGCGCCCAAGACCAAGGAAGGCCCGAAAAGCCTGGACGAGGTCGATCCCGAGCTGCTGGCCGTCTACGCCAAGCTGGGCATCCCGCTGAAGGAGCAGGAAGTCCTGGCCGGCGTTGAGGGCGCGCCCCGCTACGCCGTCGACGCGGTGTTCGACAGCGTCAGCGTCGTCACGACCTTCAAGAAGGAACTGGCGGCCGTCGGCGTCATCTTCTGCTCGATGAGCGAGGCGATCCGCGAGCATCCCGAACTGGTGCGCCAGTACATCACCAGCGTGGTGCCGACCTCGGACAACCATTTCGCCCGACTCACCGGCACAGGCTTCTCGGGCTGCAGGTCTGACC
>CAZRPD010000050.1:0-10757 GCA_964601775.1 uncultured Caulobacter sp. | reverse complement strand
TGCCGATCTCGGACACCTATTTCCCCTGCCTCAACAGCGCGGTCGTCTCGGACGGCTCGTTCGTCTACATCCCGCCGGGCGTGCGCTGCCCGATGGAGCTGTCGACCTATTTCCGCATCAACGCCAAGGACAGCGGGCAGTTCGAGCGCACCCTGATCATAGCCGACAAGGGCGCCTATTGCTCGTACCTCGAGGGCTGCACGGCCCCGATGCGCGACGAGAACCAGTTGCACGCGGCCGTGGTCGAACTGGTCCTGCTGGACGACGCCGAGATCAAATATTCGACCGTCCAGAACTGGTACCCAGGCGATCCGGAGACGGGGAAGGGCGGCATCTACAACTTCGTCACCAAGCGCGCCGACTGCCGCGGCGACCGCTCCAAGGTGTCGTGGACCCAGGTCGAAACCGGCTCGGCCATCACCTGGAAATATCCGTCCTGCGTGCTGCGCGGCGAGGGCTCGTCGGGCGAGTTCTACTCGATCGCCGTGACCAACGGTCATCAGCAGGCCGACACCGGCACCAAGATGATCCACCTGGGCGCCAACACCAAGTCGCGCATCGTCGCCAAGGGCATCAGCGCCGGCAAATCGACCAGCACCTATCGCGGCCTGGTCTCGGCCCACCCCAAGGCCAAGGGCGCGCGCAACTTCACCCAGTGTGACAGCCTGTTGATCGGCAAGACCTGCGCGGCCCACACCGTCCCGTACATCGAGGCCCGCAACGGCCAGTCGGTGTTCGAGCACGAGGCCACCACCACGCGCCTGTCCGACGACCAGCTGTTCTACTGCCAGCAGCGCGGTCTCTCCCAGGAGGAGGCCGTGGCCCTGCTGGTCAACGGCTTCGTCAAGGACGTGCTGCAACAACTGCCCATGGAGTTCGCCGTCGAGGCCCAGAAGCTCGTGGCGATTTCTCTCGAAGGATCCGTCGGTTAAATGCTTTCTATCAACAACCTGCACGCCCGCGTCGAGGACAAGCCGATCCTGAAGGGCGTCACGCTGGACGTTCCGGCGGGCGAGGTCCACGCGATCATGGGCCCGAACGGGGCCGGCAAGTCGACCCTGTCCTACGTGCTGAGCGGCCGCGGCGGTTACGAGGTGACCGAAGGCTCGGCCAGCTTGAATGGCGACGACCTGCTGGCGCTGGAGCCCAACGAACGGGCGGCCAAGGGCCTGTTTCTCTCTTTCCAGTATCCGCTTGAAATTCCTGGCGTTCCGGCCCTGACCTTCATCCGCACCGCGCTCAACGCCCAGCGCCGTGCGCGCGGCGAGGACGAGATCGCCGCGCCAGCCTTCCTGAAGTTGGCCAAGGAGAAGGCCGCGGCGCTGAAGATCGACTTCGACATGCTCAAGCGCGGCCTGAACGTCGGCTTCTCGGGTGGCGAGAAGAAGCGGATGGAAATCTTCCAGATGTCCATGCTTTCGCCGAAGTTCCTGATCCTGGATGAAACCGACAGCGGCCTGGACATCGACGCTCTGAAGATCGTCTCCGAAGGCGTCAACGCCCTGCGCTCGCCTGAACGCGGCATGCTGGTCATCACCCACTATCAGCGCCTGCTGGACTACATCAAACCCGACAAGGTGCACGTGCTGGCCGCCGGCCGCATCGTCGCCTCGGGCGGTCCGGAACTGGCCCTGCAGCTGGAAGCCGAGGGCTATGACCGCTACGTCGGAGTGGCGGCTTGACCCTTTCGACCGCCCTCAAGACCGGCGACCTGACCGCGCTGCCCTCGCGGCGCGACGAGGACTGGCGCTGGACCGACCTGCGCGGGCTGCTGCGGACGCTGCCGCCGGCTGCGCCCGCGCATGACGGCGCGGTTCCGGCCGGTCCGTTCGCCGAGCTGACTACGACCGAGACCGTGTTCGTCAACGGCCGCCGCGTCGCGGACGCCGAGGCAGTCTCGGGCGTCGTGGCCCTGCGCTTCGTCGCCCTGGCCGACAAGGCCTCGCAAGGCGCCAGCCAAAGCCTGGTCGTCAAGGCCGGCGAGACTCTGGTGCTGCTGGAAAGCCACGAAGGCCGCGCCGCGGGTTACGTCTCCGACGTCCTGCTGGACATCGCTGTGGGCGAGGGCGGTTCTGTCGAGCGCATCGTGCTGGTCGAGGACGACGCCGAGGCAATCAATGTCGTGACCGCCGAGGTCGCCCTGGCTCCCGGCGCCCGCTACGCCCAGACGGTGCTGACCAATGGCGCGCGTCGCCAGCGGATCGAAACCCGCGTCAGCCATCCCGGCGCCCACGCGCAGGTGCGCCTGGACGGCGTCTATCTGCTGGATGGCCAGCGCCACGCCGACCAGACCACGGTCGTCACCCATGCCGGCGTCGACGGCGTCACCAGCCAGCTGACCAAGGGCATGGCCGCCGACCAGGCCCGTGGCGTCTTCCAGGGCCGCATCGTGGTCGCCGAGGGCGCCGACCAGACTGACGCGCGGATGGGCCACCACGCCTTGATCCTGTCGGACAAGGCCGAGATCGACGCCAAGCCCGAACTGCTGATCTTCGCCGACGACGTCTCCTGCGCCCATGGCAACACCATCGGCGCGCTGGATGAGAACGCTCTTTTCTATGCCGAACAGCGCGGCATTCCCGAGGTTGAGGCCAAGGCCATGCTGACCGTCGCCTTCGTCGGCGAGGTCGTCGACCGGATCGAACATGACGGCGCGCGCGAGATCGCCGCCGCCTGGGTCGCCCGCAAGCTGGGGAGCGCCGTCTGATGGCTTTTGATGCGCCCTTCGACGTCGCCGCGATCCGCGCCCAGTTCCCGATCCTGCAGCGCACCGTGCACGGCAAACCGCTGATCTATCTGGACAGCGCCGCCAGCGCCCAGAAGCCGGACGTGGTGCTGGACACCATGGTCGGCCTGGCCCGCACCTCATACGCCAACGTCCATCGCGGCCTGCACACGCTCGCCAACGAAACGACGGAAGCCTATGAAAAGGCGCGCGAAACCGTCGCCGACTTCATCAACGCCGACACCCACGAAGTCGTCTGGACCAAGAGCGCCACCGAGGCGGTGAACCTGGTCGCGTCCTCGTTCGGCCAGTCGCTGGGAGCCGGCGACGAGATCGTGATCTCCGAGATGGAGCACCACGCCAACATCGTGCCGTGGCACTTCCTGCGCGAACGCAAGGGCGTGGTCCTGAAGTTCATCCCGGTGCTGGACGATGGCCGCCTCGACATGGAGGCCTTCAAGGGCTTGCTGTCGGCGAAGACCAAGATGGTCGCCGTCACCCACATGTCGAACGTGCTGGGCACCGTCAACGACGTCGCCGAGATCGTCCGTCTGGCCCACGCGGCCGGCGCGCCGGTGCTGCTGGACGGCTGCCAGGCCATCGTCCACGCCAAGGTCGACGTCAAAGCCCTGGACGTCGATTTCTACGTTTTCTCCGGCCACAAGCTGTACGGCCCCACGGGGATCGGCGTGCTCTATGGCAAGGCCGAGCGCCTGGCCGCCCTGCCGCCATATCAGGGCGGCGGCGAGATGATCGGCTCGGTGTCGATGGACCGGATCACCTACGCCGATCCGCCGCACCGCTTCGAGGCCGGCACGCCGGCGATCCTGGAGGCCGCCGGCCTGGGCGCGGCGATCGAGTGGCTGAACGGCCTGGATCGCGACGCCATCTTCGCCCACGAGCACGCCCTCTACGAGCGCGTCGCCGAGCAGCTGCGCGGCGTCAACGGGGTGCGGATCCTGGGCGAGGCGCCCGGCAAGGGCGCGGTGCTGTCATTCACGGTCGAGGGCGCCCACGCGCACGACATCGCCCAGGTGCTGGACCGCTATGGCGTCGCCGTGCGGGCCGGAACCCATTGCGCGGAGCCCTTGATGCGCCGTTTCGGGGTCACCTCGAGCGCACGCGCTTCCTTCGCCCTATATAACACAGAGGCCGAGGCCGACGCGTTCGTGGACGCGCTGGCCAAGGCCCGCAGTTTCTTTAGTTGAGCCTGACGATGACCGACGCCGCCGCCTCTCCGGAACCCGTTTCGGCCCTGTCGAAAGACGAGCTGAACCGCCTGACGGACCTGCTGATCGAAAAGCTGAAGTCCGTCTACGACCCGGAAATCCCGGTCGACATCTATGAGCTGGGCCTGATCTACAAGGTCGATGTCAGCGACGACAAGGACGTGGCCATCGACATGACCCTGACCGCGCCGGGCTGCCCAGTGGCCGGGGAAATGCCGGGCTGGGTCCGTGACGCGGTCATGGAGATCCCGGGCCTGAAGTCGTGCAATGTCGAGCTGGTCTTCGAGCCGCCGTGGGATTCCTCGCGGATGAGCGACGAGGCCAAGCTGCAACTGAACATGTTCTGATCGGTTCGAGAGCCATGGAAACCGCGATCACCGCACGTCCCCGCCGCCCGCGCCCCAAGGTCGTCACCCTGACCGACGCCGCGGCCGCGCGCGTGAAGGAGATCATGGCTCGCGCTGATAAGCCGTATGCCGGCCTGCGGGTCGGCGTGAAGAACGGCGGCTGCGCGGGCTCGGAATACATCTTCGAATACGCCGCCGAGAAGGCGCCGCTGGACGAGGTGGTCGAGGACAAGGACGTCACCATCCTGATCGACGCCAAGGCGGTGCTGTTCCTGATCGGCACGACCATCGACTACGAGACCACCAAGCTGTCGTCTAAGTTCGTGTTCAACAACCCGAACGAAACCGACGCCTGCGGCTGCGGCGAGAGCGTGACGATCCAGCCGGCGGCAGAGGCTGCCGACTGATGCTGACGCGCACGCCGTCCTGCGTCGAATGCGGCCTGGCCTGGGGCTCGCCGCGCTTCAAGCACGAGGACGAAGCGCCGCTGTACTGGTCGGACACGGGCCTTCTGTGTTCCTCGACCTGCGCCCAGACGCACTTCGCCAAGCGCAAAGCCGAGGGCACGTTCCAAGGCGTCCCGGCGGAGTGTCCGGTCGAGGTTTAAGCCTTCACGGCGGCCGGTTCCGCCTCGGTTGCGACATTGCTCCGCCCGTTCCACTCCACCAGCACCGCCGGACGCACCGGCTCGCCGCGCGCCTGGGCGATCAATGCGTTGGTGCGGCCTTCGATCGCCGCCTCCATGCGGGCCATGAAGTCGTCCTTCTCCAGGCCCTGGGGCAGGGCGGGCAGGAACTCGACGGTGGCGGTTCCGGGGGTCTTGTTCTTCTCGGTCTGTCGCCAGAAGCAGCCCAGATTGGTGGCCACCGGCACGACCGGCAGGTCGAAGTCCTTGCTCATGAAATAGACGCCGCTGCGATAGCGGAACCGCTCGCCCGGCGCGGCCAGGTGGCCCTCGGGATAGATCAGGATCCGTCGGCCCTCGGCCGCGACCTGGGCGGCGCTCTTGGAGAGGGCCGCGCGCGCTTCGGGACCCCCGCAGCTATCGACGACGATGGCCCCGAACTTCTTCAGGATCGCCCCGACCAGCGGGAACTTCTCAAGGTGGTCGCCGGTCACGAAGCTGAGGTTGTCGACGTTGGCGAACATCACGAAGCCGTCGCCCCAGCTGTGGTGTTTGGCGGCGATAATGCAGGGACCGGCCGGGAGGTTCTCCAGGCCCTTCAGCTGCACCTTCACGCCGGCCAGAGCGTCCAGCGTCGCCAGCATGCGCTTGCTGTAGAGCCGCAGCACGAAGGTGACGGCGTCACGGCCCGGCGCCAACGCGGCCAGGGCCGCCCACAGGCCGTAGAAGACGGACAGGAGCCAGTAGTAGGGGATGGACAGCGCGCTGCGCATCGGCTTGGATCTCTCTAACGAGCAAAGAGCACGGCCTTGACGGCCGCGGTCATCAGGGGGGCGTGGGCGGACAGGGCGTCGTCGCCCAGGCGGCCATAGGCCTTGTTCTGCGCGGTCTGGGTGATCACCCCGATCGCCATGGCTGCCAGTACGCGCGGATCGCCGGGCGGCAACTGCGTCGCCAGCATCGCCCGCTTGATCAGGTCCTCGACCAAGGTGACCGGATCGCGGCCGTCCTCCTGGTAGTAGGGCAGGAAGTGGTGCAGCTGCAGCAGGTGGAACGAAAACAGCAGCCAGTCCTCGTCGGCTACCGCGCAATAGGCCCGGACCACAGCCTGCGCCTTGGCCTCGATGCCGTCCACGGCGTCCGCCTCGTCCTCGATCAGGCTCGACAGGCGCCGGTGGCAGCCCATGAAGAGCCCCACCGCCAGGGCGTCCTTGCTCTTCCAGTGACGGTAGATCGCGCCTTCGGAAACGCCAGCCCGGGCGGCGATGGTCTTGGTGGTGGCCGCGTCGACGCCTTCGGTGACGAAGGCCTCCAGGGCGGCGCGTTCGATGCGGGGCTTGGCGCTCATGCGCAAACCATCTCACAGCGCCTCAAATCCGCAAGTGAGTGATCACTTACATTTTTGTGATCGGCATTTTCATGATGGACAGCGGCAGTTGGCGCGGCGACACACGGCCATGGTCCAGACAGTCCTGATCTATTCGATGGGCGAGGTGATCGGCGACGGCCTGATCAAGCTGCCGTTCCTCGCCGGCCTGCGCGCGGCGTTCCCGGAGGCCCGCATCAGCTGGTGCGCGGCCAAGGTCGAGACCGTCTATGCCGGCCCGCTGAAGAGCGTGGTGGCCGGCTATATCGACGAGCTCATCGTGGAAGGTCCCAACGGCGGCGAGCCGCTGGACATGCTGCCTTGGAAACGGTCGTTCGGCGGCCGGACATTCGATCTCGTCATCGACACCCAGGAGCATGTCGGCCGCAGCGGCGTCGCCCGTCGTGGCGCGGCCGGCCCCTTTATATCAGCCGCTCATCAGGCGCGAGCCAAGGACTGGCCCGTGGCCGTCACCGATCGTCTCGCGCGGCTGCTGGCCCTGGCTACGGACGGGCAGGGCGCGCCGCGTCCTCTCGCGCTGAACAACCCCGACGCCCTGAAGGCCGCCGAGACCCTGCTGCCCGCCGGCCCGACCTATGTCGGTCTCGCGCCTGGCGCCGGCGGGCAGGACAAGCGCTGGCCGCTGGAAAACTATCTGGAGCTGGCGCGCCGGATCGTCGCCAACGGCTGGACCCCGGTGTTCTTCTTCGGCCCGGACGAGGCCGAGGACGCCGCCATCGCCGCGCGTGAGGTTCCGCAAGCGCTGCATCCCGAACGCAACCGCGCTGACGGCTTCGCCAGCGTGAAAGGCCCGCTGCTGGTCATCGCCCTGGCCGGACGCCTGGCCGCGGGCGTGGCCAACGACGCCGGCCCGGGCCACATGCTGGCCGCTGGCGGCTCGCCCTTGCTGTCGCTGCAACAGGACCGCCGCAAGGCCGTGAAGTTCCGCCCCGCGGCGCAGCGGCTTGAGATGCTGGTCGCGGAGGACTACGGAAGCGGCATGAGCGCCTTGCCGGTCGACGCAGCCTGGCAGGCGCTGCAGAAACTGGTCTCCGGAGCCGCCTGAATGTCCATCCTCGCGCCGATCTCGGCGGGCGAACTGGTCGACAAGATCACCATCCTGCGGGTCAAGGCCCAGCGCATCGGCGATCCAGCCAAGGAAGCCAATGTCCGCAAGGAGCTGGCCCTGCTGGAGGCCACGGCGGTTCAACACCTGCCCGACAACGCCGAGATCGCCCGCCTGACCGACGCCCTGACGGCCGTCAACGCCGCGCTCTGGGATATCGAGGACGGCAAGCGCGACTGCGAACGCCGCCAGGACTTCGGCCCCGACTTCGTCGCCCTGGCGCGCCGCGTCTATATCGACAACGACCAGCGCGCGGCGATCAAGCGGGCCATCAACGAAGCCGCCGGCTCGGAGATCGTCGAGGAAAAGAGCTACAAGCCTTACCTGCAGACCTAGGGGGACACATGACGCGCGTGGGATTGCTGGCCCTAGGACCGCTGCTGATCCCGCCGGCTGTGCATGCCGCGCCGGCCGCCGAATGGACCGGCCCGTGGAATGTCGTCGTCCGCTTCGCCAGCGGCAGCGCGGCGGCCGTCATGACCTTGAACCGCTCGCCCGACGGCGCGATCACCGGAACGTCCGGGCCACTGGATGAGGTCGGAACCTGGCCGCTCTTCGTGTCCGGTCGAGAAGAGGGCGGGTGCCTGGTCTTGACCCTGTCGCGCAACAACCAGACGTCCGGAACCCTGACCCTGCGCCCAGCGAAGGGCGGCCTGGCGGGCGAGGGAACGCTCTATGGCGTGGCGGTCTCCGTCACCGCCGCGCGCGATCCGGCCAGACGTGCGCCCAAGGTCCACGACTTCGCGCCAACCACCTTCCAGACCCGCTATTCGCCCGACGCGCCGCCGGTGTTGCATCTGGCGCCGGGCGACACACTGCGCACGACGACGCTGGACAACGAAGGCCGCGACGCCAGCCTGACTTGGCGCGGCATGCCGGGAAACACCCTGACCGGTCCCTTCTATGTGGACGGCGCGATGCCAGGCGACACGCTGGTGGTGCGCTTCGATCGCGTGGCCCTGAACCGCGATAGCGCCAAGATGGCCAGCAGCCGCCTCAGCCTGCGCGCCGTGCAGGCCGGACACGTCCAGACACCGCGTGCGGACTGGGATTCGACCTGGATCCTGGATCGGGAGAAGGGCCTCGCCCGACCGATCGTCGGCGGGCGTCTCTCTGACCTCATCCTGCCCGTAAAGCCGATGATCGGCTCGATCGGCGTGGCTCCGCCTGGCGCCCAGGCCCTGGCGGCCGGCGATCTGGGCTTTCATGGCGGCAACCTGGACTACGCGCGACTGACCACCGGCGCGACGCTGTATCTGCCGGTGTTCCGCGCCGGGGCCTTGCTGTCTTTCGGGGATGGCCATGCCCTGCAGGGTGACGGCGAGATCACCGGCCAGGGCCTGGAGACCTCGCTGGACGTCACCTTGACCGTCGATCTGATCAAGGGCCGCTCGCTGGGCCAGCCGTGGAGCGAGGACGCCGCGTTCGTCATGGTCACCGGCGTCGACAACACCTTGGACGAGGCGCTGAAGATGGCGACCTCGGGCCTGGCGCGCTGGCTGAAGGACCGCTACGGGCTCGACGATTCCGAGGTCGCTTCGGTGCTGGGCGCGTCGGTGACCTACGACATCGCCGAGGTCGTCGATCCACGCCCGCACGTCGTGGCCAGGCTTTCCAAGTCGATCCTGGCCATGCTGCCGCCGAAGGCTGCTACCGCCCCTTGAAGGCCGCCACGCGCTTTTGCAGGAAGGCGCTGACGCCTTCGAGGAAGTCCTCGGTCTTGCCGGCGAATTTCTGAGCCTTGCGTTCGGCGTGCAGTTGGCCGGTCCAGTCGTTGTCCAGGCTATCCCAGACCAGCTTGCGGATCGCGCCGAGGGCCGCGGGACCATTGGCCAGCTCCAGGGCGATGGCGTGGGCGGCCGAGGCGAGGTCGGCGTCCGCGACGACGCGGTTGACCAAGCCCCATTGCAGGGCGGTGGCGGCCGGGATCTTGTCGCCCAGCAGCATCATCTCCATCGCCCGCGCCTTGCCGATCAGGCGCGGCAGCAGATAGGTCGAGCCGCCGTCGGGCACCAGGCCGATCCGGCGGAAGGCCTGCAGGAAATAGGCGCTCTCGGCTGCGACGACGATGTCCCCCAGCAGCGCGATCGAGCAGCCGACGCCGGCGGCCGGACCGTTCACGGCCGTGACGATCGGCAGCGGGAAGTCGCGCAGCAGGGTGACCAGTGGGTTGTAGGTGCTTTCCAGCGCCGAGCCGGCGTCGGGCTTGCCGTCGACATCCAGCTCGCGCCCGGCCGCGCCGCCGCCCGACAGGTTGGCGCCCGAGCAGAAGCCGCGGCCTTCGCCGGTCAGGATCACCGCGCGGGCCTCGCCGCCGTGGGCTATGGCCGAGAAGGCGTGGATCAGCTCGCGAGCGATCTCCAGGCTGGCGGCGTTCAGCGTCGACGGATCAGCGAGGGTGACGGTGGCGACGCCGCCTTCCGTCGAGACACGGATCTTCTGGTAGTCCACGGCGCGGCTCCCTCTGTTCGTTGGGGAGACTCTAGGCGCCTTTGCCGTTTGGGAAGGCTAGCGGAAATTTCAAAAAGGAAACGCCGCCGATCATGAGACCGGCGGCGCCAAAGGTAGGTCTTCTGCTGAAGCTTGTTTAGGCGGCGTTGGCCGAGGCCGGCATCGCTTCCGCGGCGGTGACCCGGTTACGGCCGCCGCGCTTGGAGGCGTAGAGCGCCGCGTCGGCGCGCTCCATCAACGAATGGCCGGTCTCGCCCGGACGACGGTCGGCAAAACCCGACGACACCGTGATCGCGCCCAGGTCCTCGTTGGTCGAGCGGCGCTTGAGCATGCGCGAGGAGACCTCGACGCGGATCTCTTCCAGCACCGCGGCGACGGCCGAGGAGGCTTCGCGCGGGAAGATCATCGCGAATTCCTCGCCGCCATAGCGAGCGGCGAAGCGGGGCGGCGCGGCGACGCGGCCGATCACCGAGGCGACGTAACGGATGACCTGGTCGCCCGTCTGGTGGCCCCAGGTGTCGTTGAAGCCCTTGAAATGGTCGATGTCGAGCACGGCCAGGCAGATGCTGGAGCCCTGGTCGTCGGCGTCAGAGCAGGCGCGGTCCAGTTCGTCGTCGAAGGCCTTGCGGTTGGCCAGGTTGGTGAGGCCGTCGGTGGTGGCGTCGCGGCGGACCTGCTCCAGGTGCTCGCGCAGGCGCTCGACCTCCGAGGTCGATTCGGCCAGGCGCGATTCCAGCGACTGGTTTTCCTTGTGCACACGGCGGGTGGCGTCGGCCAGATGGGTGACGACGGTCTTGATCGCCTCGACGTCGGTCGAACCGTCCAGGCTCTTGCTGGCGGCGGCCAGTTGCTGGGCGTAGGCGGGGTTCGTTTTCTGGGCGTTCCGGA
>CAZRPD010000049.1:0-28496 GCA_964601775.1 uncultured Caulobacter sp. | reverse complement strand
CAGTCCCGCCAGCGCGGCGGCGATGACCGCCGCGCCCGTTCTCTTGGTGATCTTCATCGTGTCTCTCCCTCTGTTCGTTGTTCTTGGAGCGCGAGCTCTCAGGGCTCGATCGCGCGGGGCGCCGGCTTGGCGCGGCTGAGCAGCAGCAGCGTGGTGGCGGCGACGATGGTCAGGGCGGCCAGCGGCAGCAGGGCCAGGGCGTAGCTGCCGGTCGCGTCTTGGATGTGCCCGTAGACATTGACCATGATCCCGCCGCCGACGAGGTTGGCCAGGGCGTTGATGGCGGCGATGCCGGCGGCCGCGCGAGCTGGCGACATCCATCCCGAGACCAGGCTCCAGAACGGACCCTTGAAGCTGTAGGTGCCGATCAACACCAGGCTGAGCAGGGCCACGGTCGGGATGAACGCCTTGGTGAAGAACGACATGCCGACGGCTACGGCGATCAGCAGCAGCGACAGGGCTGTGTGCCAGCGGCGCTCGCCGGTGCGGTCCGAGTTGAGGCCCCAGAACACCATCAGCGCCGCGGCCAGGCCGTAGGGGATGGAGTTGACCAGGCCGGTCTGCATGTCGGTCAGGCCGAACGACTTCAGCAGCTGGGGCTGCCAGACGCCCAGCACCGAGCCGGCGGCCGAGGCGCTGGCGCAAGCCAGGGCCATGGCCCAGAAGCGCGCGTCGGTCAGCAGGCCCCAGGCGGTCTCCTTCTTGGCCGGGTTCTGCTGGGGCGCGCCTTCGGCCAGCTTGTTGACCAGCCAGGCGCGTTCCTCGTCGCTCAGCCACTTGGCTTCCGCCGGGCGGTTGGTCAGGACGAACAGGCAGGCAATCCCCAGCAGCGAGGCGGGCAGGCCCTCGATGATGAACAGCCACTGCCAGCCGTGCAGGCCGCCGATGCCGTCCATGGCCAGAAGCGCGCCTGACAGCGGCGAGCCGATGAAGCTGGCGGCGGGGATGGCGATGGCGAAGGTGGCCATGATGCGCCCGCGATAGGCCGGCGGCAGCCAGTAGGTCAGATAGAGGATGACGCCCGGGAAGAACCCGGCCTCGGCTGCGCCCAGCAGGAAGCGGCCGATGTAGAAGCTGCGCACGTCATGAACCAGCGCCATGCCCGCCGAAATGATGCCCCAGGTGATCATGATCCGGGCGATCCACAGCCGCGCCCCGACCTTCTGCAGGGCCAGGTTGCTGGGCACTTCGGCCAGGAAATACGAGTAGAAGAACAGGCTGGCCCCGAAGCCGAAGACGGCCTTGGTGAACCCCAGGTCCTCGTTCATCTGCAGGGCGGCCATGCCGACGTTCGAGCGATCGATCAGCGCGAACAGATAGCAAAGCATGAGGAAAGGCAGGAGGCGCAAGGTGACCTTGCGCATCGTCCGCTTCTCCAGCGACTGGGTGACAGACATTGTTGTTTCTTCCTCGCCCGTGTTCTTGTTCTTAGGCTGTTTTGGGGGTCTTCAGGCCGTCGCGAGGGCCTGGGCGTTCACGACGCTCCCCGGATCGGAGAGCTTTCCCTCAAGCACTTCCAGCGCCAGCTCCAGGGTTCGCACCCCGACCCGGGCGCGGGACTCGTGGGTGTTGGCCCCGACATGCGGCGTGGCCACCAGGTTGGGCAGCGTCCACAGAGGGCTGTCCTTGGGCGGCGGCTCCTGGGCGAAGGTGTCCAGGCCCGCGCCTGCGATGCGATGGGTCGCCAGGGCCTCGAACAGCGCGCCTTCATCGATCAGGCCGCCGCGGGCGGTGTTGATCAGGATGCCGCGCGGACCCAGAAGCTCCAGCTCCTTGGCGCCGATCAGGTTGCGGGTCGCCTCGGTCAGCGGGCAGTGCAGGCTGACGATGTCGCTGCGGCGGATCAGCTCGTGCAGGTCGTCGACCACCTCTGCGTCGGCCAGGCCCACCTCACCCTTGAGGTAGGGGTCGAAGATCCGCACCTTGATGTTCAGCGGCGCGACCATGCGGGCCAACGCCAGGCCGATGCTGCCCAGGCCGACGACGCCAAGGGACTTGCCCATCAGCTCGATGCCGGTGTGCTGGGCCTTGTCCCAGTGGCCCGAGCGCGTGCGCGCGTCCAACCAGGGCGTGGAGCGGGCCACGCTGAACATCAGCGCGAAGGCCAGTTCGGCGACCGACTGGGCGTTGGTCCCCCGCGCGATCAGCACGGGGATACCGCGCCGGTTGGCGGCCTCCAGGTCGATGTTGTCATAGCCGACCCCGTGCTTGACGATCACCCGCAGCGCCTTCGAGGCGTCGATGATCTCCTCGGTGATCTTGCCCATCCGCACGATCAGCGCGTCGGGCTGAAGCTCTGCGCATCGCCGGGCGATCGTCGCGGTGTCCGAATAGGCTTCCATCGCTTCGCAGCGCACGCCCTGTTCCTGTGCGAAGGCCTGGGCCTCGGCGGCCAACGGGGGGCCGGCGACCAGTACTGTGCGGGTCATGGGTCAGACGCCTTCGCAGCCGAGCTTGCGTAGCGTCGCGTCGACCCAGGTGCGGTCGTTGGTGCCGGCGTGGATCTTGTCCATCTGAGCCAGCTCGGCGTCGTTCTTGGCGCTGGCCTTCTCGTAGACGCTCTCGACGGCCTCGAACGGCACGCAGACCAGGCCATCCTCGTCGCCCAGGATCAGGTCGCCCGGCTGGATGACCATGCCGTCCAGGGACACCGGCACATTGATCTCGCCAGGGCCGTCCTTGTACGGGCCGCGGTGCGTGACGCCGGCGGCGAAGATCGGGAAGGTCCCGGCGCTGAGGTTGGCGATGTCGCGCACGGCGCCGTTGATGATGATGCCGCCGACGCCGCGCTTGGCGGCATGGGCCACCATCAGCTCGCCGATCAGGGCGTTGGTCAGGTCGCCGCCCGCGTCGACGACGATGATGTCGCCCGGCTCGGCGATGTCGATCGCCTTGTGCAGCATCAGATTGTCGCCGGGGCGGGTCAGGACGGTCAGGGCAGGGCCCGACATCACGCCGGACTTGTGCATCGGCCGCAGGCGGGGTCCGCCCGAGAACATGCGGCCCATGACGTCGCTGACGACCGAGGCCGGCAGTTGCGCGAACTTCTCCGCGGTCGCCGCATCCACGCGGCGCTCACGCCGGCACACCCGAAATCCTATGGTCATAAGGTCCTCGTGTTCCTCCCGCCACGGACCGAAGCCGGGCGACTTTTTCTTGGGATAGGGCGGCAATTTCAAAATTGCAACGCCGTTTCACAATGAGGATGACCTATTTCGATAGAAAATGGAATGCCGTTGTATTCGTCAATCTGCGCAAGATGGGGGTGGCGCGCAATGGCCCTTGTCCGCGGGAGGCAGCGGGGCGCGACATGCGTTTCATTTTCCGCAGTCGCAGCTTTGAAAACTTGGACGAACCGCATACTTAGTTCGACCTTGGCGGTGGCAGCGCGTCACCGTGTCGGAGTTGAACATGGCCAAGAAGGTCAGTCCGCGTCCCTCCCTGGAAGGCGTCGCCTCGGCTGAGCGGACGCTGCAGGTCCTCGCCGCCTTCCGGGCCGGCGACGGCGCGCTGGAGCTGGCCGAGTTGGCCGAGCGCACCGGCTTGGTGAAGAGCACGATCATGCGCCTGGCGGTGTCGCTGCAGCGCTATGGCTTCCTGTCGCGGACGCTGGAAGGCTCCTACGCGCTGGGCGGCGAGATCGTCCGGCTTGCGGCGGTCTACGGCGAATCCCAGGACCTGGGCCGCGTGATCGAGCCGCTCCTGGAATATCTCGCCGAAGAGACCGAGGAGACGGCCACCTTCTGGGTGCGGGAGAACGACGAGCGCCGTTGCCTGTTCCGCTTCAACTCGCCGTCGCGCCTGCGTCTTGAGATCCAGCCGGGCGCCAAGCGGCAGATGGACCAGTCGTCTTCGGCCATGGTGCTCAAGCACTTCGCGCGGGCTAATCCGACCCCGCCTGGGCCGCTGCCGTTCTACACCGCCGGCGTGACCACGCCGCACGTGGCCTCTCTGTCGGTTCCGGTCTTTGGCATGGAGCAGCAGCTGTTGGGCGCCCTGACCCTGTCGGGACCTGAGTCGCGCCTCAATCCCGAGCGGGCCAAGGTGGTCGCGCCCCTGCTGCTGAAGGTCAGCCACGACCTTACCCACCAGCTGGGCGGGCGTCCCTACGCGCCAGCGACGGAAGAGGCCGCGTCGAAACCGGCGACGAAGAAGGCCGCCGGCGCCAAGGCCAAGGGCGCGGTCTAACCCGTCGCGCGGGCGGCGTCGCCGTTCGCGCAGGGCCGAAACCCCATATCTTCAAAGCCTTTGCGCGCCGACGGCGGTCGGCGCGGGTGTCTTGGCGTGCGCCCATGGCAAAGGCATAAAACGCAATGCCATTGCAAAACCATGTTGACGGATCATTGCAACGCCGTTTCATTGCGGCGCGAACAGCGATGGGGCGTCCTCGTGGCGGCGACGTTTCGAGCCGACCCCTTCGCCAAGAAAAATGAATAAAGTTCCGAGGGAGGGAACCATGATCGATGTCCGAGGCCTGCGGGCCAGCCTTCTGCTGGGCGGTTCCGCGGCCGTGCTGATCGCCACTGGCGCTCAGGCCCAGACCGCAACGCCAGCCTCCGGCCAAGGCGACGGCAACCAGGCGGTCAGCGAGGTGGTGGTCACCGGTTCGCGCGTGCCGCGGGCCGGCTTCACCGCGCCGACCCCGGTCACCATTCTCGGCGCCGATCAACTGGCCAAGGCCGCGCCGTCGACCATGGCCGAGTCGCTTCGCCAATTGCCGGCCCTGACCAACAGCTCGGGCCCGCAACGCAACTCGGGCACCGTGCAGGGCGGCCAGAGTTTCCTGAATCTGCGCTCGCTGGGCGCCAGCCGCACCCTGACCCTGCTGGACGGCCGCCGCGTGGTCGCGACCAACCTGACCGGCAGCGTCGACGTCAACATGCTGCCCGCCGGCATCGTGCAGCGGGTCGAAGTGGTCACCGGCGGCGCCTCGGCCGCCTACGGCTCGGACGCCGTGGCTGGCGTCGTCAACTTCATCCTCGACAAGCAGTTCCAGGGCGTGAAGGGCGAGGTAAACCTGGGCTCCACCGACAAGGGCGACAACTTCGAACGCCGCGCCACCCTGTCGGCGGGCACGGCCTTCGCCGGGGGCAAGGGCCACGTCCTGATCAGCGGCGACTACTTCAAGAGCGAGGGCGTCGCGCCCGGCCGTCGCAAGTGGGCTCAGCAGGGCGTCGGCCTGATCAACAATCCGGCCGGGACCCCGACCTTCCTGCTGCAAAACGACGTGCGCACCGTCGGCACCTATGGCGGCATGGTCATCTCGGCCTCGGGCGGCACGGCGGCCAACAACGCACTGTTCCGCGGCATTCAGTTCCTGCCGGGCGGCGTGGCCGCGCCCTACAACTTCGGGGCCTTGACGACCTCGACGCTGCAGGTCGGCGGCGACGGCGTGCGCACCGAGCTGATCCAGGAGATCCAGCGCCCGCTGGAGCGCGGCAGCCTGTTCTCGCGGGTCAGCTACGACCTGGCCGACAACATCAACGTCTATGCCGAGGGCATGTACGGTGCATCGACCTCGACGGTGAACAACACCTACAACCGCCACCAGACCGCCAACCCTTTCACGATCCAGCGCGACAACGCTTTCCTGCCGACCAGCGTCCGCAACCAGATGCTGGCGGCCGGCGGCACCTCGCTGTCCATGCTGCGGTTCTCGCGCGAGCGCGGCTTCGTGACGACCACGGTGGACTCGGAGACCTATCGCGGCGTGGTCGGCGCCGACGCCACCTTCGGCGCGCTGAAAGCCAACGCCTATTACCAGTACGGCCGGACCGTGCAGGACAACGCCACCGGCAACAACGAGATCACCGCCCGTTTCAACCAGGCGATCGACGCGGTCGTCAATCCGGCCAACGGACAGGTTGTCTGCCGCTCCAGCCTGACAAACCCCGCCAATGGCTGCGTGCCCTTCAACGTCTTCGGCGAGGGCGCGCCGTCGGAAGCGGCTCTGGACTGGACGCGCGGCGTCAGCGCCTCGCACGCCATCGTCGAGCAGGACGTGATGGCGGCCAACCTGTCGGGTCCGCTTTTCGAGGGCTGGGCCGGTCCGATCGATTTCGCGGTCGGCGCCGAGTATCGCGTCGAGCGCGCCAAGGTCACCGCCGACCCGCTGTCGCAGACCGGCGCCTTCCTGTTCGGCAACCCCTCACCTTGGACCGGTCGTTACGACGTCAAGGAAGCCTATGCCGAACTGGTCGTGCCGCTGCTGAAGGATCTGCCGCTGGTGGAGTCCCTGGAGCTGAACGCGGCCGGACGTATCACCGACTACAGCACCAGCGGCTCGGTCAACACGTGGAAGGTCGGCCTCAGCTACCGACCATTCCAGGACCTGCGCCTGCGCGGCACCCGTTCGCGCGACATCCGTGCGCCCAACCTGTCGGAGCTGTTCCAGGCCGGCCGGCAGAGCACCTCGACGGTCACCGATCCGGCCAACGGCAACACCCGTGTGCAGGGCATTCCGACCTACAACACCGGCAATGCCGCGCTGCAGCCCGAAATCGCCGACGCTTTGACGTTCGGGGTGATCTACAGCCCATCGTGGCTGGCGGGTTTCAACACCTCGATCGACTATTATGACATCCGCATCGAGGACGCGATCGGTAACATCGGGGCCCAGACGGCCGTCGACCAGTGCTTCGCCGGCGTCGCGGCCGCCTGTCCGGTCGTGGTCCGCAACGGAGCGGGCACGATCGTCCAGTTCAACGCCTCGCCGATCAACCTGGCCTCGGCCAAGACCCGCGGCGTCGACATCGAGATGGGCTATCAGGCGCCGATCCAGGAATGGTTCGGCTGGGGCGGCTCGCTGCATGTGCGGGGCCTGGCGTCCTATCTGGCCAAGCAGGAGACGACCACGCCCGGCGCCAAGCCGATCGATCGGGCGGGGGAGGCCGGTATCAATCCCTTCCCGCACTGGCGGGGGACGGCGCAGGTCAATTACAGCCTCGACCGTTTTGCCAGCTTCCTGCAGGTCCGCTACGTCGGCAGCGGCAAGTACGACGTGACGCGCGGCGCTTCGATTGTGCCAATCGACCGCATTCCGGCCCAGGCCTATCTGGACGGTCAGGTCAGCTACAAGGTCGACGTCGCCGGCCGCGACGTCGATCTCTATCTCAACGTCCGCAACATCCTGAACAATCAGCCGCCGTTCTCGCCCTCGGACGGTAATGTGCCAGTCGCGGTCAACACGACGCTGCACGACGTGTTCGGGCGGATGTTCCGCCTCGGCGCGCGGTTCCGGTTCTAAGCCAGCTCGGAGCGGCTGGCCCGACGCTGGCCGCTCCGACGCCATCTGAAACGCGAGGCGAGGATCATGAAATCAGAAGCGGTGACCCTCAAGGTCCGCCAAGCGCAGTGCCTGAGCCTGGCCGCCCAGGGCCTGTCGTCGTCCGCCATCGGAAGCCAGCTCGGCATCTCACTGCGCACGGTGGACCAGCATGTCGAGGGCGCACGGGCGGCGCTGGAAGTTCAGACGCGGGGCGAGGCGGTCGAGAAGGCGAGGGCGCTGGGCCTTATCTAGCGCCCGTCCGCGCCTCGCGAGCAGAGAGTATTCCCATGATCGAGACTGTCGTTGCTTCTCCAGAGCTGGTCGCTCGCGTCCGCGCTGGCGTGCCGGCGCTTACGCGTGAACACCTGCAGGCCCGCCTCGCCATCAGCGAAACGACGTGGATCAAGCTGCGCGACGGCAAACCTTTGAAGCGCTCCACGCTGGCGCGTCTGATGGTTCGGCTTGAGGTTGTCGCTGATCCGGATGAACCTGCAGGCGACGTATCGCTGGCCGCGTGAGGATGGCCGTTCATCGCAGGACCGCTTGGCGTATCGGCCTCCCGACCGTTTCCTCGGAAATCCCTCGCAACCGCGCCTTCGCATGGCGTGTGGCCCCTAGATGCTCAGTGCGACAGAGGCGGACCGGACCGCGGGGTAGGCGGCCTGGAAGCGCGCGCGGCGGACCGCCAGCTGCTCGGCAAGCTCGGCGCCAGGCTCGATGATGTCGATGACGGGCGGCTGCTGGCAGACCTCGGCGGCGCTGGCGCCGGTCGCCGCCATCAGGGCCAGCTTGGCCGCGCCCAGAGCCGGACCGATCTCGCCGCCGTCCAGATAGGCTAAGCGGACGTCGAGTGCGGCGGACAGGATCGTTCCCCAATAGCGCGACCGGGCGCCGCCGCCGATCACCGCCATCTCGTCGATCGTGGTCCCGGCCTCGCGCAGTGCCGCCGCACCGTCGGCCAGGGCGAAGGCGACGCCCTCCAGCACGGCGGCGGCGATGCGGCCGCGGTCGCTCGCGTGGTCCAGGCCTAGCAGGGCGGCGCGGACGTGCGGATCGTTGTGCGGCGTCCGCTCTCCCGACAGGTACGGCAGGAAGATCGGACCCTGCGCGGCGACGCCGGCCGCTTCCGACAACGCCAGGAAGGCGGCCGGATCCTCAACGCCGGTCGCCCGCACGCCCCAGTCGAGGCAGGCGGCCGCCGACAGGTGGACGCTCATCTGGTGCCAAAGCGCAGGCAGGCAGTGGCAGAAGGCGTGGACAGCGCGGGCCGGGTGCGGGCGGAAGTCGGCCGTGGCGACGAAGATCACGCCGGAGGTGCCCAGGGACAGCAGGGCGTCGCCGTCGCGCACCACCCCGACCCCGGCCGCGCCGGCGGCGTTATCGCCACCGCCCGCCACGACGCTGGCCTGGGGCATGCCCCAGCGCGCCGCCACCTCCGCCCGCAGCTGGCCGGTCGGCTCGCAGCCGTCGAACAGCCGGGGCATGTGGTCGCGCGTCAGGCCGCAGACGGCCAGCATCGGATCGCTCCAATCGCGTGTCCGCCCATCCAGCCACAGGGTGCCGGCGCTATCGGAGCGGTCGGAGGCCTTCTCGCCGGTCATGCGCAGCCGGACATGGTCCTTGGGCAGCAGCACTGTCAGTACCGCATCGAAGACCGCCGGCTCATGCGCGCGGACCCACAGCAGCTTCGGCGCGGTGAAGCCGGGCATGGCGATGTTGCCGGTGATCTCCCGCGAGGTGGACGCCAGGCGTTCCAGCGCCTCGCACTCGGCGAAGCTGCGGCCGTCGTTCCACAGGATGGCGGGGCGCAGGGGGCGATCATCGTCGCCCAGCAGGACGGCGCCGTGCATCTGGCCGGCCAGACCGATCGCCTGGACCCGCGCGCGAGACGCGGCGGGCAAGGCCAGGACGGCGATCTCGACGGCGGTCCACCAGGCGTCGGGATTCTGCTCGGACCACAGCGGCAGGGGACGCGACACCGTGAGCGGCGCGCTGGCCTGGTCGCGGACCTCGCCTTGGTCATCGATCAGGACGACCTTGACCCCCGAGGTGCCGATGTCGATCCCCAGATACATCAGGCTGCGACCGGCTCGGGACGCTCCACCGTGGACTGGATCCTGATCCGCCCGCCACCGGTCGCCGAGCCCTGCAGGGCCAGCAGCACCTCCAGGACGTGGACAGCGAGGCGGGCGCCGCACCGAGGCTCGCGGCCTTCGCGGATCGCGGCGGCCAGGTCCAGCAGACCCAGGCCGCGCCAGTCGCCCAGGCGGGCCAAGGTTTCAGGACCGACCGGCTCACCGGTGAACGGATCGACGCCGGCGACCAGCTTCTGCACGAAGGCGGCGATCGCGGTCTCGCTCAGCTTCGGAGTCGGCTCGACCTCCCTGGGCGTCCAGTCGCCGTCCAGCCACACGCGCGGCGCGCCGGTGAACTGGTTGGGATCGGGCGCCTGGATCGAGCCTTCGTCGCCATACAGTTCGATCGGTCGCCGGCCGTGCGCTTGCACGTCCCACGACATGGCCAGCGAGATATTGGCCCCGCTGGCGAACAGCAGGGCGCCGCAGACGGTGGTGGGGACCTCGACGGCGATGACCTGGCCTTCGCGGCCGGGCGTGGTGACCGTGCGGGAGGCCTGGGGCGCGGCGCCGATCGCCACGACCTCCGCGACCGGCCCCAACAGATTGACCAACTGCGTCAGATAGTAGGGGCCGACGTCCAGCAGCGGGCCGCCGCCTTGCGCATAGAAGAAGGCTGGATCGGGGTGCCAGCTCTCCATGCCGCGCGTGGCGAAGGCCATGGCCCCGCCGGTGATGCGGCCGATCCGGCCGGAATCCACAAGCCGCCGGGTCGCCTGGTGCGGCGCGCCCAGGAAGGTGTCTGGCGCGCAGGCGATCGACAGTCCCTTGGCCTCGGCCAGGGCGATCAGGTCGTAGGCGTCCTCCAGCCGCGTGGCGAAGGGCTTTTCGCTGTAGAGATGCTTGCCGGCCTCCAGGATGCGCCGGCCCAGGGCGTGGTGAACGGCCGGCGGCGCCAGGTTGACGACGATGGCGACGTCGGGATCGGCCAGCAGGGCCTCCACGCTCATCGCCTCGCCGCCATAGAGGGCCGCCTGGCGCTGGGCCGAGACCATCGTGCGGCTGGCCAGCGCCTTCAGGGTCAGGTCCGGCGATCTGACGATCGTGGACAGATAGGCGTGGCTGACCATGCCGCAGCCGATGACGCCGACGCCCTGCGTCACGAGCGTCGCTCTGTCCAGCTGGTCGAGGTGACCGATGCGACGGGGCGGCTGGCCGTGAGCATGCGGGTCTCGCCGGCCGCCAGGTCGAAGCCGTTGTCGTCCAGCATGACGTCGGGATCGTCCGTCTCGATCTGGACAGCCAAGGCGTAGCGCTCGGCACGGACGCTGATCGTCGCCCCCTCGACGGTGATGGTCAGGCCCGGATCGGCCGCGAGGGTCAGGTCCTTCACCGGGGCCAACAGTAGGCGGTTGGCCGAGAATAGGCCCGTCGGGCTGCGCACGGTCAGGGCGTGGTTCGGGCTGGCCGACGCCTCGCCACGCCAGGCCAGGACGCTCCGGTTCGGCTGGACCTCGAACGCCGCTTCGCCGCGCCAGTCCTCGCCGCCGTCGAAGCGCGCGAGGGCGACCGCGGCGATACCGGAGACCGGAGCCAGGGTGTCGTTGGTGATCCATAGTTCGACGGTGTCGCCGTCGCCGGCGCGGAACGCGGCCAGCACAGGGGCGAAGGCGCGCTTGACCGCGAAATAGCCGGGCTTGGCCACGCCGTCGTGCTCGATCAGGCTCCAGCTGACACAGGGCCAACAGTCGTTGAGCTGCCAGATCACCGCGCCCGAGCAGTGCGGCGTGCGGCGGCGGAAATGCTCGATGCCGAACTTCAGCCCCTCGGCTTGCAGCAGCCGGGTGGCCTCGACATAGGCTTCGAGCGTCTCGGGCCGTCCGGTCAGCAGCGAAGCCATCTTCTCGGCCTTGCGGCTGTGGTCGCGGGTTCGGGCCTTGAAGCCGGCGCTGTCCAGGGCCAGGTCGTCGGGCCGCAGGGCGCGCTTCAAGGTATCCAGCCGCGGCGCGCCGTGCAGGCCGAACTCGCTGACGAACCGGCCCATGTCCTCGGCGTAGCGGGCGTAGTGGATCCCCTCGGCGCCCTGGGCCATCAGCGGACCGATCGGAATGGCGTCTGGCACAGGCGCAGCGCCGTGCCAGACGGTCCAGTCATGGACGTCGCCGGCCCGCATGCTGTTGGGATTGGCCCCGCCGAACGGACTGCTGGGGCGGTACGGCGTGACCGGGTCCAACCGGCCCAGGATCTCGGGAAGGACGATGTCGAAGATCGGCAGTCCGATCAGGCGATCGTCCGCGCCGCTGACATGGTTGTCGAACGCCTGCAGCAGCTGGATCTCGTTGTTGCCACACCACAGGGCCAGGCACGGATGGGCGCGCAGGCGTCGAACCTGCTCGGTCGCCTCGGCCCGGACATTGGCGAGGAAGGCCTCGTCCTCGGGATAGGGCGAGCAGGCGAACATGAAGTCCTGCCAGACCAGCAGGCCGGCCGCGTCGCAGGCGTCGTAGAAGGCCTCGTCCTCATAGACCCCGCCGCCCCAGACGCGCAGCACGTTCATGTGGGCTGCGGCGGCCTGGGCGACGCGCTCGGCATAGAGGTCCGCCGGGACCGCGCCGATGAACGAACTGGCCGGGATCCAGCAGGCGCCCTTGGCGAAGATCGGCGCGCTGTTCAGCACGAAGCGGAAGAATTCGGTCCCCGGCTCGTCCGGATCGGGCGAGGTGTCCAGCGTGAGGGTGCGGATACCGACCCGGCGGCTGTGCGCGGCGGAGCCGGGCGTGCGCGCGACCAGGGTGTAGAGCGGCTGATCGCCGAGATCGGCGGTCCACCACAGGCGCGGCTGGTCCAACTGGAAGGTCAGGGCGCCCGAGCTTTCGAGCGACCCTTGGGCGACCTCGACGCCGTTCGGATCGAGCAGGCTGATCTCGACCGACGCCGCCTGATCGAGCTCGACCTCGGCGCGGACCGTGGCGGCGGCGCCGGTGATGTCCAGGGTCGCAAAGCCCAGGCTGACGATCCGCGCGCCCTGACGGCGCTCGATGCGCACGGGTTTCCAGACGCCGACCGTGGGCAGGTCGGGACCCCAGTCCCAGCCCCAACCGTACTGGGCCTTGCGCACCAGGGCCCGGCCTTCGTCGGCGAAGAGCTGGAAGTTGCGCCAGGCGGGAAGGGTTCGGCCTTCCACGGCAGTGGAGATCGGATGGAAGCGGACGGCCAGGTCTGTCTCGCCTTGTTCGGCGCGGTGGGTGACGTCCAGCCGGACCTGCCGGAACATGTTGTCCGACGACGCCGCCTGGACGCCGTCCAGATAGATGTCGGCCAAGGTGTCGAGCCCGTCGAAGACCAGCTCCACGATCTCGCCCTCGGCGGCGGTTTCGACGCTGAAGCGGGTGTGCCACCACCATTCGCGATGACGGACCCAGGCGGCCTCGGCCTCGTTGCGGCCGTGGAACGGATCGTCCAGGCGTCCGGCCTCGACCAAGGCCAGATAGGTGTCGCCCGGCGCGCTGACCTTGATCCAGGTTTCGCCGTCGCCGCGCGCGAGGGTTGCGGGGGCGCCGCCCGGCTCGACATCGGTCAGCCGCCATTGAGAAAGCAGAAGGCTCATGGTCAGGACGCCGGCGCCAGCTCGGTGGGAATCCGCGCGTCGCGCAGGGCCGAGCGCCGGGCCTTGCCGGCGTCGTCGCGCAGGTTCTCGGTCGTGAATTCGAAGGCGCGGGGGATCTTGTAGCGCACCAGCTTCTCGGCCAGGAACGCCCGTAGCGTATCGGCGTCGACATCGCCCCGCGCCTGGGCTTCCGCCGTCAGCTGGACGATGGCGTGGGTGCGCTGGCCGAGGTCCGCGTCGGGCA
Organism: uncultured Caulobacter sp.; assembly: GCA_964601775.1. Lineage (GTDB taxonomy): Bacteria > Pseudomonadota > Alphaproteobacteria > Caulobacterales > Caulobacteraceae > Caulobacter. The sequence continues at coordinate 15,303 of CAZRPD010000049.1, read as the reverse complement.
GACCGACCACGATCGACGACTGGACGTCCGGGTGCTCGTCCAGAGCGGACTCGACCTCGGCCGGATAGATGTTGGAGCCGCCGGACACGATCATGTCGGTGCGCCGGTCGACGATGTAGAGATAGTCGTCCTCGTCCAGATAGCCCAGGTCGCCCAGGGTCTCCCAGTCGCCGACCGCCTTGGCCTTGGCGCCCACATATTCGTAGGTCGAGTTGCGGCCCTTGTCGGGCAGGAAGTAGATCTCGCCGATCTCGCGGGGCGCGCAGGCCTCGCCGGCCTCGTTGAGGATCCGCATCTTCGAACCCGGCTGGATCTTGCCAACCGAACCCTTGTGGGCCAGCCATTCGCGGCCGCTGATCAGGGTGACGCCCAGCAGCTCGGTGCCGCCGTACATCTCCATGATGCGGTCCGGGCCCAGCCAGTCGATCCAGGCCTGCTTCAGCCACGGCGGACAGACCGAGGCCATGTGGAACACCAGTTTCAGGCTGGAGAGATCGAAGCTTTCGCGCTGCTCGGTCGGCAGCTTCCAGATGCGCTGCATCATGGTCGGAACCAGGTTCACCCAGTCGACCCGGTGGCGCTGGATCAGCTCCAGCGCCCGCAGCGGGTCGAAGCGGCCCATTTCGACGACGTGGCCGCCAGCCAGCAGGTTCTGGAAGATGGCCACGAACGGCGCGTTGTGGTGCAGCGGGCCCGGGTTCAGCATGGTCGTCCCCAGTAGGGGGCTCATCGGCGGCTTGGACGGATCCAGCACGGCCGGCGCGCGGTCGACGATCAGCTTGGGTCGGCCGGTCGAGCCGCCGCTGGTCTGGATTTTCCAGGGCTGGGCGATCGCCGAGAGCAGGGGGGCGCCCGACACGTCGTCCCCCGGGGCCGCGCCCAGAGCCAGGAAGGGCCAACCATCGACCTGCGCCCGGGGCTCGCCGATGACCAGCTTGGGCTTGGCCAGTTCGACGATGCTTGCCAGCTCGGCGGCGGGCAGCTTGGCGGCGACGGTGTTGGGCGTGGCGCCCAGTTTCCAGATCGCGAAGACGGTCTCGTAGAATTCCAGGCTGTTGGGAATGGCCAGCGTCACGACGTCGCCTTGGCCCACGCCCAGCGCCGCCAGCTGTCGGGCCTTGCGATTGGCCCGCGCGTCGAGCTGTGCGAAGGTCGTCGTCACCCCGTCATAGGTCACCGCCGGGCGGCCGGGGTCCTTGGCGCCGTGAAGGGCGAGCATCTCGCCAAACGGGATCGTCGCGGCTTCGGCGGGCTTGTGGTCGTCCAACGCGACACTCCTCTCTAATCGGCGCTCCGGCGGACATTCTTGAACGGCGTACGGCCGTCGTGTTCGCTCCTGCGCCGGGCCAACTTAGCAAAGGCGTCAGGCGGCGCTGCGGACAAATCTGCACGGCCCATGCCTGGGATGCATGGCCGCTCGACCGCTTAAGTGTCCGGCGCTTGGCGGGGTCCGAGAGCTCGAAATCTCCCGCCGCTCAACTTGGCGCATTCCTGGGGCGCATTGCTCGGCTCAAGTTGGAATTACGACGCCGCAAAGCCGTCTCGTACGGATGGAGCTCAGGATGCGCGTCGGACCGCGCGCGCCCCGCGCGGCGAACCGCGAACGCAAAAACAGGTCGGGAGAAAACACATGACAGACGTCCAGGGGCGCACCGCGTTCATCACCGGCGGGGCCAACGGCATCGGCCTCGGCATCGCTCGCAGCCTGGCGCGCGCTGGCGTCAAGCTGGCCCTGGCGGACATCGACGCCGAAGCCCTGGCCCGCGCCAAGGCCGAGCTGGGCGCCGTCACCGTTGTGGAAACCTACGTGCTGGACGTCCGCGATCGTCAGGCCTACGCCGCCGCCGCCGATGCGGCTGAAAGCGCCCTGGGTCCTGTTTCGCTGCTGTTCAATAACGCCGGCATCGCCGGCAGCATTCCCGCTCACCGCATCACGTACGACCAGTGGGACTGGGCGCTGGGCATCAATCTGAACGGTCCGATCAATGGCGTGCAGACCTTCCTGCCGCGCATGATGGAGCGCGGGCAGGGCGGCCATATCGTCAACACCGCCTCGGGCGCCGGCCTTGTCGCCGCCGGATCGGGCCTGATGTACACGACCACCAAGTTCGGCGTCGTCGGCCTGTCCGAGGCCCTGAACCTGGAACTGCAGAGCGCCGGCATCGGCGTCAGCGTCCTGTGTCCCGGCCCGGTCGCCACCGACATCGTGCGGCGCTCGGCCGAGGCCCTGCCGACCCAAGGCATGACGCTGTCGCCCGAACAGCAGGCGGCCGGCGATCAGCGCCGGGCCATGGCCACACAGTTCCTGGCCCAGGGCGTGCCGATCGACACCGTGGGCGACATGGTGCTGGACGCCATTCGCAACAACCGCTTCTACATCCTGACCGACCGCCTGGTGGCCGACGCAATCAAGGCGCGGACCGAGGCCATGCTTGGCGCGCTGCCGGCCGAACCGGCCCTGGCCTGGGCGGGGCAGGCGTCATGAGCGACTACACGCAGATCCTCTACGAAACCCCGGCCCCGGGCGTGGCCCGGATCGTCATGAACCGGCCCGAAAAGCTGAACGCCCAGGGCGTGGTCATGACCTACGAGCTGGACGCCGCCTTCAAGCGCGCCTGCCATGACGACGCGATCAATGTGATCATCCTGGCGGGGGCCGGCGCCCACTTCAACGCCGGCCACGACCTGAGCGGCGAAGGCCCGGCCTTCCCGACACCCGACGAGAGCCGGGGCCTGTGGGGCCGCTACGGTGGTCCCGGCTGGGAGGGGCTCTATTCGCGCGAGAAGGAGCTCTATCTCGAGATCACCGAGCGCTGGCGCAACGCCGCCAAGCCGACGATCGCCGAGATCCAGGGCGCGGTGGTCGCGGGCGGGATCATGCTGGCCTGGGCCTGCGACCTGATCGTCTGCAGCGACGACGCCCGCTTCCGCGACAACACGGCGGCCGAGATGGGCATTCCGGGTGTGGAGTTCTTCCAGCACCCGTTCGAGATGGGCGTGCGCAAGGCCAAGGAATGGCTGTTCACCGGCGGCTGGATGACGGCCGCCGAGGCCGAGCGGCGGGGCATGGTCAATCGCGTCGTGCCGCGCGACAGCCTCAGCGCCAGCACGCTGGACCTGGCCGTCCAGATCGCCGGCAACAACCCGTTCACGATGAAGCTGGTCAAGGAAGCCATGAACAAGGCCCAGGACCTGATGGGCCGCAAGGACGCCATGGACGCCGGCTTCGCCCTGCACCAGATCGCCCACATGCAGGCCATGCTGGTGCACGGCTTCCCGATCGATATTTCGCGGCTGAGCCCCGTGCTGCAGGCGCAGCTGGAGAAGGCGCGCGCGGCGCATACGTTCTCGCCCGCGACCGCTGCGGACGAGGGGTGAACCCGATCTTCGTCGGCATCGAGACCGGCGGCACCAAGATCGTCTGCCGCGTTATCGACGATCTTGGTCGCACGCTGGCCCAGGCCCGGTTTCCGACGGTCGCGCCCGAGGCGGTGGTCGAGACCCTGGTCGAGACGATCCAGGCGGCGCGGCCGGCGGGGGCTCGGATCGGCGGCGTCGGCGTCGCCAGCTTCGGCCCCCTGATCGTCGATCCCGGCGCGCCGGATGTCGGACGCATGCTGCCGACGACCAAGCCGGGCTGGACAGGCTTCAACCTGGCCGCCGCCCTGGCCGCGCGGCTGGACGCGCCGGTCGAGATCGACACCGACGTTAACGCGGCGGCCCTGGCCGAGCAGGCGCTGGGCGCGGGGCGGGGATTGCGGACGCTGGCCTATGTCACCGTGGGCACCGGCATCGGCGGCGGCCTGGTCGTCGATGGCCGGACGCTGAAGGGCGCGCTGCATCCGGAGATCGGCCATGTCCCGCTGCGCCGGCGGGCGGGGGATGACCTGAAGGGCCGCTGCGCCTTCCATGCCGGCTGCGCCGAGGGGCTGGCCGCGGGGGCCGCCGTGGGCGAGCGACTGGATGGCCGAAGCCAGGCCGACGCGCCCGAGGTCCGCGCCCTGGTCGCCGACTATCTGGGACAGGTCTGCGCCGTCCTGCTGTTGACCTGGTCGCCGCAGCGGATCGTGCTGGGCGGCGGGGTGATGTCGACGCCGGGCCTGGTGGGCGAGGTCGAGGCGCGCCTGCGCCTGGAACTGAACGGATACGGCGCGGCCGGCGTCGCGGCGGCGCCGGGCTACCTGGCCCCGGCGGCGCTTGAGCATGCCGGCCTGGAGGGCGCGCTGATCATGGCCCGCCGCGCCGGCTGACGTCCGGCCAACCCATTCTTTTCCCGCCTGTCTTCGCCCCGGTTGGCATTTGACCCGCGGTCGGCCCGGCGAGACGAAAAACGACAACAAAAAAAGACTTAAAGGGAGTGAAAACACCATGCTGACAAGGACATTGACCTCGGTCGTCGCCTTGGCTTGGGCCAGCGGGGCTTATGCTCAGGCCGCGCCGTCGCCGAGCGCCGCCAGCCCAGCCCAAGCCACGGACGTCGTCCAGGTCGAGGACATCATCGTCACGGCCCAGCGTCGGTCGGAGCGCCTGATCGACGTGCCGATCTCGATCACCACGGTCGCCGCTCAGGATATCGAGCGTGCGGGCGGCGAGGCGGTCGAGAACCTCACCAAGACGGTGCCGGGCGTTTACATCCAGCGCGCGGTCTACGGCGTGTCGCCCACAGTGCGCGGCGTCGGCTCGACCCTGGGGACGCTGGGCGGCGAGCAGAACGTCTCGATCTATCTGGACGGAGTCTATCAGGCTGACGCCTCGGCCAACACCTTCGACCTGGCCAACATCTCGAGCGTCGAGGTGCTGAAGGGGCCGCAGGGCACGCTGTTCGGGCGCAACGCCACGGGCGGGGCCATGCTGGTCACGACCCTGGATCCCAGCTTCACGCCGGGCGGCAAGGTCAACCTGTCGTACGAGCGCTTCAACCAGGTTCGCGCCAGCGCCTACGCCACGGCGCCGCTGTCGGACACCTTCGCCGTGAACGGCGCGGTCGCCTATCGCCACTCCAACGGCTACATCCGCGACAACCGTTCGGGCAGGCTGGTCAACGAAGGCGAGACCCTGATGCTGCGCGGCAAGGCGCTGTGGCAGCCCACCGACCAGTTCTCGGCCGTGGTGTCGGCCTCGCATTCGGAGTTCGACGATCCCACGGCCATCAGCTACCAGGCGCTGTTCCTGGCTCCGGCCTATGCGGCCCCGGGTAATAACGCCGGGCCGATCGCTTACGACCGGTTCCACCTTTCCCACGACACGCGCGGCGTCCTGAAGACCCGGGCTGATGCGGCCTCGGCCAAGTTCAAGCTGGACCTGGACGCCGGCGTCCTGACCGCGATCACCGCCTATCAGACCGGCCGCCTGACCTCGACCAACGACCTGGACGCAACCTATTCGACCATCCCGGCGGCGATCGTCCTGCCGCCGCCGCTGCCGCCGCTGACGGTGGGGGTCATCCCGACCCAGCACTGGATCGACCTGCGCACCCAGACCAAGACCTTTACCCAGGAAGTGAACTTCACCTCCAAGGGCGAGGGGCCGTTTAGCTACGTGGCCGGCCTCTACTACTACCACCAGGACTATCGCGTGCCCGGGCTGTTCACGAACGGCGCGCCGTCGCTGCACGGCGCGTCCAAGAACGCCGCCTATGCGGTGTATGTCGACGGCTCGTACGATTTTGGCGCCCTGACCCTGATCGCCGGCCTGCGCTACACCTACGAGAAGCGGAAATCCTGGAACGGCGTCGGCGCCGTCGATCCCGCGCCGTTCACCCGCATCCAGACCGACGACGACTCGCAGGTCACGCCGCGGGTCGGGCTGCGCTACGCCCTGTCGGAGCGCAGCAACGTCTATGCGACCTTCACACGGGGCTTCAAGAGCGGGACGTTCGACGCCAGCTCGCCCAACGGTCCGCCAGTCAAGGCCGAGACGATCGAGGCCTACGAGGTCGGTTACAAGATCTCCGAACCGGCCTTCTCGTTCAACGCCTCGGCCTTCTATTACGACTATCTGGACACCCAGGTGAACGCGACGGTGTCGGGCAGCGCGGGCATCTTCAACCAGCTGTTCAACGTGCCCAAGTCGCGCATCTACGGCCTGGACGTGGACGGGACCTATCGGTTCAGTCGCGCCTTCGACGTCCGCGCGGCGGTCGCCTACACCCACGCGCGCTACATCGACTTCCCGTTCGCCCCCGCCTATTCGAACGTTGTCTCGCAGGACACCGGCTTTGGCCTCGTCTTCCAGAACGGCAGCGCAGACGCCAGCGGGAACAACATGGTTCGCGCCCCGGAACTGACGGTCAGCACGGCCTTCAACTACCACGCCGACTTGGGCCATGATCGGCGGCTGGATATCTCGGTCTCGCCCCACTACAGCAGCCGGGTCTTTTTCACCTTCGACAACAGCCTGAGTCAGGGCGGCTATACGCTGCTGGACGCCAACGCGACTCTGAGCCTGGGCCAGAACCTGACCTTGTCGGTATTTGGCCGCAACCTGACCGACAAGGCCTATTCGGTCGGCAAGAACATCAACAACCTGCTGGCGGTGACCAACTTCGGCGCGCCGCGCACTTACGGCGTGTCGCTGGGCTACAGCTTCTGACACGGCGGCCGCAGGCTGAGGCCTGCGGCCTCCTTTCTAGAATGCTAGGCGGATGCGCGCCTGCTTCAGGGTGCGCCGAGCGCCGAGCGTGTAGAGGTCCTCCAGCCAGCCTTGGAGCGTGGCGACGAAACCCGCGTGGGCGTGCAAATCTCCGAAGATGTCGTGCAGACCCAGCAGCGCGCGTGGGTCCGGTCCGCCGGAGAGCGCCCGCTCGCGCAGCAACTCGGCCTGGGGATGAACGACGCTGATCGGCTGGCCGGCCTCGTCCACGCCGGTCTGGCGTCGCATCCAGGCCGCCAGGGCCAGGGCCAGCAGGTCCGCCGATTGGCCGGCGGCCAGACGATCGCGGATCGGGTCCAGCAGCAGCCCGACCGGCGCGTCGGCATTGACGCGGTCCACCGTGTCCTTGATCCGCCGGTTGCCGAAGCGCTCTAGAAGCTGGGCCTTGTAGGCGGCCAGGTCGACGCCGGGCACGAGGGGCAGGGTCGGTCCGGTCTCGCGGTCCATCAGCGCGCCCATATAGGCGTGCAGGGCCGGCTCGCGCATCGTCTCGTCGATGAAGGCCAGGCCGCACAGGCGTCCCAGGCTGGCGACCGCCAGATGGCTGGCGTTCAACAGGCGCAGCTTCATGAGCTCATAAGGCGCCACGTCGGGCGTGAATTGGACGCCGACCGCTTCCCAGGCCGGCCGACCGGCGACGAAGGCGTCCTCGACGACCCACTGGCGAAAGCGCTCGCAGAACACCGGCGCGGCGTCGTGGACGCCCAGGCGCGTTTCCAGATCCTGGATCTGCTCGGCCGTGGTCAGCGGGGTGATCCGGTCGACCATGGTGTTGGGGAAGGCGGCGTTGGCCGTGATCCAGTCGGCCAGTCGGGGATCGCGCCGCGCCGCCAGCGCCAGCACCGCCTCCCGCAGGACGTCGCCGTTGTGGGGGATGTTGTCGCAGGTCAGGGCGGTGAAGGCCGGTAGCCCTGCATCGCGCCGACGGCGATAGGCCTCGACCACGATGCCGATGGCGCTGGACGGGGCCGTGGGATTGTCCAGATCGCGGAGGATCGCCGGATGGTCGAAGTCCAGCGTCCGGGTCGCCGCGTTCAGGCAATAGCCGTGCGGCGTGACGGTCAGGCTGACGATGCGCACGGCCGGGTCGTCGATCGTGGCCAGCACCTGGGCGGTCGACTCGCCCGCGAACAGCACCTCGCGCACCGCGCCGATGATGCTGACCGTCTCGTCGTCGTCCTGCCGCTCCACCAGCGCATAGAGCCCGTCCTGCGGCGTCAGCGCGTCGCGGATGCGGCGATCGGGGGGCGTCAGGCCCACGCCGACGATCCCCCATTCCGACGCGTCCAGCCGCGCCTCCATCAGATCGTGGGTGTAGCCGGCCATGTGGGCGCGATGGAAACCGCCAAAGCCCAGGTGGACGATCCCCGTGCGGATCGCGGCCGGATCGTAGCGCGGACGGGCGACGCCGGCGGGCAGACGATCGAGGGTGGCGTGGGACAGGGAGACGGCATCGTTCATCGAAGACCTTCAAGCTGGGAACACGCGCTATCGTAGACGGCGCCCCTGCGCGCCCGCTCATTCCAACCCCGCATGCCGCCGCCTTCGGGGAATGGCCGGCATCCATTCCGCGCGGTCATGGGGCTCCTGCCGATGGCATTAGACAGGCGGGGCCACGCCCTCGACGATCACCGCCTTCGAAGCCGTGCAGGATGCTCCCCGATGCTTGAGACGCCGACCCTCGCGCCCGTCGCGCCGGACGCCGAGACCGCCACCGTCGGCCAGCAGACCCGCCGTATCGCCCAACCCAGCGCCGTGCTCCGCAACGATAACGGCGCCGCCTCGCTGAAGGCGACGATCTGGTATCCGGCCGTGCCGACCGCAGAGACCATCTCGCTGAACATTGGCCCCGAAGACGCGCCCTACATGCTGGGCGGCCGGGTCGCGCCCGACGCGCCGTTCGCCACCGACAGACGCCTGCCGGTCGTGCTGTTCTCGCACGGCTCCACGGGCTCGGCCGCGACGACCTCGTGGTTCGGCGTCGCCCTGGCCGCGGCCGGCTATGTCGTGGTGGCGCCGGACCATCCCGGCAACAACGCCGACGAGCCCCAAACCATCCCGGGCCTCTTGCTCTGGCGCGAGCGGGCCGACGACCTGCGCGCGGTGCTGAAGGCGGTGGGCCAGGACCCGATCCTGGGGCCGCACGTCGATCTCGATCGGGTCGGGGTCGCCGGCTTCTCTCTGGGCGGGCTGACGGCGTTGCAGGCTCTGGGCGGGGTGTTCGAAGGCGCGCTGTACGACGCCTATTGCGCGGCCAATCCCACCAGCCCGCTGGCGCCGCAGTCGGGCGGCATGGCCGTGTTCAGCCCCGATAACGTCTTCTATCCCGAGCCGATCCAGGCGGCCTTGCGGGTTCCACCGCATGACCTGAGCGTGCCGAACGTGCGCGCGGGCCTGCTGTTCGCCCCGGTCGCGGCCGGTCTGCGTCCCGAGAGCCTGGCGGCGATCAAGGTTCCGGTGACGCTGCTGGTCGGCTCCGACGAGATCGTCACGCCGCCCGAGGCCGGCGCCGCGGCCGCGGCCGCGCTGATCCCTGGCTCGACCCTGGTCGTCGTGCCCGGCGCCACCCACTCCAGCTTCGTCAACATCGCCACGTCGGCCGGGGTCGAGGCGAAGTACTCGACCGACACGGTGCTGGCGCGAGCCCAGGACGTGACGCACCGCATGGCGCTGGACAGCGCCCGGACGCTGTTCGATCCGGTGCTCAAGCCCTGAAGATCAGGTGTCGGCCGGCCAGCACTCGCGGCAGGCCTTCATGAAGGCCCGCACGGCGGGGCGGACTTCCCAGCGCGCCCGTACGGCGCAGCACAGCGAGGCCTGCTGTAAGGGGCCGCGATACCGGATCCGGGAAAACCGCTGCTTGAAGACGTCCAGCTCGGTATAGGGCAGGGCGACCACGCCGATCGCGTCGGTGCGCGACACGATGCGCTTGGCGATCGCGAAGTGGTCGATGATGTGCATGCGCGAGTTGGCCGCCACGCCCTGGCTCTCGTAGATCTCTCGGAACACCGTCCCATAGGGCCGGGTCAGCGACGGCGTGATCATCACGTGCTGGGCGATCTCTTGGGCGGTGACCTCCTCATAGTCCAGAAGCGGATGGCCCTGGCGGACATAGAAGGTCGATTCCAGCGTGCCCAGGGGGTCGCGCCGGAAGTCGGGCTGCTCGCTGAAGGCGGCCTCGATGCCCAGCGTCACGTCGACGCTGCCGGTCCGCAGCTGCTGCACCATGTGCTCGAAGCTGGAGGCGCTGATGTCCAGCCGCAGCTTGGGATGGCGTTGCAGCAGCAGCGAGATCGGATCGACCAGAAGCCACTCCATCGAGGCGGGGCAGACTCCGATGCGCAGCACGCCGGCATAGGGATCATTGTCGCCGGATTTTCCCTTCAGCAGCTCGTTGGCGTCGTCCAGCAGGCGGGTCGCGCGGTCGACGAACACCCGGCCTTCCTCGGTCAGCGACACCCCGCGGGCGGTGCGGTTGAAGATGACGTAGCCCAGCTGGCGTTCCAGCTCGGCGATGCTCTTGGTGATGGCCGATTGAGTGACCCCGACCGAGCCGGCGGCGGCGGTGAAAGACCCGTATCGCGCGGTGGCGACGACATGAACTAGGCGACGATCAAGCATGGGTCCATGCCTAACAGGCATGTCTAGATCCGACAATCATCGAACGTCGTTTCCATTCCTGGCGCGCATCCCAACGCGCGATTGTCATTGGTGAAAACCCCTCGGCGCGGCTACCCGACGATGGTCATCCGTATCTGGAGCTTCCGATGCACACTCTTGTCCGGCACGCGATCGCCGATGGCGTCGCCACCCTGACCTTGGCCCGGCCAGCGGCCCGTAACGCCATGGACGGCGCGTTCATGACAGCGCTCCACGCCGCGACCGTCGCGGTGGTCGAGGACCCTCGCACCCGCGCGATCCTGATCGAGGCCGAGGGCCAGCATTTCTCGGTCGGCGGCGATGTCCGCGACTTCGCTCGCGACGACGGCGCTGGCGCCTTCATCACCGCGTTGGCGGACCGTCTGCACGACACGATCAAGCTGTTGGCCGCGCATCCCGCGCCGGTCGTGGTCGCCGTCCAGGGTGTGGCGGCCGGCGCTGGCCTCAGCCTGGTCGCGGGCGCCGACATCGTCGTCGCCGGCCGCTCGGCCAGTTTCCTGATGGCCTATGGCGCCCTGGGGCTAACGGCGGATGGCGGAGCGACCTGGTTCCTGCCGCGCGTGATCGGTCTGCGCCGCACTCAGGAGCTGGCCTTCACCGGACGACGTCTGACCGCCGAGGAAGCGGAGGCCTGGGGCCTGGTCACCCGGCTCGTCGACGACGCTCAGGTGGCCGAGGACGCGCGCAGCGTCGCCGCTCAGATCGCCCAGGGACCGACGGCCGCGTACGGCGCAGTGAAGGATCTCCTGGCCGCCCAGGGCGTCGCCGGCCTGGATAGCCACCTGGACGCCGAGCGCGACGCTATCGCCGCTGCACGTAAGACCGTGGACGGCCGCGAAGGCGTCGCGGCCTTCGTCGAGAAGCGCGCGCCGATCTTCCAGGGCCGATAAAAAGGGACCGCCGGGGCAGGATGCCCGGCGGTCCAAAGGCTGTGGGATGTTTCTGCCCGGCAGCCGGGCTCAGTCGGCCACGAAGCGCGGCGCACGCTTCTCGGCGAAGGCGGTCATGGCCTCGGTGAAGTCGGGGCCTTGGAAGCACATCATCTGGGTGTACTCCTCCATCTTGATGATCGACTGCAGATCGTCGCTGCGCAGCGCCGCCTCCAGGGTCGACTTGGTCATGCGCAGGCCGGTCGGCGAGGCGTTCAGCATCTCGCCGATCAGCGCCCGGGCGGCGGTTTCCATCTCCGTATCGGGCGTCACCTCCGACACCAGGCCGGTGGCCAGGGCGCGGCGAGCGTCGATGAAGCGGCCGGTCATCATCAGCTCGCGGGCGATCGACAGCCCCACCATGCGCGGCAGGAAATAGCTGGTCCCCAGCTCGCAACCCGACAGCCCCATGCGGATGAAGGCGACATTCATCCTGGCGCTCTCGCCGGCGATGCGCACGTCGGCCGCCAGGGCCAGGATGAAGCCGCCGCCGCAGGCTGGGCCGTGAACCAGGGCGATGATCGGTTGCGGGCACGCGCGCATCAGCAGCACCAGGCTCGACAGCGAGGGCTTGCGTTCATCGACGCGCAGCGCCTCGGCGGCGGCCGACTGGATGTTGGTCAGCGCCTTCAGGTCCAGGCCCGCGCAGAAGCCCGAACCGGCGCCGCGCAGCACGATGACGCGGCAGGCATGGTCCTTCTGACGGGCCGAGAAGTAGGCCCACAGCTCGGCGACCATGTCGTCGTTGAAGGCGTTCAGGCGGTCGGGGCGGTTCAGGGTCAGCCAGTCGACGGCGCCCTCGCTCTCGACATGGATGTAGCGGTAGGCGGCGCGGACGGGATCGGCGTTCACCGGCCGCTCGTTGGCTTGTGTCATCGGTATTCTTCCCCGCCGGCGCTTCGTGCGTCCGACCTCGCGAGCGGTTGTTCCATCGATCGAAATCCGCGCCCAAATCCTTCTGAACCCGCCCCATGCCTCGTGGGCATGGAGCGGGGATGGGAGCTCAACCGGCGCGTCGGGCCTGGAGGTCGGCCATGATCGCAGCATGCTTCTTGCGATCCAGCCGGTAGAAGTAGATCAGCACGATGGCGACGATCGACAGCAGGCCCGCGCCCGGACCGCCGACCAGCCCCAAGGCGGTGATCGTCTCCTGGGGCAAGGCGGCCGCCGCCGCGCCGCGCTCGGCCAGGTTGGACGGAAAGCCGATCAGCTGCAGGGCCACGCCCGAGATCAGCACCCCGGCCCCAGTCGCCGACTTGGTCGCGAACGACCAGCCGGCATAGTAGAGGCCCTCGCGCCGCGTTCCGAACCGGTGCTCGTGCTCGTCGGCCGCATCGGCGGTGATCGACAGGAACGAGATGATCCCCAGGGCCATCGAGGCCCCGCCCAGGAAGGTCGCGGCGGCGAGAACCCAGCTCAGCGGATCGCCGGTCAGCGGCAGCAGGCCCATCAGCCGCAGGGTGATCGGCGCGGCGCTGAAGAAGAACAGGCCGAACTTGCCGATGACCAGCATGGTGCGCTTTTCCATGACGGCGCCCAGCGGCCCGGCCAGCGGCGCGGCGACCCCCAGGCCCAGCACGGCCGCCAGCGCCATCGGCTGGATCTGTGCCGGGCTGAGGTTCCAGAAGAAGGTCCCCAGGTGCAGCGACAGCGCCTGATTGATGCCGCCGCCGATGTTGAACAGCAGGCTGGAGAGGAACAGCACCACGAAGGTTCGGCTGCCGAACATCTCGCGCACCTCGCCCAGCAGGCGCGGGACCAGCGCCCCTTCGGGCGGGGCGGTGACGTGGTGCTGGCGGTCGCGGGTGCCCAGGCCGGCGCGGATGGCGACCAGGGCGCCGAAGACGATCAGCAGGCTGAGGCTCAGGGTCAGGGGCAGGTAGTCGGCGCGACGCGACATGCCGTCGGGGCCGCTCAGGAACACGCCATAGGCCAGGACGATGACCGACACCGTGCCGCCGATGCCGATCCCCCAGCGCCAGGCCGCGATCGACGAGCGTTCCATGTAGTCGTCGGTCAGCTCGGCCCCCAAAGCCTGATAGGGCAGGGTGAAGACCGACAGGGCGATGCGCAGCACGACCGACAGCACCATCAGCCACAGGAACAGCCCGACCTGCGGAAAGCCGCTGGGCAGCGCGAAGATCAGGTTGAAGGTCACCAGGATCGCCGGCAGGCCGGCCATCATGAAGGGCACGCGACGGCCCAGTGTCGAGCGCCAGCCGTCGGTCAGCGAGCCGATCAGCGGCTCCATCACCGCGTCCACCACCAGGCCCGCACCCAGCGCCACGCCGGCCATCCAGCCGGGCAGGCCACAGACCGCCGTGGCGTAGAACAGCACGAAGATGTTGAGCATGCTGCCGACGGTGAGTTCGACCAGCGCGCCGAAGGAATACTGGGCCTTCAGGCCCATGGGCAGGCGGTCTGTCCGTTGCCCGTTGGCCGGCTTTTCCGCGACCAGCCCGGCGGGCGGGTCCATGCCCTCTCGTCCACTCAAGTCCACGACTGACGCTCCCTTGCGATCGCTCTTCGCCGGCCGCCGCCGAAGGCGAGGCCGGTCTTTTCTCGAGTGGGATCGGTCGGCCTCGAACCGCGCCAAGTCAAACGGCGGGTAGGCGTTGTTTGAGGAAGAGATTGTGCAGCTTTTTCAGAGGGATGGATGGGTTTCGGGACGCTTTGCCATGCCTCCCTGGAATGGAAATGACCGACAATGAATGCGGCGTCGCGCCCGAGACCGACCCAAGAGCGCTCAGATCGACCCGGTCGACGCGCCAGCCGGAAGCTGCCGGCCCAGTTCGCGCCCCCTTTGCCCAACTTGAGGCGTCCAGCGCTTCAACCGGGTCACGTCGGAAGACGCGTCCGATGTCCTGCCCTCAAGGTGCGCCATTGCGCCGCACGGAGATCGGCGCCGTTTGGCGCCGTCTTTCCGTAAAGGTGCCTAGTAAGCGTTTGGGGCGGAAGCGGTATGTCTTTGCAAGAGGCGGTCAGGCTCGAAGCGCTGAAATCCTTTGAGGTGCTGGACACCGCGCCCGACGAGGCGCTCGACCGCATCGTCCAGCTTGCAAGCGATCTCTTCGAGGCGCCGATCGCTATGATCTCGCTGATCGACGAAGACCGTCAGTGGTTCAAGGCCAGGATCGGTCTGCAATCTTGTGAGACGCCACGCGAGCAGGCGTTCTGCGCCCATGCCGTCGACCTCGGGCCCGATGCGGTGATGGTGATCGAGAACGCAGCGCAAGACACCCGCTTTGCGCACAACCCCTTGGTCACCGGGCCGCCGACGATCCGCTTCTACGCCGGCGCGACCCTGACAACGCGCGACGGGCATAATCTGGGAACGCTCTGCGTCATCGACGACAAGCCCCGGTGTCGTCCCGACGACGCGGCGCTGGACCGGTTGAAGAGCCTGGCCCGCATGGCCGTCGATCATTTCGAACAGGCCAAGGCGCTGCGGCTGACTCAACAGAAGCAGCGCTTGCTCGAGATCGCCGAAAGCATGTCGGGCGTGGGTCACTGGCGCCTCGACGTGTCGCGCAACACCGTGACCTGGTCGGATGCGGTCTACCAGATCCATGGCGTGGATCGGGAAACCTTCGATCCCAGCTTGGACGACGCCATCGGCTTCTATCATCCCGATGACCGCGAGATGGTGCAGGACCATATCGCCAAGGCGATCGAGTCCAAGACCGGGTTCGACTTTCGCCTGCGCCTGATCCGATCCGACGGCGCCTTGCGTCATGTGACAAGCCGAGGGGTTTGCGAGGTCGATCCGAAGGGGCGCGTGACCGCCGTGATCGGCCTCTTCCAGGACATCACCGAGACCGTCGAGACGATCGACACGCTGAACCGCCGCAAGCAGCGCTATCGCCTGCTGACCGAGCACGCTGGCGACGTGATCGCGTCCTATGATTTCCGGGGCCGAGGCCAGTTCATTTCACCGGCCATCGAAAAGCTTCTCGGTTACAGCGTCGCCGAGACTGCCGATCTCGACGTTCCCGGCGTCCTGCATCCCGACGAGCGCCAGGCCGTGATGGCCGCCTTCACGGCCATGTCGCAAGGCCTGGAC
>CAZRPD010000048.1:4558-28909 GCA_964601775.1 uncultured Caulobacter sp. | reverse complement strand
CTCCCCCGCGATGCGGGGGAGCTGTCACGGAGTGACTGAGGGGGCTAATGTGGCTTAGGCCGAGCTTGCCCCCTCCGGCCCTTCGGGCCACCTCCCCCGCGACGCGGGGGAGGAGAACCGCTTCGACTACGCCTTGCCGCCCTTGCTGACGATGTAGTCGTCCACAACGCTTTCCAGCACGGTCAGAGGGGTCATGCCCGACAGCAGGCCTGCATCGTGGAACTGGCGGATGTCGAACTTTTTGCCCAAGGCCTTCTGAGCCTTGGCTCGGGCGCGCAGCCAGGTGATCTTGCCGATCATGTAGCTGCAGGCCTGGCCTGGCCACACGACGTAGCGCTCGATCTCGGTGACCGAACCGCTTTCCTCGTCGCCCATGGTCTGCGCCATGTACTTGATGGCCTGCTCACGGCTCCACTTCTTGTGGTGCATGCCGCTGTCGACGACCAGGCGCACGGCGCGGAACAGGGCGTCGTGCAGCATGCCGATATGGCCGCGCGGGTCGGTCTTGTAGATGCCCATCTCGACGGCCAGTTGCTCGGAATAGAGCGCCCAGCCCTCGGCATAGCCTGAGAACCCGATCACCTTGCGGATCAGCGGCAGGCCCTGGGCCTCGTTCGAGAGCGACAGTTGCAGGTGGTGGCCCGGGACGCCTTCGTGCACCGTCAGGGTGGTCAGGGTGTACTTGGCCTGCTCCTTGGTGTCGCGCAGGTTGATCCAGTAGATCCCCGGGCGCTTCCCATCCAGCGAGGGCGAGTTGTAGTAGCCGCCCGGCGCGCCGGCCTCGATGGCCTTGGGCACCCGGCGAATCTCCAGCGGGGCCTTGGGCAGCTGGCCGAAATAGGCCGGCAGCTGCTTGTCGATCCACTTGGCCTTGGTGTTGAGGTCCGCGATCAGCTGTTCCTTGGCCGCATCGGTATTCTCGTAGATGTCCTCGCCCAGCTGCGCCATGCGCTCGCCGACCGTGCCCTTGGACATGCCCATGGTCTTGAAGATCTTGTCGGCTTCGGCCGAGATCGATTGCACCAGGTCCAGGCCCAGCTGGTGGATCTCATCGGGGCCGATGGTCGAGGTCGTGTAGTTCTTCAGCGACACGGCGTAGTAGTCTGCGCCGTCCTTCAGCCGCCAGACGCCAGCGTCATGATTGGCCTTGGGGCGCACGCTTTCCAGCAGGGCGATCTGGCGCTTCAGGGCCGGCAGCACCGCGTTCTCATAGACCTTGGACGCCTCGCCCGCCCAGTCGCCGGCGATCTTCTTGTCCTTGGTGCGGCGGGCCACCGACTTGACCAGCGGCGCGTCGGCCGTGGGCGTGTCGGCGAAGGCCTTCATCTGCACCAGCGCCTTGTCGATGACGAAGTCGGGCGGGATCACGCCGGCCTCGATGTCGCGCTTGGCGATCAGGGTTTCCTGATCCATCAGGCGCGCGAAGCCCTCCATGCGCTGCAGATA
Organism: uncultured Caulobacter sp.; assembly: GCA_964601775.1. Taxonomy (GTDB): domain Bacteria; phylum Pseudomonadota; class Alphaproteobacteria; order Caulobacterales; family Caulobacteraceae; genus Caulobacter. Next base: position 27,463 of record CAZRPD010000048.1, on the reverse strand, counting down.
GGCGTCGGCGTCGGCCTTGGTCTCGATGCTGTGTTGAGTGTCGAGGAAGTCGGGCATCGACTGGTAGCTGCCGGTCAGTTGGCTCAGCACATAGGGCGCGCCCGAGCCGCCGCCGGCATAGGTGAACTTGCGATTGCCCTCGTCCTGGACGGCCAGTGTGAACTCGACGGTGTCGTAGTTCACGGCGTCCATGCCCTTGAGGGCCTTGCGGTCGATGCTGCGCAGCTCGGCCAGTTGGGCGTTGGTCTGGGCGGCGCCGGCGGCGATGGCCTCGAACGAGCGGTCGGTGAGCAGGCCCTTGGTCCAGGCCAGGTCGTCCTTGTCCAGGCCCAGGCCCGTGGCCGTCTCGGGCGACTGGCGCAGCTGCTTGACCATCATGGCGTCGAAGAAGGCGTTCAGCTTGGCGGTTTCACCGCCTTGGGCCGAAGCCATGGTCGGCATGCCGCCGGTCGCGGCGAAGCCCGCAGCGGCCGTGGCGAACATCATGTGACGACGATTGAGCAAGGCTTTTCCTCCCCGGGGCCTATTGGAGGACGAAAGCCGTAGCCGCCTCCTGTGTGGCGGCAACTTAATTCCGAGTCATCGACGCGCGCCAGCGGCGATCGCTCAGGTCAGCGACACGAAGAGCTCGTTCTCGATCACCCACTGGCCGGTGACCTTCTTCCAGGTGGCCAGATAGGTCCCGGTCTGTTCGGGCGCGTCCTTCCAGGAGCCGACCCAGCGGCCGTGCTCGGCGGCGCGCTGGCCTTCGGCGTCGAGGGTGATGGTGTCGGTGGTGCGGACATAGGCGACGAAGCCCTTGTCGGCCATCTGGCCGGCGAAGGCGGCCAGCACGTCCTCGGCGCCCAGCAGCAGCGAGCCGTCGCCGGCGATCAGGGTGACGCGCGGGTCGAAGAACGGCCGCAGGCGCGCGGCGTCCTTGGCGGCGATCAGCTTGTTGGTCAGCTTGCGACGGGCGGCGATGGCGTCTTGCGGCTTGGTCATGGGTCTTTCCAGGGCGTCTCGTCCGTGTAGCTTGCACGACGCCCCTGTCGCAAACCCGAGCGCCATGCTTCCGCCGACCTTGACCACCGCTCGCCTGACCCTGGCCCCTCCGGAATTGGCCGATTTCGACGACAGCCGCGCCATGTGGGCCGATCCCGTCGTGGTCCGTCATGTGGGCGGCCGCGCCTTCAGCGACGAGGAGAGCTGGACGCGGCTGATGCGGGCCCGAGGCCTGTGGGACCTGATGGGCTTCGGCTATTGGGCCGTGCGCGAGAGCTCGACTGGCCGCTATGTCGGCGAGGTCGGGTTCGCCGACCTGCGCCGCGACCTGACGCCCAACCTGTTTGGCCTGCCCGAGATGGGCTGGGTGCTGGCGGCCCGGTCGCACGGCCAGGGCTTTGGGACCGAAGCCGTCCGCGCGGGTCTCGCCTGGATCGACACGGTCCTGGCCCCACCGGTCGTGCCCTGCATCATCGATGTGGAGAACACCGCCTCGATCGCCCTGGCGACCAAGGTCGGGTTCACGCTGAAGACCCACACCGTCTACAAGGGCGCGCCGATCGTGGTGATGGAGCGGAAGGCCCCTTCCCCTGCGCTGTCTCGTCGCGGGACTTGAACGCGACAGACGGCCCACCATATGGTACTCAGGGATCAGCAGGACGGCCCGCCGTTCGCGGCCGAACGCCGACTGCTCCCCTCGCCCGCTTTCGCCAACACAGGCGACCCAGGGCGCAACCTTCCACGCTTAAATCTGTTGAGCTTGGCAATGACGCCTGAGCTCTGTTTGGAACTTTATGAAAACGACTGCTACCCGCGAGACCGCCGCTCGGCGTGAACCTCGCTTCTCGGCGCCCACCCGCGCCATCGCCCCCAAGCCCGTTCAGACCGAATGGGCGTGGCCCGGCCTGACCCGCGCCCAGCTGCGCGATCACGTCATCGACATGATCGGCTGATGCTCAGTTGGGCGGCTCGACGCCGCCCAACCCCCAGCTTTTCGACCACCGCCGTCATCGACGCGCCTCGCGGGATGACGGCCCAGTCCTTTGGCGCCGAGGCGCGCACCGCCACCACCGCCCCCTTGGGGCAGACATCCAGGCAATCGACCTCGATCACGGCAGCCTTTGCCTTGCGGCCCTTGCCCTTGGCGCCGATCGCCTTGCGCAGAGCCTTGGCCAGCTTCTGGTCGCCGCCCGCGCCGAAGCCTCCATCCAGCTTCTTCGAGCACTTGCGGCACACCAGCACGACCTCGCTCCAGTCGGCCTGCACGCGCTTGATCGGCTTCTCGCTCATCAGCTGAAGATGGGAAGTCGGCGCCAACGGTGCTAGGAGGCGGCCATGGCCCGCAAACTCACCGCCAAAGTCATTGCCGACCCCACTGTCGAGGCCGACCGCGCCTGGTTCGAAGCCAACCCCGAGCGACGCTTTCGCCTGCGCGATCCCGCGCCCGTCGAGTTCAAGGACCCGCTGGGCGATCCCGGCGAGGGCTTTTCCTGGCGCGTGCTGATCGCTCGCCTGCCGGACGGCGGCCGCCTGCGCCTGCCCGTCTCGCTATCGTGGGAGCTGCACAACGACCACGCCAAGGACCAGCACCTGAAGATCCTGTTCGACCAGGTCGCCCCCGCCGAAGCGAAGGCGCGGCTGGGCTGATCTTGACGGCGTGGGCGGATCGCGCCCCCTTTCGCCCATGATCCGCACGATCGTTCTCTGGGCGCTCGTCCTGGCCGTGGGCGTCTTCGCGCTTCAGTGGCTGGAGTACCGCTTTGTCATCCGCGCCTTTTCCTGGCAGGTCTATGTGAGCCTGATCGGAACCGCGTGCGCGATCGGCGGCGTCTGGGTCGGCTGGAGGCTGGCGGCGCGGGCCCGGCCCGAGACCTTCCGGCGCAACGACGCGGCGCTGGCCGCCCTGGGCCTGACCGGCCAGGAGATGAAGGTGCTGGAGCGCCTGGCCGCCGGCCGTTCCAACAAGGAGATCGCCCGCGATCTCGGCTTGTCGCCCAACACGGTCAAGACCCACGTCGCCAACCTCTATGGCAAGCTGGACGTCAGCCGGCGCACCCAGGCTGTCGGCAAGGCCCGCGAGCTGGTGCTGATCCCTTGACCCCGCGCCGATAGGGCGAAACGGTCGAACTCACCCTTTCGGGCGATACCGTTCCGACGACGAGAACGGCAGCTTGCGGGCTGCGTCGCAGGGGCGGCGCGGAGGAGGACCACCATGCAACGCACCATCCTGACCTATGGCCTGGCTTCGGGCGTCATCATCATCCTGGGCATCATTTCCACGATCGTTTTCTCGGCCCCGCACAGCCTGTGGCTCGGCTATCTGATCATGCTGGTGGGTCTGTCCGCGGTGCTGCTGGCCGTCAAGTCGCACCGCGACAAGGTGCTGGGCGGCGTGATCCGGTTCTGGCCCGCCTTCCTGATCGGCCTGGGCGTGGCGGCCGTCGCCGGCGTGGCCTACGTCCTGATCTGGGAAGCCTACTTGGCCCTCACCCACTACCGCTTCATGGACGACTATACGGCCAGCGCCCTGGCGGCCAAGAAGGCGGCCGGACTGTCCGGCGCGGCCTATGACAAGCTGGCGGCGGAGCTGGAGACGATGCGGCGGCACTACGCCAATCCGCTCTATCGGCTGCCGATGACCTTCATCGAGATCTTCCCGGTCGGCCTGCTGGTCGCCCTGGTCAGCGCCGCCCTGCTGCGCAATCCAAGGTTCCTGCCGGCCCAGAAACGATGAAGGGCCGCTAAGCCGCCTGCAGCTGCTGCTTGACCCGTTCGGCCAAGGTCTTGATGTCGATCGGCTTGGGCAGGAAGGTCACGCCCGTCTCGCCTTCCAGCAGGTCGCTGAATTCGGCCTCGGCATAGCCGGAGATGAACATCACCGGCGCATTGCCCAGATAGCCGCGGGCTTTCTTCAGCAAGGTCGGGCCGTCGATGCCGGGCATGATCACGTCGCTGATCAGCAGGTCGATCGTGCCGGCGTTCTCCTCGGCGATGATCAGCGCCTCTTCGCCGTCGGCCGCCTCCAGCACCTCGTAGCCACGGGCGCGCAGCAGGCGGGCGGCGACGATGCGCACGGCGTCCTCGTCTTCGACGAACAGGATGCGGCCGGCGCCCGACAGGTCGCGGGCGGCGCGCGGCTTGGCCGGTTCGGCGGCGGCGGCTTTCTGGGCGGCGATCACGCCGGCCGGGGCGTCGTAGATCGGCAGGAAGATGCGGAACGCCGCGCCCTCGCCCGGACGGCTGTGGACGTGGATCCAGCCATCGCTCTGCTTGACGATGCCATAGACCGTGGCCAGGCCCAGGCCCAGGCCCTCGCCCACCGGCTTGGTGGTGAAGAACGGGTCGAAGATCTTGCCCATGACGTCGGGCGGAATGCCGGGGCCGTCGTCGCTGACTTCGATGAAGGCGGTGTCGCCCTCGGCGGCCGGGAAGCCCAGGCCGATGGCCTCGTCACGGGTCAGGCGCGCGGTACGGATGCGCACGACGCCCCCGCCCTTGGCCGCGCGCACGGCGTCGCGGGCGTTGACGGCCAGGTTCATGACCGCCGTCTCCAGCTGGCTCTTGTCGGCCCGCACCTGCGGCAGGTCGCGGCCATAGTCGGTGATCAGCTTGACGTCTTCGCGCAGCAGGCGGCGCAGCAGGACCTCGAACTCTGAGATCAGCTCACCCAGGTCCAGCACTTCGCGCTGGACGGTCTGCTTGCGCGAGAAGGCCAACAGCTTGCGCACCAGGTCGGCGGCGCGCACGCCCGTCTGGCGGATCTCGTTCAAGCCCTCATAGGACGGATCGCCGACCGGGTGGCGGTGCAGCAACTCGTCCAGGCGCAGCTGGATGGCGGTCAGCAGGTTGTTGAAGTCGTGGGCCACGCCGCCGGCCAGCTGGCCGATGGCCTGCATCTTCTGGGCCTGGGCCAGCTGCAGCTCGATCTGCTTCTGCTCCGACACGTCGATCATGTAGGCCACCAGGCGGCCTTCGGCGCGGTAGAGGTAGAGGTGGACGATGCGGGTCGCGTCGCGCGCCAAGCGCACCTCGAAGGGTCCCGCCTTGCCTTCGTTCAGGCGCGTCTCGGCGTCGGCGCGCGAGGCCGCGTCGATCAGGTCGCCGAACACCACGCCGGCCTTGGCGCCGGTCATGGCGGTCATGGCGGGATTGGTTTCCAGGATCCGCGACTGGAACGGCTCCAACCCTTCGAGCAGGGCCGCGCCGAACGGCGAGGCGCCAGCGAAGGCGTCCAGCGAATTGGTCGGCGAGGCGGCGGCCTGCTCGATCACCGGCGCCGGCGCCAGGGTCTCGGCGACGGGCGCGGCGACGACGACCGGCTCCAGGCGGATCAGCAGGCGGCCGCCAGTCAGGCGCGAGACCTTGGCGACATGGTCGGAACCGCCGGCGTTCAAGCGCCCCTGCGCCATCTCGCCTTTGCGGGCCTGGACCAGGGCGGCGAACAGGCCAGCGCCCGCCGGACCGTTGGGCAGGCGACGCTGCTCGCCCATCAGGATGCGCCAGGCCGCGTTGGCCGACAGCAGGCGGCCATCGGGGGCGGCCAGAGCCGCCGGCTCGCTCAGCGCCTCGATGAAGCCTTCAGCCTGATCGGCGTCATTGGCCGCCGAAGCCGCGTTCGAACCCTTGATGGCCACCAGGCCCAGCACGGCCACCCCGGCCACGCCCAGCAGCAGCAGCAGACCCGCCAGAGTCGTCGGCCCAGCCTTCAGCGCCGGCGCCGCGGACAGGGCCGCAGCGGCCACGAAGAATATCGCCGCGCCGGCCAGCCACGGATCGAAGCGCCGACGCGGAGCGCCAGTCGAGACTTTGTCCTGGAGCTGAAAATCGGCCATCGGCGGCGGGGTACCCTTCTTATGGTGAGGCTGCGACTCACCAGCAATCGGAGAAAGGATAGCCTTTCCCGCGCGCTAGGTCAGTTCTGCGAAAACTCGGATTAGTTAGGCCGCCCGCCGCCCTGGGTCTTCTTGTTCATGATGAAGCTGATGACCTTGGCGACCGCCTCGAAGTGCTCGACGGGGATCTCCTCGTCGATCTCGACGCTGGCGTAGAGGGCGCGGGCCAGGGGCGGGTCTTCCAGCACCATGACGCCATGCTCCTCGGCGACGGCGCGGATCTTCAGGGCCAACTCGTCGACGCCCTTGGCCACGCACATCGGCGCGGGCGTCTCGCCGGGCTCGTACTTCAGCGCCACGGCGTAGTGGGTCGGGTTCATGACGACGACGGTCGCCTTGGGCACGGCCTGCATCATCCGCTGGCGCGAGCGCTGCATCTGGATCTGGCGGCGCTTGCCCTTGATGTGCGGGTCGCCGTCCGACTGCTTGAACTCGTCCTTGACCTCCTGGAGGGTCATGCGCATGCGCTTCATGAAGCGCTGGCGCTGCCAGAACCAGTCGATGGCGGCCATGGCGATCAGCAGCAGCAGCACCGCCAGCATCAGCGACTTGGACAGCTTCATGGCCTCGGGCAGCATCGCCGCCACGTCCATGCCGACCAGGTTGCGCACCTCGCCGACATGGGGCTTGAGCACCATGTAGGCGATGAAGCCGGTGACCAGGAACTTGATGGCCGACTTGGCGAACTGCACCATGCCGTCCATGCCGAACAGGCGACCCAGGCCCTTCAGCAGGTCCAGTTTCTTGAAGTCCGGCTTGATCTTGTCCGGCGTCAGCATGAAGCCGGTCTGGGCGACGTTGCCGATCACGCCCAGCACCGCGGTGACGACCATCACCAGCAGCAGGGGCGGCATGGCGGCCATCACCGCCTGCTTCATCACCACCATGGCGCCGCCGCTGGAGATCTCGGTGGTGCCGGCGTGGGCGATGAACGGATAGAGCGCCGCGGCCAGGTCGCGCGTCAGCCAGCCGCCGGCGATCAGGATGACCGAGATCGCCCCGGTCAGCGAGGCCAGCTGCGGGATGTCCTGGGACTTGACGACGTCGCCCTTGGCGCGGGCGTCCGAAAGCTTCTTGGCTGACGGGTCTTCTGTTTTCGACTCGGGATCCGCATCGTCCGCCATGGCTCGCCCCTAGTTGAACACGGCGAGAAGGTCGCGGTAACGATCGGTCCACACCATGGCGATGCCCCCGAGGGACAGCGCCAGCAGGGACAGGCCCAGGATCACGCTAAGCGGCGAGGCCACGAAGAAGATCTGGAAGGCGGGCATGACCCGGCCGACCAGGCCCGTGGCGAGGTTGAAGACCAGCGAGAACACGATCACCGGCGCAGCCAGCTGGACGCCCAGCGAGAACGACTGCGCCACCGTCCGCACCGCCAGGGTGACGGCGTCATTGACCGGCACGTCGCGGGTGAACGGGAAGATCGTGTACGACTTGACGATGGCCCCGATGAACAGGTGATGCAGGTCGGTGGCCATCACCAGGGTCAGGCCCATCATCGACAGGAAGCTGGCCACGGCCGTGCTCGAGCCCTGCATCGAGGGGTTGGTGGTCTGGGCGAACGACAGGGTGGTCTGCAGCGAGATGATCTCCCCGGCGGTCGTCAGCGAGATCATGAACAGGCGCAGCACCGAGCCGACCATCAGGCCGATCAGCAGTTCGTGGATCACCGCGCCGACCAGGCCGCCCAGGGTCGTGGGGATCGGCGGCACGGTGTTCTGCACCAGCGGGCCGACCAGCAGCGCCATCAACAGGGCGAAGGCCAGGCGGATGCGCGGCGGCACCGACTGGTCGCCGATGCCGGGCATCGTCATGACCATGGCGCCCACCCGCGAGAACACGAGGGCGGCGACATAGACCTGGAACGCCGTGGCGAAGGAATTCACCGGAAGGCCCCTGCCCCTCTAGCTCTACATGCCCGCGATGCGGGCGGCGATCTGGCGCATGAACCCGCTCATCAGCGAGCCCATGAGCGGCAGGAACAGCAGCAGCGACAGGAAGATGGCGACGATCTTGGGCGCATAGACCAGGGTCTGTTCCTGGATCTGGGTCAGGGCCTGGAACAGGCCGATTGCGACGCCGACCACCAGGCCGACGATCAGCACCGGCGCGCACAGCTGCAGCGTCAGCCAGATCGCGTCACGGCCCACGTCCAGAACCTCGGCGCCCGTCATGCAAAGCCTCGTCGGAATCGGCCGTACTGGCCGCGTTGTTTCGAGGCGGGAAGATGGGGGAAATATGGTTAACAGGGCGTTAGGAGTTGTTACCGGGAAGGCCATAAATCAGGGGCGCGACGGTGGGTCGCGGGTTGCGGCCAGAGATTCAAAACAGCAAAGCTTCGCCATTCCAGGTGGAGCCCATGACAAGCCGTATCACCGACCCGTTCCGTGTATCCGCTGCCGAAGTTCAGAGCATACTTGCGGTCGGGTGGAACCCGACCATCCAGTTCTCGACAAGCGCCACCCCCAGTCTCCTGCAAGAGGTCAACGCTCTTTGTCGTCAGTTCGGCGATGCGCTGGAGGTCCGGTTCTACGGCTTCTACGGCGATGCGTTCGACGCGAACGCGCTCGAACATCTGCCCGACGTGGAGCATCTATCAGTCGATTGCCTGACGGCGATCCGTAACGAGCATCGCCTCGGCGAGCTGCCTCGCCTCAAGAAACTCCGCTTCGGCGTCCACAAGCTCGACCGGCCCGACGTCCTGTCCTTGCTGCCTCTGGAGCAGCTGACCACGCTGTCGATAGCCAAGAGCGCCAAGCGCAATATCGACCTTGCACCGATCACCCGTTGCGTGACGCTGTCGGAACTCGTCGTTGTCGGGCACACTCGAAACCTGGAGGCCGTGGCCCAGCTGGGCCAGCTCGAACGTCTCGGCCTGCACGCCATCGCCAAGTCGCAAAGCCTGGACTTCGTGTCCTCGATACGCGGCCTGCGGGAGCTGCGATTGCTGCTCGGCGGCCGCGCCGATATCGAAGACCTTCACCACGAGACGCTGGAAGCCCTGAATATCGACCGAGTTCTAGGCGTGGAGCATCTTGGCTCGCTGGCGCGCTTTCCTGCCCTCCGCCGCCTTCGGATCACCGATCAAGCGCACCTCAAGGCAATCGACCTTTCCGGCCCCGCGCTGGAGGATGTGGCCGTGATCAACTGCAAGGCGCTCGAGACCCTGGCCGGCGTGATGGACCTTCCCACCCTTCACGCGCTCAGAGTTTATAGATGCCCGGGCTTGGACATCGACACTCTGACGACGGCCCGTTGGCCGCCAGCTCTGGATGTCCTGGCGCTGTACACCGGCCGCACCAAGCGAGACGCAGCCCTCCGCGCGCTGCTGGACCAGCGTGGCTATCGGGAAGGTTGATCGGCTACCGGATGCGGATGCTCACCGGCACCTGGATGTACGAGCCTTCGCGGCTCTTGCCGTCGGGACCCAGCAGGTCGACCTGGAATTGCGAGGCCATCGACAGGGCGGCCTGGCCGACGCCCAGGTCGGCGTGGCTTTCTTCCTGGACGGTGCAGGCGGTCAGGTGACCATCGCGCTTGACCAGGCAGTTCAGCAGGGCGACGGCGACGCGCGGCTCGGAGACGGGGGTCAGCAGGTCCGACGAAGTCTTGGCCGGAGCGGCGTTGGCGACCATGGCGGCGGCGAGGGCGAGCGAAGCGATCACGAGTTCATCCCTTGTACTTGTCGTTTTTGGCGGGCCTTTAAGCCGCCCTGTTCCATTCCGGATCAGGCGGCGTGGGCCTGCTGGACTCTTTGCAGGCCTTGTGCCGCCAGGTCGGTCAGCGAGCGCAGGCCCAGTTCCGAGAAGATGTCGAAGGCCGCCGCCAGGGCGATGCCGGCCCGGGCCAGACGGCCGTCGTCGCGGCCGGTGATCTCGACCCGCGCCTCGTAGAGGCGGGCCAGGTTCATCTGCGCCACCGCCCAGCTGGCCGGATCGCGCGCGCCAGAGACGGCGGCCAGCTCGGCCTTGAAGGCCAGTTCGGCGGCGTCGAGCACCGCCAGGTCGGCGGTCAGCTCGGCGCAGCGGGCCAGACACAGGGCGCGGTTGTTGGCGACCGCGGCGCGCAGGGCCAGGGCCGGTTGAGCCTTCAGCACCTGGGTGGCGCGATCATAGGCCGAGACGGCCTGCTCAAAGGCGCGCTCGCTGGTCGAGGCCTCGCCCATCGTCTGCAGAGCGCAGCCCAGGGCCGCCTGGACGCGCGCCCAGTCCATGGGACTGTGGTCGGCGGTCAGCGCCTCGACCGCAGAGGTCAGAGCCTCGACACCGTCGGCGATGCAGGTCAGCTCGCCATCCAGGTCGCCCAGCAGCGCCAGGGCCTGGCCGCGCAGACCTTCAAGCCGCGCCCAGGCCAGGGGTTCGAAATCGGGATCCAGGACGCCGGCGGCCAGCTTGGCCTCCGAGGCGGCCAGCTCGGCCAGGGCGCGATCCTTCAGGCGCTCGGCGCAGGCCAGGATCAGTTCGATCCGGGCGGCGCGCTGGTCGGCCAGTTGCAAGCGCGCAGGGCCGCCCTTCACACGCTTGGCGGCGGCCAAGGCGCGCAGCGGCGCCTCATAGGTCTGGACGGCAGCCAGGGCGCGGTCGAGATCGCCGGCGGCCAGCGCCGCGCGACCATCGAGGCCGGCGATCAAGGCGCCGCACAAGGCCGTGCGCTGGCTGGCCGGCGTGCGCGCCACGGTCGCCGCGGCGGCCGCGACCAATCCTTCGTCGCCAAACAGATCCGCGCCCAGCACGGCCAGCACCGCCTGCTCGCAGCGGGCGGCGGCCAAGGCGTCGTGGCGGCGCTCGGCCTCGAAGATCTTGGCGGCGGCTTCGGCCTGGGCGGCGCCCTTGCGCAGCGCCATAGCGTCGCCGCTGCGGCGCGCCAGTTCGCGCCAGACGACGGCCGCCTCCAGAAGACGGGCCCCGCGGTCCTTGGTCGCGATCCGGCCCGCCACAACGTCAGCCGAGCGGGCCTCGTTGGTCAGCAGTCGCACATCCAGCAGCTCCAGCAGCGAGGTGTCGCCACCGGTCAGCCCCTCGCGCCACGCGCCCTTGAAGCCGTTGTCAGCCTCAACGCCGAACAGACGCTTCAGATCTCGCCCGAACTCGAACATGCCTCGCGCACTCCACTTACGGATGTCCCATGCCGGGACGCCCGGCGAAGGTCTTAACGCCCGAGCAGCAAAACCGGAGCCAACGCGCTTAACAAGTGGTTAACGAGTGTTTATGGCGCGTTAACCATAAATATTTTCCATATTTTTACACCTTGTTCCAAATTTCAACCAATATGGTTGAATATGTATTGAGTTGGCACAATTCTTGCTTCGCCGAATACAGAGAGAGCGGCATAACGATGTGATTTCTTATAACTTTGTTCACTGAACTGAAAATGACGTTAACTATAAGTTTTAGCTTTCAGTTTACCTTTCGTTCACACCCTCCCTCCCCTTTCCACGCCGAAGCAGGTTAGAAGAGCGGCCCTCGCGTCGTTTCGAAGGTTCCGCCATGGCCGCCGTCACCCTCTGGATCGCCAGCCTCTGCCGTCCCGATCCGGGCTATGGCGGCTGGTCGTGGGTCCGGCGGATCGATGGGGAGACCGGCGCTGCGGCGATCAAGGGCGCAGCCGGCGGCGAGCGTCGCGCCACCGCCGCCCGCATGAGCCTGACCGCCCTGACCGAGGCGCTGGACAGCCTTTCGGATCTGCCGGCCGGAACCGCAGTGACGCTGCGCTTCTCGGATCCTGGCCTGGCCGCAGAGCTGGTCGCCTCGGACGGCGACTACGCCACGGCCGAGCCCGACGCCTGGGCCGCCGCCCGCAAGGCCCTGGCCGCCCGTCCCGCGCTGAAACTGGCGCCCTTGGCGACCAGCGACGGCGCCAGCGGCTTCCTGGCCGCCTGGGCCGAGTTTGGCCTGGACACCAGCAAGACCCGCGGCAGCTTCAAGGCCGCGATCCCCAAGCCGAACCTACTGAAGTTCCCGGGTTAGCGTCCGACGATCAGGTCGGCCGTCGCCGGATTGCAGGCGAACGGGATATTGGCCAGGGTCGCCAGTCGGATCAGCGCCTTGACGTCGACATCGTGCGGCTGCGGCGACAGCGGATCGACGAAGAACACCAGCACGTCCAGCCGCCCCTCGGCGATCATCGCGCCCAACTGCTGGTCGCCGCCCAGCGGACCGCTCTTGAGCCGCACCAGATTGAGCTGCGGCAACGCCTCCAGGATCCGGCCGCCAGTCGTGCCGGTGGCGAACAGCGCCTTGTCCTTCAGATAGTCGACATGGGTGATCGCCCATTCGACCAGGGCGGCCTTCTTGTCGTCGTGGGCCACCAGGCCGATGGCGAGCGGAGCGGGCATGGAGGTCTTCCGGAAGCTGGCGATCCGCACTCATTTCGCGCCCGCGCGCCGATTGCAAGGGCGCCGGACGCTCGCGGCTTGGGCGCCCGTCGCGCGTAACGGCGTTCGGCGCAGCTTATGCTTGCCCGCGCCCAGTCAGCGGTTCGTCGTATGAGCCTCAAAGCGGGGAGCTCAGATCATGACGTCCAATAAACAGGCCCTGGGCCGCCGATCCTTCCTGCGGGGCGCGGCGTTCATCGCCGCAGCCGCGCCGATCCTGACCGAGAGCCAACTGGCGCACGCGGCTCAGGCCGCGCCGACCGGCCTGGCGCTGCATGGCCAAAGCCCTGGCGCCCCGCCCGCCGACATGGTGCTGATCAACGCCAACGAAAACCCGCTGGGCCCCAGCAAGGCCGCTTGCGACGCCATCGCCCGTGTCGCCCCGCTGGGCGGCCGCTACGATCGCTACGGCGAGACCGAGATGCTGGTGGATCTCTTCGCATCCCAGAATGGCCTGAAGCCGGAGAACGTCGTGGTCTATGCCGGTTCGTCCGAGCCGCTGCACTACAGCGTGCTGGCCTTCACCTCGCCGACCCGCAGCTTCGTCACCGCCGATCCGTCCTACGAGGCGGGCCTGTATGCGGCGCGCACCAGCCAGGCCAAGGTGGTCAAGGTTCCGCTGACCGCCGACTACGCCCATGACGTCAAGGCGATGGTCGCCGCCGATCCGAACGCCGGCGTCATCTATATCTGCAACCCCAACAACCCGACCGGCACGCTGACGACCAAGCAGGACATCGTCTGGGCGCTGGAGCACAAGCCGGCTGGCGCGATCGTGCTGGTCGACGAGGCCTATATCCACCTGGCCGACACCGCCGACACGTTGGACCTGGTGGCTGCGGGCAAGGACCTGATCGTGCTGCGGACCTTCTCGAAGATCTACGGCATGGCCGGCATCCGCTGCGGCTTCGCCATCGCTCGCCCCGACCTGCTGGCCAAACTGACGCCCTACGGCCGCAACGCCATGCCGATCACGGCCTCGGCTGCGGCCCGCGCCTCGCTGGAAGATCCGGCGCTGATCCCCGCCCGCAAAAAGCTGATCGGCGACACCCGCCGCGACACGCTGACCTGGCTGAAGGCCGACAACTACAAGGTCGTCGGCGATCCGCAGTCCAACTGCTTCATGATCGACACCGGCCGCGACGGAAAGGCCGTGATGGCGGCGATGAAGGCCCGCAACGTCATGATCGGCCGCACCTGGCCGATCTGGCCCAACACGGTTCGCGTCTCCGTCGGCACGCCCGAGGAGATGGCCAAGTTCAAGGCAGCCTTCAAGGCGGTGATGAGCGGTTAGCCCCGCTCCTTCGTCCGCTCGAAGCGCACCTTCGGGTAGCGTTCGGCGACGTAGCCGATTTCCCAGGACGACTTGCCCAGGAACACCGGCTGCTCGTCGATGTCCTGGCCCATGGCCGACTTGTGCTTGTCGACGAAATCCTCGACGTCGGCGCGCTCGCCCGACAGCCAGCGGGCCTCGGCATAGGGGCTGGCCTCGAAGATACAGTCCAGCTGGTACTCGTTGGCCAGGCGGTCGGCCATGACCTCGAACTGCAGCTGGCCGACGGCGCCGACGATGAAGTCGCTGCCGATCATCGGACGGAACAGCTGGGTGACGCCCTCCTCGGCCAGGCCTTCCAGCGCCTTCTTCAGGTGCTTGGCCTTCAGCGGATCCTTGACCAGCACGCGGCGCAGGATTTCGGGCGCGAAATTGGGTAGGCCGGCGAAGCGCAGGGTCCCGGTTTCGGACAGGCTGTCGCCCACCCGCAGGACGCCGTGGTTGGGGATGCCGATCACGTCGCCGGCGAAGGCGTCCTCGGCCAGTTCGCGGTCGGAGGCGAAGAACATGATCGGCGCGTTGACGCTCATGGCCTTGCCGGTGTTCTGGGCCTTCAGCTTCATGCCACGCGTGAAGCGGCCGCTGGTCAGGCGCAGGAAGGCGATCCGGTCGCGGTGATTGGGGTCCATGTTCGCCTGGACCTTGAAGACGAAGCCCGACACCTCGGCATCACCCGGCGCGACATGGGTCTCGGCCCCGGCCTTGGTCACCTTGGCCGGATGCGGCGGCGGGGCGTAGCGGCCAATGCCGGCCAGCAGCTGGTCGACGCCGAAGTGGCGCAGCGCCGAGCCGAAGAACACCGGCGTCATGTGGCCTTCCAGGAAGCTCTGGACGTCGAACGGCTTGCCGGCCTCGGTGACCAGCATGGCGTTGTCTTCCAGCTCCGACCGCTCGTCGGGCTCGAGATACTGGATCACCGCATTGCCGTTGAAGGCGACCGGATCGGGATGGCCCTCGTCGTCGGTCGAGCTTTTCTTGGCGTAGGGGATGAATTGCTGGGTGCGCAGGTCCAGCATGCCCTTGAAGCGACCACCCGAACCGGCCGGCCAGAACAGCGGCGCGGGATCGAGAGCCAGCTTGGACGACACCTCGTCCAAGAGCTCGAACGGGTCCTGGGCCTCGCGGTCCATCTTGTTGATGAAGGTGATGATCGGGATGTCGCGCAGGCGGCATACCTCGAACAGCTTCAGGGTCTGGGGCTCGATACCCTTGGCGGCGTCCAGCACCATGACCGCGGCGTCGGCGGCCGTCAGGGTGCGGTAGGTGTCTTCCGAGAAGTCTTCGTGGCCCGGGGTGTCCAGCAGGTTGAACATCAGGCCGTCGTGGTCGAACGTCATCACCGAGGCGCTGACCGAGATGCCGCGCTCGCGCTCGATCTTCATCCAGTCCGACTGGGTGCGGCGGGCCTGGCCGCGGGCGCGCACGGCGCCGGCCGCGCGGATGGCCCCGCCGGCCAGCAGCAGGTTTTCCGTCAGCGTGGTCTTGCCCGCGTCAGGGTGGCTGATGATGGCGAAGGTGCGCCGACGGGCGGCTTCAACGACGGGAGAAGTGCTCATGGGGCGGGACTAGCCCCATCAGCTGTTTTTGTCACCTTCCGGCTGCTTCTCTTCCGGCAGCGCCTTCAGCATCGCCTGGGCGGCCTCGGCCTCCGAACCGCCGTGCGGGCTGCTGGCCAGCGGCTTCAGCACGGTGCGGGCCGCGTCGTATTCCTTGAACTCGGCCAGGGCGCGACCGGCGTCCAGACGCAGGTGGCCGACCTGAGGCGCCAGCAGCATCGCGCGCACCCGGATGTTGACCATGTTGTCGGTCAGCGGCTCCAGCTGCCGGGCCTCGGCGTAGCCGTGCAGCACGCGCGGATCGTCGGGTCCGACCTTGAAGGCGCGGGCGAACAGCTTGCCTGCCTCGCCCAGGGTCGCCTTGCGATGCGCCGGGTCGGCGTCGGCGGCCGACAGCCGGCTCTCGCCCAGCACGACCAGGGCGTCCTTGTCCTTGGGGTCGGCCGCCAGCAGGCCGTTCAACAGCCCCTCCCGGTCCGCCGAGTCGCCGAACTGGGTCTCGGCCTGAGCCCGCACCAGCCGGGCGAAGCGGTCGTCGGGATAGCGGGCGGCGGCGGTGCGGATCGCCTGCAGCACCTTGGCCTGCTCGTCCTTGGCCACGCCCAGCTTCAAGCGCTGATAGTCCAGCAGCAGCGCGTCCGCCGAGACCGGCAAGGTGGTCACCGTCATCGTCGCCTCCATCGGCGTGACGCGCGGCAGCGCGCCAACGGCCAACGGGCGCTCCACATAGGTCTTCAACGCGCTGCGCAGGCCTTCCATGTCCTGGCCATAGATCGCCTGCCACGCCTCGGTCGGCTTTCGCCCATTGCGCACGGCGTCCAGATAGGGGCTCAGCTTCTTGCGGCGCTCCGGGTCCGACAGGATGTAGTGGGTCAGCAGCCAGGCCTGGGCGTAGTAGCTGTGGATGTCCCCCTTGCTGAACGCGCTGGTTGGCTTGCTCAGCAGGTCGCCCATCGCCACCCAGTGCGAGCCCGGCGTCGTCAGGACATAGGCCCGCCCCTTGTTGTAGCCGCCCACGACGAAGCGGTTCCAGCCCAGGTCGGTGGTCATGTAGTATACGGCGTAGCCCTCGACGAGCCAGGCGGGATAGGCGCTGGGGTAATAGCGCAGCATGAAGTGGTGCACATATTCATGCATCACCGTGTCGTCGCCGCGGTTCTGGTCGGCGCCGTCGGACGCCCCGTCGCGAACGGCGATGGCGAAGACCTCGGTTGTCGCTGGAATGTAGATCCCCGCGGTCCCGTCCCGGGCGCCGGGGATGACGCGCCGCAGCTGATCGAGATCCGAGACGAGATAGACCGGCAGCTTGATCGGCGGAGCTTCTTCGTCAGGCAGCTTGTGCAGCCGCCGCAGGACGGAGTCGAAATCCTCCAGCATCGAGGCGTACTGGCGCACCGCTCTTTCGCTGCGGCCATAGACCACGAAATGCTCGCTCTCGGCCCGACGCCATTCCGCCCGCGCCGACGCGGCGGACATCAAGAACGCAGCCGCGATCGCGACCGAAACCAACCAAGCCTTCACGACGCCCCCGCACGCTCAATCTAAAATTGAGGCTAGAGGCAAGCCGCCGCCAAAAGCAAGGGCGGGCGCGCGAGGCGCCCGCCCTGGTTGTCAGAACTTGGCCGCCATGCGGACGTACCAGAGGCCGCCGTCGGTGTCGTAGGGCGCGTTGCGCGAATAGATCAGACCGCGCGAGGCCTGGAACGTGGCCTCGTCCGGATAGGTGTCGAACAGGTTCTCGGCCCCGACCGTCAGCTTGATCGCCGGGGTGACCTGGGCGCTGACCGACAGGTCGACCAGGGTGCGCCCGCCGAAGTTCTGGATCAGGTCGGCCGTCCCATTGGCCTGGGCGTCGGTCCACTTGCCCGACCAGCGGGCGCGGATCATGCCGCTGAAAATGCCCTGGGCGTAGTCGAACGACACGTTGGCGGCGTTCTGCGGCAGGCCGTTCTCGAGGTTGATCTGCGCCAGGCGCGAGACCTCGGTCAGCTTGGAACGGGTGATCTTGGTGTCGTTCCAGTTCCAGGCCGCGGTCATGCCGGCCCGACCGCCCCACAGGTCACCACGCCACGAGCCGACCACGTCGACGCCCTGCGTGCGGGTGTCGAACGAGTTGGTGAAGTAGCTGACCGTCGTCAGGCTGTCGGCGCCGGGCACGCCGGCGGCCACCAGCTGGGCGCGCAGGGCCGGCGTGACGGTGAAGTTGGGCGACACGGCGAAGCGGTCGTCGACGTCGATGCGGTAATAGTCGATCGAACCGGTGAAACCGCCGGCCCGGAACACCGCGCCGACCGACAGGTTGACCGATTCTTCCGGCGTCAGCGGCTTGGAGCCCAGGGCCTGTGAGATCGCGTTCTCAGGCGACAGGCGGCCCGAGGTGAACAGCAGCAGGGTGGTGGTGTTCAGGCCCTGCGAGGTGCGGGTGTTGTTGATCTGGCCGGCGGTGGGCGCGCGGAAGCCCGTCGAGGCCGCACCGCGGATGGCGAAGTTCGACGTGAACTCGTAGCGCGCGGCTATCTTGCCATTGGTGGTCTTGCCGAACGCCGAGAAGTCCTCGTGGCGCACCGCGATATCGACGCCCAGCTTATCGGTCAGCGGCATGTCGAGGTCGGCATAGATCGCGTAGCTGTCCTGGTCCCACGACCCGGCCTGGCTGGGCGCATAGCCCGGGAAGCCGTTCGAGCCGCTGGGCAGGCCGGCCGGCGCGCCGGGGCCGACGTCCCACGAATGGCGGTCGCCAGCCTCGATCTCGTAGGTCTCTTTGCGCCATTCGGCGCCGAGGGCCAGGTTGGCCGGCTTGGCCAGGAACGCCCATTCCAGCGGACGCGAGACGTCGAAATTGAACGTCTGCTCCTTCTGGATCAGCGAGCCCGCGTCGAAGTTGGTCGGCGACTGCGGACCGAAGGAGGCGTTGATGCTGTTGTTCAGGAAGTAGTCGACCTTGTCGCGGCCCCAGGCGGCCGACAGATCCCACGACCAGCCCATGGCGTCGCCGCGCACGCCGGCGGCGGCCGAGGCGTTGACTTCATCCTGGCCGAACTTCGGCGAGAAGCCGGCCGGATACAGCTGGTTCAGCGACCAGCCCGGGAACGCCGGGCTGGTGCGGTACGAGGTGTCGTTGGTCGGGTTGCGCCAGTTGAAGTCGGTGACGCCGGTCATGTCGGCATAGGTGGCGAAGGCGTAGGCTTCCGTCGTGTCGCTGATCGGCAGCACCGCGTTCAGCGAGCCGCGCCACACCGTGCGGTCGGGCTGACCCCAGCGCTGAACGGGGTTGGGGACCTTGATGTTCGGATTGGCGTTCTGGAAGGCGATAGCGTCCGGACGTTGGCGGGTGCGCGAGGTCGCCTGAGCGTCGGTGTAGTCGATAGCCCCGACGATCGCACCGCCGTTGCCGACCGCCAGACCGTAGCGGGCGCCGATCTCGACCTTCTCGCCGTCGCCTTCATAGTAGCGACCATACTGGGCGTGGCCGTCGAAGCCGGTCTTGTCGCTGAGCAGGATGTTGATCACCCCGGCGATGGCGTCCGAGCCATACTGGGCCGAGGCGCCGTCACGCAGCACCTCGATACGCTCGATGCCGCTGGTCCCCAGCGAAGCCAGGTCCACGCCCTGCTGGCCGCGACCGCCCAGCACCGCCGAGCGGTGACGGCGCTTGCCGTTGACCAGCACCAGGGTCTGGTCGGGCGACAGGCCGCGCAGGGTGGCGGGACGCACGAAGGCCTGGCCATCGGCGGCCGGCAGTCGCTGCACGTTGAACGAGGGCGTCGTGGCCGCCAGCTTGTCCATGATCTCGTCGGAAACGACGTTGCGCAGCGCCTCCTGGCTGACGACGTCGACCGGCGCGACCGATTCGAAGGCGGTGCGGTCGACGCGACGCGTGCCGGTGACGACGACGACATCGACCTCGGCTTGATCGGCCGGGGTTTGCTGGGCCTGAGCTTGAGTGGCGAGAGCCAGAGCAAGAGCGCCCCAGGCGGCCGTGGTCATCAGTTTCATAGTCGACCTGTCTGTTGGACTTCGGCCGGGGGCTTAGAGGGCGCCTTTGGCGGTCCGGCGACAGAGCTGTGTCGGTTCCATGAAGCCTGCAAACAGCGCGTGAGGGTCCTCGCTGGGCGGAACCGCGGCAATCGGCGCACGGTTATGCTCCACATAAGGACAAAAAGACCCTATTCGAAGAACGGGTTTGGAGGCATGCTTCCCAAATCCCGCACCGACGGCGTCAAGATCGTCGGGCTTTTGGAGGATATCGAAAGATGGCCCTGCTCGACCATGATCGCGCCCACGGCCGGCAACATCCCGCCGGCAGCGCGCTGTGCTTTGGTGTCACCCTGGCCGGACTGGTGGTCCTGGCGGTGACGATCAGCTGGTTGATGACCCTGGTCTGAGGGTCAGGCGGCCAGACGCCGCCAGACCTGACGGTCGGCTTCCAGGTTGGTCAGCGACCCCGCCTTCTGGCGTTGCAGCAGCGCGCCCATGACATCGAAGTTCAGCTGCGCATAGCGCACCTGAACGTCCTCGACCCGACAGCCGCGGCCCGGCGCGATGAACAGGGCGGCATTGACGTCGGGCGCCTTGGCGATGATCAACGCGGCCAGACGGTGGGCGCGTTCCAGGTCCTTGTGGTGCAGCAGCGGTTCCTGCGCGAACAGCTCCTTGCCCAGCTCTCCCACATAGTTCAGCGACAGCTTCGCGAACCGGTCGACCGACATCGGCGGCGCCATGTCGGCGGCGTCAAAGTTCAGGACGACATCGTTCAGCAGGAAAAGCATGGCGCCTTCGGGATGTGGGAGGGGTCAGCGAACCCCCGCAGCACTACCCGAAACGGGGTTTAGTTCGGGTTTAGCAGCAGGGTTAATGTCGGCCCAAAGCCGCTTTCTCCACACCTGGGACATCCCTGGGGATGCTTGCCAGCGCCGCCTTTAGGATCGGCGAGTCACCTACCCGCATTGCCTGGACATCCTTACGCGCCCCGCCTGCGCTCGAAGGCCTGGCGTGAGCGCCGCGGCGTGAAGCTGACTCCCAGAAACTGATCAGACGCCCTAAAGGCCGCCCGCCGTCTTTGCATCGGCCTCGACCGCCTCGGTCAGGAAATGACGGCCCTCGCGGTCCTCGATCTCGACGACCCAGACGTCGGGATCGATGCGGGCGGCGCGCTCGGCATAGGCGTCCAGGTCCGGCTCGAACTCGGATCGCACCGGCTGCATCCAGAACCGCTCGCCGTCGCCGCGCGTCGCCTCGCTGTAGAGCCGCGAGACGCCGGCCCGGCGATCGACCACCTTGACCAGCACCGCCCCCGCTCGCGCATCGCCCTTGCGCGCGACCATGGCGAAGGCGCCGCCCAGCTCGGCGCGGCGGATCAACGCGCCCACCCAGATATCCGTCGAAAGCAGCATCCGCTAACCGAACCGCAACCACGAGGCTCTAGAACTCGCCCCTCAAGTCTCGAAGCATACGAGAATTTTCCGCTGATGACGCACCAGAAAGGTCGCGCGGCGCGATGGGTCGGGGTGTCGATCGGGTTGGCCGCGCTGGCCGTCCCCACCGCGCTGTTTGCCGCCAACGCCGCCGACCAGCTTTACGAACGCACGCTGATGACGGCGGCCGACGGTCGCTGCCGGCTGTTCTCCCCCGATCTGGCGGCCGCGCTGGACGCCTCCAGGGCTCAGGCGCGCGGCGCGACGCTGCGCGCGGGCGCCAGCCAGGACCAGGTCGCGGCGCTGGAACAGCGGGCGCGGGGCAAGGCGGCCAACGTGGCCTGCAACGCCAAGGACCTGACCACGGCCGCGGCGCGTGTCCGGACGGGCTTCGAAGGCTTTTCCAAGCTGCTGGTCATGGTCTATCCGGGCGACGTCGCGGCCTGGCGCGCCGATCGGCCCGTCTCGGCGCTGATCCCCGTCTGGCGTCTGTCGCAGCCGGCCAGCTTCGGCGGCGACCGGATGATCTTCGGCCTGGCCGGCGGGTCCAAGGCGTTGATGGCGGTCTCGACCTTCCCGAACGGCCAGCGCCCCTATGCGGCCCGGATCATCGTCCGCGACACGCGGCGCACCTCGGGCCCCTACATCGCCAATGGCGCGGGCCGGAACCTGGCCGCCAAAGTCCCGCCGCGCAACGCCAGCCTGGTGTTCAACGCCGAAGGCCGGGACGAGGCGCCGCCCTCGCTGCTGCCGAAGAACGCCAAGACCGGCCTGGCCTTCCGCTTCCCGACGGCGGCGGGCGACGCCATCGCGCAACCAGATCCGCGCGGGGCCGTGACCGTGGAATTCACCCTGCCGGGCAGCGGTGTCGAACAGACCCGCAAGGCCTACATCGAAGTCGGGGACTTCGCCGCCGGACGGGCGTTCCTGCGCTAAAGGCGTCTAGCGCGGCGCGAAGGCGATGACATTGTCGCCCAGGGTCGCCGGCGGCGCGTCGGTCACGCTTTCATCGGCGAAGATCTCTTCCGGGACAGCCTCACCGGCCAGTTCGGGCACCGCGGCGGGGCGCACCGGCGCCAGCAGCACCGGCATGCGCACCGAAACCGTGGTGCCCGCGCCCAGGCGGCTTTCGATGATCATCTCGCCGCCATGCAGCTTGGCGAAGGCGCGCACCAGCGACAGGCCCAGGCCCGTACCGCGCGCGCGTTGCTCGACGCCGCCGGCCTGTTCGTAGGGACGGCCCAGGCGTCCCAGGTCCTCGGGGCTGATCCCGACGCCGGTGTCGGCGACGACGATCTCCAGCACCCCGTCATAGCCGTGCACGGTCACGGTCACCTGACCGCCGCGCGGCGTGAACTTCAGGGCGTTGGAAACGAGGTTGAGTACGATCTGCTTCAGCGCGCGGCGGTCGGCGTCGACCTCCAGCTCGCCCGGCGGCAGCACGCCCCGCAGCTGGACGCTGGCGGTGTCGGCCTGGACGCGCAGCAGACGCATGGCCGCTTGCACCGCCTCGCGGGCGTCGAAAATCCCACGCTGCAGCTCGAAGCGCTCGGCCTCGATCTTCGACATGTCCAGCACGTCGTTGATCAGGTCCAGCAGGTGGCCGCCGCTCTCGTGGATCAGTTCGGCATATTCGCCGTAGCGGTCGGTCAGCGGGCCGAACATTCGGCCGCGCATGATGTCCGAGAAGCCCATGATGGCGTTCAGCGGCGTGCGCAGCTCGTGGCTCATATTGGCCAGGAAGCGGGCGCGGCCGGCGGCCAGGCCCTCGGCGTCGGCGCGGGCCTGATCCAGGGCGGTCTCGCGGTTGCGCTCGGTCGTGACGTCGCGCAGCAGGCCGACCAGTTGGTTCGGCGCGACACGTTGCAGGTCCAGGGCGACGATACGCTCGATACCCAGCGCAGGGTTGAAGGTCAGGCTGGCGGCGCCGTCGCGATGGGCTGCGGCGATGGCGGCGGTCAGGCGCTGGCGGTCGTTTGGCGCGGCCACGCCGGCCAGGCCGCGATTGACCAGGTCGGTGGTGGTGATCCCCGGCGGCGGCGCGCCGCGCACGGCGGTGACCGTGCCATGGCCGCGGACCGAAAGAGCCAGCTGCGGCAGACCGTCCAGCAGGGTTTCAAGGCCGATGATCTCGGCGGCGAAGCGGTCGTCGCGCGCGCCCTGGCGACGGCGGCCGATCAGCAGGCCTGCGGCCAGACCCAGACCCGTGGTGACCAGCGCCAGGAAACCCAGCACGAAGGCCAGCGGACCGGCCGGCGTCGGCGGGGCCAGACCCGAAAGCTGGCTCAGCGCGGCGACGCAGCCGCCGATCAGGGCCAGGGCCGCGCCCTCGGCCAGGCGCCTGGGCTGG
>CAZRPD010000048.1:0-4548 GCA_964601775.1 uncultured Caulobacter sp. | reverse complement strand
CAAGAGCTGCCCACGCGCGGCGCGGCCACCGCGACCGGGGGCGGGGCCGCCGCCGTGGCCCTGACGCCTGGGCTGGTCAAGAACCGAGGCCGCCGCGACGGGGGCCAGGCACCAGGCGGCCATGGCGCCGGAAACGCCGCCGGTGAGCACCGCCGCCAGCGCGCCGCCCACGGCCCACAGCACCAGCAGCACCGATTGGGTGCGCTCGTCCTCGCCAGGCAGCAGCAGGGACACCAGGGCCGGGACCGCGCCCGCACCCAGCGCCGCCCAGATCGGCCAGCCGCCAGTGTTCTGGGCGAACAACGCCGCCGCGGCCGCCAGGCAGATCGCCGCCAGCCAGCCCAGGCGCCACGCGTGCGCAGGATCGAACCCCGCCGCGCGAGCGGGGCGTCTGATCGGGTCTGGAAGCGTCTCGAATTCCAAGGGCCAAGAACTTCAGGCGCGGCAGGACCGCCGCTGTCGTCAAACCTTAACGCCTGGCGCAGGGTCCGGCCAAGCGCGCACAATCGTTAAGCGATCTTTCCATGTCGGGTTGCTGTGGACGGAAACGGATTCGTAAGCGCCGTCAGGCATGATCCGAGCCTTAGAGTCGTACGGACAGAACGTCCGGGAGTTCACCATGCCAGAAGCGGCGTCCCAAAAAGACCCGTCTATCGTCACGCCTTTCGCAGCCCCCGCGCCGGCCGATCGCCGCGCGGCCGCGCAGGAACGCCGACGCCTGGCCCTGGACGATCGCAAGCGCTCGTTCCTGCGCATGGTCAGCCACGAGCTGCGCACCCCGCTGAACGCCGTGATCGGCTTTTCCGAGATCCTGTCGCAGGAACTGTATGGCCCGCTGGGCAACGAGCAGTACCGCGAATATGCCGCGATCGTGCACGACAGCGGCCTGAAGCTGCTGAAGCTGGTCAACCAGATCGTCGAGATCGCCCGTCTGGAAGGCCACGTCACCGACATCGAGATGACGCCCGAGCCGCTGGACGAGGCGCTGGACGACGTGCTGGACATGCTGCGCGGCGAGATCGCCCGCCGCGACGTCATCGTCACCGTGCTGGGCCAGGGCGCCCTGCCGCTGGTGATGGCCGACAGCCGCGGCCTGCGCACCATGCTGTCGAACCTGATCCAGAACGCCGTGGCCCATTCGCCGGCGGGTGGCGTGGTCCACGTGGCCGCCAGCCGCATCGGCGACGAGGTCGAGATCTCGATCCGCGACCAAGGCCCCGGCGTCGAGAGCGCCGAGCTGCCCCGCCTGCTGCAGCCGTTCGAGCAGGCCGGCTCGGCCCTGACCCGCACCAGCGAGGGCGTCGGCCTGGGCCTGCCGATCGTCGACCTGCTGTCGCGGGCCATGGGCGGGCGGCTGAAGCTGTCGTCCAGCCTGGGCGCCGGCTTCCTGGCGCGACTGATCCTGCTGGCCGGATAGTTTTTTGTGGTCGAGCCTGCTTATCCGTTTCTGATGGACATCAGAAACGGGCGGGCTCTTGCGCTTGCCATGCGGGGCGTCGCCCCCTAATTGGCCCGCCATGACCAGCCCTATCGACGCCGCCCTTACCGACCTCGCCGACGAGTTCGAGCTCCTGGGCGACTGGGAAGAGCGCTACCGCTACGTGATCGAGCTGGGCAAGGATCTCGCGCCCCTGACCGACGCCGAGCGCTCGGAAGACAACAAGGTGCGCGGCTGCGCCAGCCAGGTGTGGCTGGTCACCGAGCCGCAAGGCGACGGCACGCTGAAGTTCCGCGGCGATAGCGACGCCCATATCGTCAGCGGCCTGGTGGCCATCATGCTGCGGCTCTATTCGGGCAACACGCCCGCCGACATCGCCGCCTTCGACGCCAAGGGCGCCCTGGACAAGCTGGGCCTGTCCGAGGCTCTGTCCTCGCAGCGCTCCAACGGCTTGAAGTCGATGGTCGCCCGCATCCAGCACGACGCCAATGTCAGTCTTGGGTAAACGAGGCTCGCATAGCATCCGCGTCGCCGCGCTCTACCGCTTCGCGCGGTTCGAGGATCCGGCGGCGATCCAGGGGCCGCTGGCGGCGCTGTGCTGCAGCCTGGGCGTCAAGGGCACCCTTCTGCTGGCCCGCGAAGGGATCAACGGCACCATCGCCGGCGAGGACGCCGCCATCGAGACGGTGCTCGACCACATCCGCGCCCTGCCCGGCTGCGAAGACCTGAAGCCGAAGACCGCCTGGGCCGAGCGCATGCCGTTCTACCGGATGAAGGTGCGGCTCAAGAAAGAGATCGTCACCCTGGGCGAGCCGGACCTGGATCCCACCGACGCCGGGACCTATGTCGCGCCCGCCGACTGGAACGCCCTGATCAGCGATCCCGACGTCGTCATCATAGACACCCGCAACGACTACGAGGTCGCGGTCGGCACGTTCGAAGGCGCGATCGATCCCAAGACCGCCAGCTTCTCGGACTTCCCGGCCTGGTTCCGCGACTGGCGCGAAGGCCTGGACGCGCCACCGAAAAAGATCGCGATGTTCTGCACCGGCGGCATCCGCTGCGAGAAGTCGACCGCCTTCCTCAAGGCCGAGGGCGTCGCCGACGTCTTCCACCTGCAGGGCGGCATCCTCGACTATCTGGAGCAGACGCCCCAGGCCGACAGCCTGTGGCGCGGCGAGTGCTTCGTGTTCGACGAACGGGTGGCGGTCGGTCACGGTCTGACGCCCGGAACCCACACCCTGTGCCGCGGCTGCCGCATGCCGGTCAGCTCGCAGGACCGCGCCTCGCCGCTGTATGTCGAGGGGGTCTCCTGCCCCGCCTGCCACGACCGGCGCAGCGAAGATCAGAAGGCCCGCGCCGCCGAACGCCATCGCCAGGCCCTGCATTGCGAGGCCCTGGGCATCGATCACGTCGGCGCGAAGCTTCCGGACTGAACCCTAAGCCCTCGGCCTGCGTTGACCCGGCTCACCTTCAAAGTGGAGTCGCCCCATGCATACGAACGAAGACCACATCAAGCTCGTCAACGGCCTGGTCGAGACCACGATCGACAGCGCCGACGGCTATGCCGAGGCCGCCAAGGACGCGGACGGCGCCCGCTACAAGGAGCTGTTCACCCGCCGCGCCCAGGAGCGCCGCTCGATCGCCTCGGAACTGCAGGACGAGGTTCGCCGCCTGGGCGGTGAGGCCAAGGACGACGGCACGATCCTGGCCGCCGCCCACCGCGCCTTCGTCAACCTCAAGGACTCGCTGACCAAGGGCGACGAGGCCGTGATCAACGAGGTCGAGGCCGGCGAGGACCACATCAAGGCCAAGTACGAAAAGGCCCTGAAGGACACCGACGTCGAGCCCCAGACCCGCGCCGTGATCGAAAAGGCCTGGACCTCGGTCAAGTCCGGCCACGACCAGATGCGCGACATCAAGCTGGCGCAGAAGCACTAGTTTCGACGCCGAGCGCTTCGAAGGGCGGGATCGAAAGGTCCCGCCCTTTTCGCGTCCATTTGCGTTCGGCTGCACCTCACCGCATATGAGGCCCATGGAAACCGTAGCGCCCATCATGCTGGACGAGCGACAGGTGACCCTGATCGCCAAGGCCCTGGCCGAGCCGCGCCGCCGCCAGATCCTCAAGGAGATCGGCGCGGCCAGCGAGCCCACCGCCTGCGGCGCGGTCGCCGCTCACCTGCCCGTCAGCGCCGCCACCTTCTCGCACCATATGAAGGAGCTGGAGACCGCCGGCCTGATCCGCATCTGCCGCCAGGGCAAGTTCGCCTATCTGGTGCTGCAACGTGACGTGCTGAACGCCTATGTGGCGCAGCTGGCCGAGATCTGATCACGGCAGGAAACGCCAGCCTGGCAGATCACGCTCGGCAAATTCGCTCGCCTTATAGTAAACAGCAAGTTGCATTAACCACCTATACTGTTCATCGTTCAGTAGAACCTGAAAAGCGCACGATCGCTGCATGAGCCTGTTCCCAAAGAGGGGGACATTCATGACCATCGGCAGCGCGTTCAACGCCGGCGTTTCCGGCCTGCGAGCCTACTCGACCGCCTTGGCCGGGATCTCCAACAACATCGCCAACGTCAACACGCCCGGCTACAAGCGCCAGGCGACCAGCTTCGCCTCGCAAGTCAACGCCAGCGGCGGCGGGGCCGGCGGCGTCAGCGCAACGACCCGTCAGCACGTCTCCCAGCAGGGCCTGGCGATGACCACGCAATCGCCGACCGATCTGTCGATCGCCGGCGCCGGCTTCTTTGTCACGACCCAGAAGGCCGAGGGGCTGACGGCCAGCGACAGCCGCAGCTTCACGCGCACCGGTTCGTTCACGCCCGACGCGCAGGGCTATCTGCGCAACGACGCCGGGCTCTATCTGCAGGGCTGGCCGGCCGATCCGGCGACCGGCGTGATCCCCCCTCTCCCCTCGGACCTTTCCCGGCTGTCGGCGATCAAGGTGACGTCGACGGGCGGCGCGGCCAGCAAGACCACCAGCGCCCGGCTAAGCGCCAACCTGTACGCGGCCCAGGCGAGCGCGCCGCCGGGGCCGGGCACCCTGGGGAAGCCCGGCCCCCCGGGCAGGCCCTCGGGGCGCGGGGGGGGGCCCCCGGCCCCCCGG
>CAZRPD010000047.1:16855-29755 GCA_964601775.1 uncultured Caulobacter sp. | reverse complement strand
CCGGCGAGACCAAGCACTTCCCGCTCGACGCCTTCGACCGCATCATCCAGATCAATCTGGTCGGCACCTTCCGCTGCATCGCCAAGTCGGCGAAGGGCATGCTCGATCTCGAGCCGCTGGAAGACGGCGAGCGCGGCGCGATCGTCAACACCGCCTCGGTGGCGGCGGAAGACGGGCAGATGGGCCAGGCGGCCTATTCGGCGTCGAAGGGCGGCGTCGTGGGCATGACCCTGCCGATCGCTCGCGACCTGATGGGCGAGGGCATCCGGGTCAACACCATCCTGCCCGGCATCTTCAACACCCCGCTGATGAACGGCGCGCCCGAAGCGGTGAAGGCCGGGCTGGCGGCCTCGGTGCCGTTCCCCAAGCGCCTGGGTCTGCCGGAGGAATACGCCCAGCTGGCGGTGACCATGATCACCAACGGCTATTTCAACGGCGAGGACGTCCGCCTCGACGGCGGCATCCGCATGGCGCCGCGGTAGGGGTTATCCAGATCCTCCCCCGCGCTGCGGGGGAGGTGGCCCAGAGGGACGGAGGGGGCCAACTGGGCCTAGGCCGCATTAGCCCCCTCAGTCGCTCCGCGACAGCTCCCCCGCACCGCGGGGGAACATCTTTTCTTTCTACTTCACTTCTGGCCGGACGATCGTGTTGGCCAGGTTGGCCATGATCTCGCGGGCGTCGTAGGCGCGCGGGTCGCCCTGCGGCTTGGGACCCTTGTGCATCAGGATCTCGGCGCCGGCTTCGAACCGCTCGACGGTGCGGATCTGGGTGCGGTCGGCGAAGAAGG
Organism: uncultured Caulobacter sp.; assembly: GCA_964601775.1. GTDB lineage: Bacteria > Pseudomonadota > Alphaproteobacteria > Caulobacterales > Caulobacteraceae > Caulobacter. The sequence goes on along the minus strand of CAZRPD010000047.1, from coordinate 28,968 downwards.
GGTCACCCCAGAAAGGGTCCCAGCTGCGCCAGCCGTAGCCGGGGCCGAAATAGCGCCACGACGGACGCCAGCCGCCGTACGGACCCCAGCCGAAGCCGGGACGCATGAACGGATCCGGATCGACATAGGTGCGGGCGGTGCGGTCGGTGCGGCGGTCGGCGGTCTCGAACCAGTCATAGCCGCTCTGCGCGGTCACTTCGGCGGCCCGATAGAGCAGGTAACGCTCGACGGTCTCGCGCGAGGTCAGGCTGTTGCCGGCGAAGCTGACCCGATAGCGGTCGCTCTCCAGGCGCTGCTCGGAAAAGCCGCCGGTGACCGAGCCGGACGTGACGCGCGGCTGGTAGGGCGTCGGCGTCGCGCACGCAGCGAGGCCGGCGGCCAACGCCAATGCGCCGACTAAGGCGACCTTCTTCATGGACATGTTTAGCTCCTTCAAGCGGAGTCCCCGATGTTGAGACTAACTCTGGCTGGCCTTTGTGGTTTCGCCAAGGCGCCGTTTGATACGGGCCGGCAAACTCATCCCCGGGATACGATCAGGACGGCGGCCGTGATCAGCAGGATTCCGACCAGGATCGCGAAGCCGCGGCGGAAGCCCGGCTCGTTCATGCGGGTCGACAGCGCCGCCCCGCCCAGGCCGTAGGACGACATGCTGATCAGGTCCATGCCGATGGTGGCGCAGGCGAACATGATCAGCTGCGGGGCCAGCGGTCGCTGGATGTCCAGGAACGGTGGCAGGACGCCCGAGAAGAACAGCAGGATCTTCGGATTGGCGATCTGCACCGTGAAGCCGTCGAAGAAGGCCGAACGGCCCGCCCTGACCGTGGCCGAGGCGTGGCTCTCCACGTTCTTGATCCCCGCCCACAGCGACTTCAGCCCCAGCCAGACGAGATAGGCTGCGCCCAGCAGGGCCAGGACGTGGAAGGCTTTCGGGAAGGTCAGGATCAGCGCGCCCAGGCCCAGGGCCGAGCCGCTGAACCAGACCAGGGTCGCAGCGTTCATGCCCAGCACGGAGATCAGGGCCGCGCCCTTGCCGCGCTCCATGCCGGTGGCGATGGCGAACAGGTTGGCGGGGCCCGGCGTGATGGCCATGACGAACATGGCGACCAGGAAGGCCCCATAGCGGGCGGGATCGACGGGCAGGTGGTCCATGGCGCGGATATAGGCCTCCGCGCCATGGACGGCAAAGCTTGTGCTAGTTGCCGATGACGATCAGCACGTAGATCGCCCGGCCCAGGGCGCCGAACAGCAGGATGGCGGTCGCCAGGGCCTGGATGATGAACCCGGCCTCGCGCTTCTTCGGGTCCGCGGCGTAGCCCAGGGCGTAGACGATCCGGCCCAGGATCCAGAGGACGCCCAGGGCGGCGGCGACCAGGTCGTTCCAGTAGACGGCGAACAGCCACAGCGATGGCAGGTAGATAACCAGCCACTCAACGGTGTTGGCCTGGACGCGCAGATGGCGTTCCAGGGCCGGATCGCCGGTCATGGCCGGGGCGTCGATGCCGGCTTTCCGCCGGGCGCCCGGAATCCGCAGGATCATCCAGACATAGACGAGCAGCGAGACCAGGGTGACGATCGCCACCAGGGCGTGGGACTGATGCATTTGGAATTCCTCCCCGAATTGTCGTTCTAGGGGACGACCCTAGCCGTATTCGTCCTGAGTTTGCACGCAGACTGGCGCGGGTTATGCGGCTGACGAGAGCGGTTCTCGGGAACCGCCCGGGGCGTCGTTCGCTCCCTTAGGCAGACGATCCTCATCCGCAGGAGGCATGACGGCCATGCAGGTGCTATCCACGGCGATCGCCGAGATCGACTACACCCCCGAACACGGCAAGCTTTTCGTGACCTTCAACGACGGCGACGAGTACGTCTATGTCGGCGTCCCCGAACGCATCAGCGCCGCCTTCCTGCGCGCGCCGTCCAAGGGCCGCTTCTTCCAGCGGGTGATCCGCGACCGGTACCCGTACAACCGGGTTTAGAACGAAAAACGCCCGACCAGCGGCCGGGGCGTTCTCGTTTCAGCGATGCCGCAAGGCCTAGCCGCGCTTGTCGCGCTTGGCCAGGACGCGCAGGCGCAGGGCGTTGAGCTTGATGAAGCCGCCGGCGTCGCGGTGATCGTAGGCGACCTTGCCTTCTTCGAAGGTCACCAGGTCCTGGTCGTACAGGCTGTAGGGGCTGGTGCGGCCGATGACCGTGACATTGCCCTTGTAGAGCTTCACGCGGACCTGGCCGGTGACCTTGGTCTGGCTGTAGTCGATGGCGGCCTGCAGCATCTCGCGCTCGGGCGAGAACCAGAAGCCATTGTACACCAGCGTGGCGTACTTCGGCATCAGCTCGTCCTTCAGGTGCATCGCGCCGCGGTCCAGCGTGATGCTCTCGATGCCGCGGTGGGCGGCCAGCAGGATGGTGCCGCCGGGGGTCTCGTAGACGCCGCGCGACTTCATGCCGACGAAGCGGTTCTCGACCAGGTCGAGGCGACCGACGCCGTTGTCGCGGCCCAGTTCGTTCAGTTTGGTCAGCAGGGCGGCGGGCGACAGGGCGACGCCGTCGATGGCGACCGGGTCGCCCTTCTCGAAGTCGATGGTGATGACGGTCGGCGTGTCGGGCGCGTCTTCCGGCGCGATCGTGCGCATGTGGACGAACTCCGGGGCCTCGACCGCCGGGTCTTCCAGGACCTTACCTTCCGAGCTGGAGTGCAGCAGGTTGGCGTCGACGCTGAACGGGGCTTCGCCGCGCTTGTCCTTGGTGATCTGGATCTGGTGCTTCTCGGCGAAGTCCAGCAGGGCCTCGCGGGACTTGAAGTCCCACTCGCGCCAGGGAGCGATCACGGTGATGTCGGGCTCGAGGCCGTAATAGCCGAGCTCGAAGCGGACCTGGTCGTTGCCCTTGCCGGTCGCGCCGTGGCTGACGGCGTCGGCGCCCATCTTGCGGGCGATCTCGATCTGCTTCTTGGCGATCAGCGGCCGTGCGATCGAGGTGCCCAGCAGGTACTGGCCTTCATAGACCGTGTTGGCGCGGAACATCGGGAACACGTAGTCGCGGACGAACTCCTCGCGCACGTCCTCGATGAAGATGTTCTCGGGCTTGACGCCGGCGGCCAGCGCCTTGGCGCGCGCCGGTTCGATCTCTTCGCCCTGGCCCAGGTCGGCCGTGAAGGTGATGACTTCAGCGCCGTACTCGGTCTGCAGCCACTTGAGGATGATCGAGGTGTCGAGGCCGCCCGAATAGGCGAGCACGACCTTCTTCACGGACTTGTCGGCCATGAGGGAGTCCTTCCGGAGAGAAACACAAAGTCGCGCGCCTTCAACGGGATCAGAACGCGCCGGTCAAGAAGTTTAAAGCTGCCCTTCCTCCTGCAACGTCTTGATGACGAAGCGGAGGTGGAAAAGCTGGCTCAGGGCCAGGCTGGCGGCCAGGGTGGCGCGGACCAGGAAGATGATCATCGCCTGCACCGGATCGGTGGTGAAGGTCGCCTGGGTCAGGGTGAACGACAGCAGCAGGGCGATGGCCACGATCGGGATGGCCAGCAGCCCCACGGCCTTGGGCGCGCGCCAGGTCGGCTTGCCGGCCAGGTTCCACTGCATGGGGATGGGCACATCCTTGGGGATGCGCTTCCAGCCCGCCTGGGCCGTGGCGGCGATGATGGCCAGGGCGGTGATCGACAGGCCGTCGCCGATGACGCGCAGGATGGTTTCCAGGGTCATGCCTACACCGTCACCTGGGCGCCCAGCTCGACGACGCGGCCGGGCGGGATCTTGAAGAAGTCGGTCGGATTGGCCGCGTTCTTCATCAGGTAGATGAACAGGCGGTCCTGCCACAGCGGCATGCCGCTGTTGGCTGACGGCACGATCGAGCGCCGTCCCAGGAAGAAGCTGGTGGCCATGATGTCGAACTTCAGCCCCTGCTTGCGGCACACGGCCAAGGCCTTGGGGATGTTGGGGCTTTCCATGAAGCCGTAGGTGACGGTGACCTTCTTGAGGTCGTCGTTGACCTTCTCGATCTTGACCCGATCGTCCTCGGAGACGCGCGGGGTCTCGGCCGTGCGCACGGTCAGGATGACGTTGCGCTCGTGCAGCACCTTGTTGTGCTTGAGATTGTGCATCAGGGCCACCGGCGTCATGTCCGGGTCCGAGGTCAGGAAGATCGCCGTGCCGGGAGCGCGGTGCGGCGCGCGGGCGCGCAGGATCTCCATCAGGTCGATCAGGGGAACGCTGTCGCGGCGGGTCTTGGCGCTGAGGATCTGGCTACCGCGCACCCAGGTGGCCATGACCAGGAACAGGGCCGCGCCGATGAACACCGGCAGCCAGCCGCCCGAGAAGAACCGCAGGGCGTTGGCCGACAGGAAGGTCAGGTCCAGGGCCAGGAATGGCACGAGGAAGCACAGGGCCATCGGCAGGCTCCACTTCCACATCCGGCGCATGACGATGAAGGCCATGCAGGTGGTCACCACCATGGTGCCGGTCACGGCCAGGCCATAGGCGTGGGCGAGGGCCGACGAAGTCTGGAAGGTGAACATGATCGCCAGCACGCCGACCAGCAGCATGGTGTTCAGCTGCGGCACGAAGATCTGGCCCGACTGGGTCTCGGAGGTGCGGCGCACGTCCAGGCGCGGCAGCAGGCCCAGCTGGATCGCCTGTTGGGTCAGCGAGAAGGCGCCGGTGATCACCGCCTGGCTGGCGACGACCGTGGCCGCCCCGGCCAGCAGCACCAGCGGCAGGCGCAGCATCGGCGGGGCCATCTCGAAGAACCAGTTGATCTCGGGGAACGGCACGCCGGCGCGTTCGGAGGCTTCGAGCGTCACCAGGGCGAAGGCGCCCTGGCCCAGATAGTTCACCACCAGGCAGGGCAGGACGAAGAACATCCAGGCCGAGCGGATCGGCTTCTTGCCGAAATGGCCCATGTCGGCCGACAGGGCTTCGGCCCCGGTGACGGTCAGGAACACCGCGCCCAGGACGATGAAGCCGGTGAAACCGTGATGGGCCAGGAACTGGATCGCGTAGTGCGGGCTGAAGGCCTTGAGGATGGCCGGGTGGTCGGCGAGATGCACGGCGCCCAGCAGGAACATCACGGCGAACCAGGCGGCGCAGATCGGGCCAAACAGCAGGCCGACCTTGGCGGTGCCATGGCTCTGGATGAAAAACAGGCCCAGCAGCATCGCCGTGGCGATCAGCAGCACGACCTGGTTGCTGACGCCATGCTCGAGCGCGGGAATGGTGCGCAGGCCTTCGACGGCCGACAGCACCGACATGGCCGGGGTGATCACCGCGTCGCCGTAGAACAGGGCCGCGCCGGCCACGCCCAGGGCGAAGACCACCGGCGTGCGGCGGCCGATCGCGCGCTGGGCCAGGGCCATCAGCGACAAAACGCCGCCCTCGCCCTTGTTGTCGGCCCGCATGATGAAAAAGACGTACTTGACGGTGACGACCAGGATCAGCGCCCACAGCGCCAGGGACACCACGCCGTAGATCTCGCCACGGGTCACGCCGTCCTTGGCGGCCGCCGCCAGGGCTTCCTTGAAGGCGTACAGCGGGCTGGTGCCGATGTCGCCGAACACCACGCCGACCGCGCCCAGCGCCAGGGCGAAAAAGCCATGTCCCTTGGGATCATGGCCGTTTCCGTGCCCGGCGTTCTGTTGCGGAATATCGGAAGCTGGCGTCGCGCAGTCGGGAGCGTCTGCGTTGGAGGCTTCGGAAGCCATTCAATCCCTCCGGGCCGACCCTCGCAAAAGGCTATCGGCCGACCCATATCGATCAAGCGGGGCGCGATACACCCAATCGGCGCCGTGTTCAATCGTCACCGACCTTGGCGCGTTCCGCGAACGGCGTGCGCCCAGGCGGCGAATGTGAACGAGTTTTCAGTTGAACGCGCGGGTGACAACCTTACGTTCCCGGTCCAGATGTCCGACAGTCAGAAATTCCCCGTTGCAGCCCACGCCCTGGCCTATCTGGCGCACAAGGCGGCGTTTTCCGCCGATCGCGCCGTGGCCAGCGCCGAACTTGCGGCCTCGGTCCCGACCAATCCGGTCGTGGTCCGCCGGGTCACCGCCATGCTGGGCAAGGCCGGGCTGATCGGCGCGCGGGCCGGCGCCAACGGCGGCGCCTGGCTGCTGAAGCCGGCCGAAGAGATCACTTTGGACGTGGTGCTGAAGGCGGTGAACGGCTGCGCGCACCTGGGCGTCGCGCCCAAGGGCGTGAAGGGTTGTCCGGTCGGTGAAAAGATTCCCGAAGCGGTCAGCGCCGCGATCGCCGCCGCCGACCGCGCCGCCCACGAGCGCCTGGGCCAGATCACGGTCGCCGACCTGCTGCACGGCGCGCACGAGGCCGTCGCGGCAAGCTGACCTATTCCGCCGGCGCCAGGGCCAGGCGCTGCTGGCGCGCATCCAGCGCCGCGACGATCCAGAACAGGAAACCCCCCAGCGCCAGGGCCACCCCGACCCAGCCGGTCGAGGCCCAGCCCCAGCCGGCCGCCAGGGCCAGGCCGCCCAGCCAGGGACCCAGGGCGTTGGCGGTGTTGAAGGCCGAATGGTTCAGCGCCGCGGCCAGGGTCTGGGCGTCACCGGCCACATCCATCAGCCGGGTCTGCAGCACCGCGCCCAGTCCCCCGCCGCAGCCGATCAGGAAGACCACCGGGATCAGGGTCCACAGGCTGTGGATGGCCAGCGGATAGAGGGCCAGGGAGGCGGCGCTCCACAGCAGCACCGCGCCGATGGCCGGCATCAGGGCGCGGTCTGCGGCCCAGGCGCAGACCAGGGTGCCCAGGGTCATGCCGGCCCCGAACACCATCAGCACGATCGGCAGGGCCGCGGGCGAGGCGTGGGTGACCGCCAGCATGGTGTCGGCCAGATAGGTGTAGACGCAGAACATGCCGCCAAAGCCGATCGCGCCGATCGCCAGGGTCAGCCACACCCGGCCCTTGGCCAGGGCGCCCAGCTCGCGCAGCGGGCTGGCGTCGGCGGGCGGCCCCACCCCGGGGGGGGAGGTGGGCACCGCCGCGGCGCCGCGGGCGGCCCCCGACAGGGCGGACACCTAGACCCCCCGCCCCCCCCGCCCCTGGCCCCCGCGCCAGCGGGGGGGGCGAAGATGGCCACGGCCGTGGCCGCCAGGCCCGCCAGCACGGCGACGATCACGAAGCCCCAGCGCCAGCCGATCCATTGACCGACGACATTGGCCAGCGGCACGCCGACGATGGTCGCCACCGTCAGGCCGATCATCACCATGGCCACGGCTCGCGCCCGCTTGTGCGGCGGGGCGACGCTGGCGGCGACCAGGGCCGCGACGCCGAAATAGGCCCCGTGCGGCAGGCCGCTGAGGAAGCGAAACACGATCATCCAGCCGAAGGTCGGCGCCAGGGCGCTGAGCACGTGCGCGACCGCGAACATCGCCATCAGCACGATCAGGATGATCCGGCGCGGCCAGCGGGCGGCGGCCACGGCGATCACCGGCGCCCCGACCACCACGCCCAGGGCATAGGCGCTGATCGCGTGACCGGCGGTCGGCGCATCCACGCCCAGGTCCTTGGCGAAATGAGGCAGAAGGCTCATCGACGCAAATTCCGTCGTGCCGATCGCGAAGCCGCCCATCGCCAGGGCGCCGAGGACGAGGCCGGGATGGACGCCAGGAGAGGGCGGCTGAGTCGAGGCGGGTTCAGCGGTCATGATCGGCGCCTTTTCACATACACACGCACGCAGCCGGCGCGAGACGCGAGGGAGATCGCGCCCAAGGATCGTGCTGCAGTGCAGAAGTTCTTTGTCAGATAAAATAATGACAACGTTGTCGCAAGGCGATGGCCACATTTCGTCGTTCGTTGGGTCGGGTTCTTGAACCCAAGCCCCGCCCGTGCTCGTGTCCGGTCAAGTTTCGCCTCGCACTGGATCACCTATGGCCCGCCGCCTCGCCCTGATCACCGGCGCCTCCGCCGGCATCGGCGCCGCCTCCGCCCGCATCTATGCCAGCCACGGCTACGACGTCGCTTTGACCGCGCGCCGCGCGGACCGGCTGGAGGGCTTGGCGGCCGAGATCAAGCTGCGCTCGGGCGTGGAGGCCTACGCCATCCCGGCCGACCTGGCCGAGCCGGGCGGCGTCGATGCGGTGCTGGCCGCCATCGCCGAGCAGGGCCGCGAGGTCGACGCCCTGGTCAACAACGCCGGCTACGGTCTGCCCGGCGTGTATTCGGCGACCAACTGGGCCGATCAGGCTGCGTTCCTGCAACTGATGCTGACCGGCGTCTGCGAGATGACCCACAAGGTGCTGCCGGGCATGGTCGAGCGCCGTTTCGGCCGCATCGTCAATGTCGCTTCGCTGGCGGGCCTGGTCCCCGGCGCGGCCGGCCACACCCTGTATGCGGCGACCAAGGGCTTTCTGGTCAAGTTCTCCCAGAGCCTGCACCTGGAGAACCTGTCGACCGGCGTACACGTATCCGCCCTGTGCCCGGGCTTCACCTATTCGGAATTCCACGACGTCAACGGCACCCGCGCCCAGGTTAGTCAGGGCGTGCCCGAATGGATGTGGCTGGGGGCCGACGAGGTCGCCGCCGCCGGTTACGAAGCCGCCGAGGCCAACCGCTCGATCTGCGTGCCCGGCGCCCCGAACAAGGCCATCGCCGCCTTCGCCAAGATCATCCCCGATGAGTGGGCCCTGGCGCTGATCGCCAACCAGGGTGGCAAGTTCCGGAAGGTGTAGCCGTAAAAACTGTCATCCCGGCCAAGCGCGAAGCGCGCCGAGCCGGGACCACCGGAAGCTCGGCGTTTGTTGCGGTCCCGGGTCTCCGCTGCGCTACGCCCGGGATGACAGGGATTAGGTCGCAGGCCGCCCCTTTTGGAAAACCGGCCCGGGCCTGCTATATGTCCGCCTCGCACCCCGAGCATCCGGACACCCCCTTGAGCGCCACCCTCGACCTGTCGCGCGTCTCCACCGACGCCGCGCCCGCCCCCGTTTCGAAGCCGATGATCAACCTCTCGGGCCTGACGCGCCCGCAGATGGTCGCGGCCCTGGTCGAGAGCGGCGTGGTCGAGCACGGCAAGGCCAAGATGCGCGCCACCCAGATCTTCCGCTGGATGCACCATCGCGGCGTCACCGACTTCGCCCAGATGAGCGACGTCGCCAAGGAGACCCGCGCCCGCCTGGCGGACGCCTTCACGCTCAATCGCCCCGAGATCGTCGAGCGCCAGGTCAGCAAGGACGGCACCCGCAAGTGGCTGATCCGCATGGGCCCGGGCATCGAGGTCGAGAGCGTCTATATCCCAGGCGTCGGCCGCGCCGGCGCCCTGTGCGTGTCCAGCCAGGTTGGCTGCACCCTGAACTGCAGCTTCTGCCACACCGGCACCCAGCCGCTGGTCCGCAACCTGACTGCGGCCGAGATCGTCGCCCAGGTGCAGGTGGCCAAGGACGACCTGGCCGAATGGCCGTCGGACAAGGACGACCGCCAGCTGTCGAACATCGTGTTCATGGGCATGGGCGAGCCGCTGTACAATCTGGGCCAGGTGGCCGACGCCATCGAGATCATCAGCGACAACGAGGGCATCGCCATCTCGCGTCGCCGGATCACGGTCTCGACCTCGGGTGTCGTGCCGATGCTGGAAAAGCTGGGTGAGGCGACCCAGGCCATGCTGGCCATCAGCCTGCACGCCACCAACGATCCGCTGCGCGACGTGCTGGTGCCGCTGAACAAGAAGTACCCGATCGCCGAGCTGATGGCCGGGATCCGCGCCTATCCGGGCCTGTCCAACGCCCGCCGCGTGACCTTCGAATATGTGATGCTGAAGGGGATCAACGACAGCCCCGACGAGGCCCGCGCCCTGGTCAAGCTGATCAAGGGCATCCCGGCCAAGGTCAATCTGATCCCGTTCAACCCCTGGCCCGGCAGCGACTACCAGTGCTCGGACTGGGCGACGATCGAGGCCTTCGCCACGATCCTCAACAAGGCCGGCTATTCCTCGCCGATCCGCACCCCGCGCGGCCGCGACATCCTCGCCGCCTGCGGCCAGCTGAAGAGCGAGAGCGAAAAGGTCCGCGCCTCGGCCCTGCGCAAGCTGTCGCTGGCGGCCATGGCCGGCGTGCTGTCGGAAGACGACGAGGACGAGGCGGCTTAAGCCGCCTGTCCGCTACTCCACCGTCACCGACTTGGCCAAATTCCGCGGCTGGTCGACGTCCGCGCCCTTCACCACGGCGACGTGGTAGGCCAGCAGCTGGATCGGGGCCGACATCACCAGGGTCGAGACCAGCGGATCGCTGGCCGGGGCGGTGACCACGACCTTGGCGCCGGCCGGGGCGTGCTTGGCGCCTTCGGTGTCGGTGATGAAGATCACCTGGCCGCCGCGCGCCATCACCTCGCTCATGTTCGAGGCCGACTTCTCGAAATAGCTGTCGTGCGGGGCCAGGATGACGATCGGGGTCTGGTCGTCCACGAGCGCGATCGGGCCGTGCTTTAGCTCGCCGGCGGCATAGCCCTCGGCGTGGATATAGCTGATTTCCTTGAGCTTCAGCGCGCCTTCCAGGGCCAGGGCCGACATCGGCCCGCGGCCGAGATAGAGCACGTCGCGCGCCTTGGCGACGTCGGCGGCGATCTCCTTGATGGCGTCTTCCAGGCCGATGGCCTCGGCGATCAGGCGCGGGGCCTCCAGCAGCACCTTCACCAGGCGCTGCTCCTCGGCCGCGTCGGTCGTCCCTCGGGCCTTCCCTGGCGCGGCGGCCTGGGCGATCATCACGGTCACCTGGGCCGTGTAGGCCTTGGTCGAGGCCACGCCGATCTCGGGACCGCAGTGGATCGGCCAGACGACGTCGACCTCGCGGGCCATGGTGGATTCGGTGGCGTTGACCACCACGGCGCTCTTCATGCCCTTGGCCTTGCAATAGCGCAGGGCCGCCAGGGTGTCGGCCGTCTCGCCCGACTGCGACATGGCGATGACCAGCGAGCCGGGACGCAGGGCCGGCTGGCGGTAACGGAACTCCGAGGCGATCTCGACATCGACCGGCAGGTCGGCCAGCTGCTCGATCAGGTACTTGCCGATCACGCCGGCGATGAACGAGGTGCCGCAGGCCACGATCTGGATGCGTTCCAGCTTGGCGAAGTCGATGTCGCCCGGCACGGCGGCCTTCGAGGTCAAGGTGTCGACATAGGCCGCGATCGTGCGCTGGCAGCCCTCGGGCTGGTCATGGATCTCCTTTTCCATGAAGTGCCGGTAGTTGCCCTTCTCCAGCATCACGGCCGAGGCCGCCACCACCCGCACCGGGCGCGTCACGGCCGCGCCGGCGGCGTCGAAGATCGAATAGCCGTCGTGGGTGACGGCCACATAGTCGCCCTCGTCCAGATAGACGACGCGGTTGGTGAAAGGCCCGACGGCCAGCGCGTCCGAGCCCAGGAACATCTCGCCCTGGCCTTCGCCCACGACCAGCGGGCTGCCGCGGCGGGCGCCCAGGATCAGGTTGGCTTCGCCCTCGATCAGCACGGCCAGGGCATAGGCGCCGGTCAGGCGGTCAAGCGTGGCCTTGAAGGCCTCCAGCGGCGCCAAGCCCGTGGCCAGTTCGGCGTCGATCAGGTGGGCGATCACCTCGGTGTCGGTGTCGCTGGCGAAGGTGCGGCCGGCGGCGGCCAGCTCGGCCTTCAGCTCGGCGAAGTTCTCGATGATGCCGTTGTGCACCAGGGTGACGCGGCCGCCGGTGTGCGGGTGGGCGTTCTTCAGGTTCGGCGCGCCGTGGGTGGCCCAGCGGGTGTGGCCGATGCCGGTGGTCGCGGTCAGCGGCTGCTCGGCGACGACGGCCTCCAGGGCCTTGGTCTTGCCCTGGGCGCGGCGACGCTCGACCTTGTCGCCCACCACGCCCGCGATCCCAGCCGAGTCATAGCCGCGATACTCCAGCCGCTTGAGGCTCTCGATCAGACGGTCGGCGACAGGCTCTTTTCCGACGATGCCGATAATGCCGCACATGGGCCATGATCCCTTGTAGAACGCGCCAGCCGGCTTATCCCTGGCTGACGACACTTTCGAAGCGGCCTTTAGCACTCGCTCAAGACCGCTTCCCATAAATCTGCATTTCGGATCGTTTCGCGGTCCTGAAGAGACGAGTACGACCATGAGCAAGCGCGCCTATTTCGGCACCGACGGCATCCGGGGCCAGGCCAAC
>CAZRPD010000047.1:0-16755 GCA_964601775.1 uncultured Caulobacter sp. | reverse complement strand
GACCATGAGCAAGCGCGCCTATTTCGGCACCGACGGCATCCGGGGCCAGGCCAACAAGCATCCGATGACGGCCGAGGTCGCCCTGCGCGTCGGCCTGGCCGCCGGCAAGCTGTTCCGCTCCCAGGACGCGCGCCGCCACCTGGTGGTGATCGGCAAGGACACCCGCCTGTCGGGCTACATGATCGAGCCGGCCTTGGTCGCCGGCCTGACCAGCGTCGGCATGGACGTGCGCCTGTTCGGCCCGCTGCCGACCCCCGCCGTGGCGATGATGACCCGCTCGATGCGCGCCGACCTCGGGATCATGATCAGCGCCAGCCACAACAATTTCGCCGACAACGGCATCAAGCTGTTCGGCCCCGACGGCTACAAGCTGTCGGACGAGCAGGAGCTGAAGATCGAGGCCCTGATGGACGAGGGGCTGCAGGAAGGCCTCGCCGCCCCGCGCGACCTGGGCCGCGTCAAGCGTATCGACGACGCCCAGGCCCGCTATGTCGAGATCGTCAAGGCGACCTTCCCGCGTCACCTGTCCCTGGCCGGCCTGCGCATCGTCATCGATTGCGCCCATGGCGCGGCCTACAAGGTCGCGCCCACCGCCCTCTACGAGCTGGGGGCCGAGGTCATCGCCCTGGGCGACAATCCCGACGGCACCAACATCAACGAGGAATGCGGCTCGACCCATCCCGAGACGATGGCCAAGCTGGTGCGCGAGTACCGCGCCGACATCGGCATCGCTCTCGACGGCGACGCCGACCGCCTGGTGATCTGCGACGAGAAGGGCGTGGTCGTCGATGGCGACCAGATCATGGCCATCATCGCCGGAGCCTTCGCCAAGAGCGGCGGCCTGAAGGGCGGCGGCGTGGTCGCCACCGTGATGTCGAACCTGGGCCTCGAGCGCCAGCTGAACGGCCTGGGCCTCACCCTGGAGCGCACCGCCGTCGGCGATCGCTACGTCATGCAGCGCATGCGCGAAGGCGGCTTCAATGTCGGTGGCGAGCAGTCGGGCCACCTGATCCTGTCGGACTTCTCGACCACCGGCGACGGCCTGATCGCCGCCCTGCAGGTGCTGGCCGTGATGATCCAGAGCGACAAGCCGATGAGCGCCCTGGGCCGCCAGTTCGAGCCGGTGCCGCAGCTCTTGGAAAACGTCCGCTTCGCCGGCGGCAAACCCTTGGAGGCCAAGGCCGTCAAGGAAGCCATCGCCGACGGCGAGCGCCAGCTGAACGGCGCCGGCCGCATCGTCGTCCGCGCCTCGGGCACCGAACCGCTGATCCGCATCATGGCCGAGGGGGACGATCCCGCCCTGGTGCGCAAGGTCGTCACGTCGATCGTCAGCGCGGTGAAGGCGGCTTAGGTCGGAGCGCGTCAGGTTCTCGCGACGCGGGCGCCCCCTACGCAAACCTCCGCGACCCGTGTTAGTCAGGGCTCCGCCAATTTATTTGAGCGTGACGGGCGCCGAAACCGGCTTCCACTTTCGGCTGTCACGCTGTGAGTTTTTCGGGGTAGTTCGCGTCCATGCCGTCCCAGCTCCAGTCGCCCGAGGTTCAGGCCTTCGCCACCGGCTTCCCGGTCACCCTGCTGCACGCCAGCGTGACCCTGGTCATGCTGATCCTGGGCACGGCGCTCTATGCCCTGCTGACCCCGCACAAGGAAATCACCCTGATCCGCGAGGGCAATTCGGCCGCCGCTCTGTCGCTGGGCGGGGTGATGGTCGGCTTGGCCATTCCGCTGTCGGTGTCGCTGCGGGCTTCGACCTCGGTGATCGAGATCGCCATCTGGGGCGCGGCGACCATCGCCGTGCAGCTGCTGGTGTTCCGGGTCACCGACATGGTGCTGAAGGGCCTGCCCGAGCGGATCCAGGACGGCGAGATCTCGGCCGCCGCCCTGCTGGTCGGCGCCAAGCTGGCGACCGCCCTGATCCTCGCCGCCGCCGTCGGCGGCTAGGCGCGCGACGGTCGGGGGACCTTTTCCAGTGCATTTCCCCAAGCTTCCCGATTGGCTGGTCTATGCCGCGGCGGTCAGCGCCCTGGTGATCGTCGCCGTCGGCCGGCAGGAGCGTTCCGACGCCCCGCCGCCGCCGCCGCCGGTGCCGGGCGAGGAAGGCCTGCCGCTGGGACCGTCCTCGCCGTTCGACCCGTCGATCGTGGTCCAGGTGCCCGACCGCCCCGAGCCGGGCTCGGGCACGGCCTTCTCGGTGGGCGACGACGGGACCTGGCTGACGGCCCGTCACGTGGTCGACGGCTGCAAGTCGGCGGCGATCGTCGTGGCCGATGGCCGCGGGGTGGCCGCCAAGATCACCGTCGATCCGCGCGCCGACGCGGCCGTTCTGACCACCGAGGGCGGGGCGCCGGCCGTGCCGCTGGGCCTGGACCAGCCGCTGCGCCGTGGCGCGCGCGCCTATCACCCGGGTTTCCCGCAGGGCCATGCCGGTGAAGCGGCCTCGCGCCTGCTGGGCCGTGAGAACCTGGTCGTCCACGGCCGCGGCGCGCGTACCGAGCCCGTTCTGGTCTGGGCCGAGGTCGGCCGCACCGACAGCCTGAAGGGCACGCTCTCGGGTCTCTCGGGCGCCCCGGCCCTCGATAGCGCCGGCCGGGTCATCGGCGTGACGGTGGCCGAGGCCCCGCGCCGAGGCCGCATCTACACGACCGCGCCGGAGACGCTGAAGGCCGTGCTCGGTCCGCACCGCCGGCCCTCGCCGTCGGAGTTCGCGCCCAGCGAACCGATCACCACCGAGAACTACGGCCGCGTGGCCGACGGCCTGCGGCGCGACCTGCGGGTGGCGCAGGTGGTGTGCCTGGCGGTCTGACGCTCTCCCGGGGGGAGGGCTGGGCGGTCTAGGCCGCCGCCGCTTCCTCGACCGGCTTCTGCCGCGCCGCCACCATGAACGACAGCACGATGGCCACGACGCCGATCAGCGCCGTGTAGATGAAGAAGGCCGTATAACCCGCCGCCATCGCCTGAGCCGAAACCCCCAGCTTGGCGCCGGCGGCGGTGAAGCTCTCGGGCGGCAGGCGGTTGAACAGGCCCTTGAGCAGGCCGATCGGCCCGCCGGCCTCGGCGGCCAGGGCCGAGCCCTCGACGATGCGACCCGACTGCGAGGCGATCAGCTTGCCGGGCAGGGCGTACAGCGACGAGAACAGGGCGTACTGCGTCGCCGTGAAGCCGGCCGTCGTCAGGCTGGACATGTAGGCGATCAGGGCGGTGCCGGCGATGCCGCCGGCGATGTTGTCGATGCAGATCGAAGCGAACAGCATGCCGGTGTTGTGGCCGCTCATGGCCAGCAAGGCGAAGGTCAGGTTGCTGAGCGGCTGGGCGAACGCGCCGATGATCAGCGCCTTCATCAGGCCAAGGCGCGCGACGATCACCCCGCCCAGGAATACGCCCGCCATCGAGGCGATGATGCCGAACACCTTCCGGATCTCGGCGATTTCGGTGAGGGTGAAGCCCATGTCGCGATAGAACGGGTTCATGATGTTGAGCACGAAGTCCGAGACCCGATAGACGCAGATCGTCGCCAGGATCAGGCCCGCCACCCCGGCGAAGCGGGTCATGAACTCCTTCAGCGGCGCGCCGAGCGCCGTCGACAGATAGACGCCGGGCTTGGTTGGGACCTTGGGGATGGGCCAGGCGGCGACGATGATGACGGCCAGGCCGGCCAGCACGCCCAGCAACTGCAGCCAGACGCCGTTGGGCTTGGCCTTCCAGGCTGCCTCCAGGGCCTCGCCGCCGACGATCTTGGACAGCAGGCTGGCGTCGCCCGACAGGCCCGACCCGACCAGAAGGGCGCCGACCAGCAGGATGGCCAGGCGCACCAGCCACTCGCCGATCTCCAGCGGCTTGGGCTGATGAATGCCGGCGGTGTGAATCTCACGGATCGCGTGGGCTTTTTCGCGCGGCGCCCACAAGGTGGCCAGCACGCCGACGATCATCGCCCCGGCCATGACCAGGTACGAGATGTTCCAGTTGAAGTGCTCGGCCAGCAGCAGCGGCACGGCGCCGGCGGCGATCATCGCCCCGCGATAGCCCCACTGCACGGCCACGGCCATCTGACCCTGGCGCTCGGTATCGACGACCTCGATGCGCCAGGCGTCGATGACGATGTCCTGGGTGGCGGTGGCGAAGCCGACGATCACGGCCGTTAGCGCCATCAGCGGCAGGTTGGCGATGGGGTTGAGGGCCGAGATCCCCGCCAGGCCGGCGATGATCACCGCTTGGCACACCAGCATCCAGGCCCGGCGGTGACCCAGCAGGCCGTGCAGCACGGGCACCTTGGCGCGGTCGATCAGCGGGGCCCACAGGAACTTGAACGAGAAAGACAGGGTGGCCAGGCTGAAGAAGCCGATCACCGCCAGGGAAAGGCCCGCATCGCGCAGCCACAGCGACAGGGTGTCGAAGATCAGCATGAAGGGCAGGCCGGACGCGAAGCCCAGGCCCAGCATGACCAGGCTGCGCCGCTCGCCGAAGAAGGCGAGGGTCTGGAGAAGGGTCTTCTTCTCCTGCGTTTTGGCTTCGGTCATGGCGATCCCCCGCAGGGGAGAATGACCCTGCCCGTTAGCCGGCGACCTTGGCTCGCGTCGCGGCTTTCGTCCAGCGGCCGGAAACGCCTGAGGTGGTCCATTTCTGGAGCGCGTCGCGCAGGGCTTCCTGGGTCAGGGGTTTGACCAGGAAATCGTCCATGCCGGCGGCCAGGCAGGCGCGCTTGTCCTCGTCGAAGGCGTCGGCGGTCAGGGCGGCGATCGGGGCGGTGACGCCCTTGGCCCGCAGGGCCTTGGCGGCCTCGACCCCGGTCAGGCCCGGCATGCGCAGGTCCATCAGGATCAGGTCGTACCCGCCGCTGGAGGCGGCGGCGACCGCCTGCTCGCCGGCGGGGGCGCGGGCGGCCCTGCACCCTTCCCGCTCCACCCGGGGGGGGGGCAGCGGGGCGCGGATCGGGTTGTCCTCGGCCAGCAGCACGCGCACGCCATGGGCCACGGCGCCGGCGATGCGGTCGTCGTGGGCGTGGTCCTCGGCGGGGGCAGCTCCGTCCTCACCCTGGGCGGCGCAGGCCTGCAGCACCTGGGCGACCAGCGAGGCGGCGCGCAGCGGCTTGATCAGATAGCCCGAGAAACCCGCGGCGCGCAGCGGCTCGATACGATCACGCTGTTCGGGGGTCAGCAGCACCACGGCCCGGCGGTCGGCGGGGGGCCTCAGGCCGCCGCGCGGCCCGGCCAGGGCCTTGTCGATCAGCAGCACGGCGTCGGCGGGGGCGCCGGCCAGGGCCGAGGCGACGTCGACGGCGGCAAAGGCGCGGCCGCCGGCGGCCTCGGTCTGGCGCACGGGGGCGGCGCGGACGATGGCGTTGGGCGAGGCGATGGCGACGGCGCGGCCGTCCAGCGGGGCCGTCCGGAGGACGGGGGCGGCCAACTCGAAAGGCGCCTCGAACCAGAACTCGGCCCCGTGGCCCAGCTCGCCGCCGACTCCGACCTCGCCGTTCATGGCGGCCGACAGACGCGAGACGATGGCCAGGCCCAGGCCCGCGCCGCCCAGCTGGGTGGCGTGGGTGATGTCGGTCTGGACGAAGGCCTCGAAGATCCGCTGACGGGCCTCGGGGGCGACGCCCGGGCCGGTGTCGGCGACCGAGAAACGGAGGCGGCCCTCCCCTTCGCCATGAGAGGGGGTGGCGGTCGCGGTCAGCAGCACGCCGCCGGCCTCGGTGAACTTCACGGCATTGCCGGCGAAGTTCAGCAGGATCTGCCGCAGCCGGCCCTCGTCGGCCAGGATGGTCGGCAGGGCGGCCGGGACGGCCCAGGCGATCTCGACGCCCTTCTCGTGGGCGCGCGGGCTCATCAACTCGGCCACCTGGCGCAGCAGGTCCTCGACATTGACCGGCGCCAGGGAAAGCTCGATCGAGGCCGCGCCCAGGCGGGCGAAGTGCAGCACGTCGTTGACCAGCGACAGCAGGTGGTCGCCGCTCTCGCGCAGGGCGGTGACATAGGACCGCTGCTCGGCCGTCAGCTTGGTGTTTTCCAGCAGGCGCGCCATGCCCAGCACGCCGTTCAGCGGAGTGCGGAACTCGTGGCTCAAGGTGGCCAGCTGCTCGGGCGTGACGCCGGATGGCTTGGTTTCGGGTCTTGGGTCGCTCATGGGCATCAAGGTTACCCGGCCCGGCTTAACGGGCGGTCAAGCTGGGGCGGGGAACCTCGTCTTCGGGCGCCGTGGTGCGGCGATAGGCCAGGGCCTCGGCGACGTGGACGCGGCGGACGCTGCCTGCGCCCTCCAGGTCGGCGATGGTGCGGGCCAGACGCAGGGTGCGGGTCCAGCCGCGGGCGCTGATCCGTCCGGCCTCGGCGGCGCGGGCCATCAGGGCGCGGCCTTGCTCGTCCAGCGCGGTGATCTTCTCCAGGAAGGCCCCCTCGGCCCGGCCGTTGAGCGCTTCTGCCGACTCCAGCGCCGCCGCGCGGTCGGCCTGCAACGCCCGCGCGCTGGCCACCCGCGCAGCGACCTCGGCGGTGCCTTCGGCCGGCGGCGGCAGGGAGAGGTCGGCGGCCGTGACGGCGGGCATGTCGACGGCCAGGTCGATGCGGTCCATCAGCGGCCCCGACACCCGGCCCTGATAGTCCTTCTGGCAACGCGGAGCCTTGCCGCACGCCCCGCGTCCAGCCCCGCCGTGGCCGCAGCGGCACGGGTTCATGGCCGCCACCAACTGCACCTTGGCCGGATAGCGGATATGGGCGTTGGCGCGAGCCACCATCACCTCACCGGTCTCGAGAGGCGCGCGCAGGCTGTCCAATGCTTGCCGTCCGAACTCGGGAAGTTCGTCGAGGAACAGCACGCCATTATGCGCCAGGGACACCTCACCCGGTTTGGCCTTCAGTCCGCCGCCGGTCAGCGCCGCCATACTGGCTGAATGGTGAGGGGCCCTGTAGGGCCGATCCCTTGTGAGCGCCCCGCGGGCGATCAGGCCAGCCACCGAATGGACCATCGAGGTCTCCAGCAGCTCGGCCGAGGTCAGCGGCGGCAGCAGGCCCGGTAGCCTCTGCGCCAGCATCGACTTGCCCGAGCCTGGCGGGCCGACGAAAATCAGGTTGTGGCCGCCGGCCGCGGCGATCTCCAGGGCGCGCTTGGCCTGTTCCTGGCCCTTGACGTCGCGCAGGTCTTTCGGGCGCTCGCCCTCGACGATCGGGCCGGGCGTTGGGGCTGACAGGATCTGCGCGCCGCGAAAGTGGTTGATCAGCGACACCAGCGAGCGCGGGGCCAGGATCCGTGTGCCGCCGGCCCAGGCCGCTTCCGGGCCTGACCCCTCGGCGCAGATCAGGCCCAGATCCATCGCCCCGGCCGCCATTGCCGCGGGCAGGGCGCCGGCGGCGGGCATGATGCGGCCGTCCAGCGACAGCTCGCCCATCGCCGCCCAGCCGTCCAGGGCGTCCAGCGGGATGACGCCCAGGGCCGACATCACCGCCAGCGCGATTGGTAGGTCGAAATGGGCGCCTTCCTTGGGCAGGTCGGCAGGGGCCAGGTTGGCGACGATGCGCTTGCCCGGCAGCGACAGACCCAGGCCGGCAAAGGCGCCGCGCACCCGTTCGCGACTCTCGGCCACGGCCTTGTCGGCCAGGCCGACGATGACGAAGGCCTGCTGACCGTTGGTCAGCTGCACCTCGACATCGACGCGACGCGCCTCGACGCCTTCGAACGCGACGGTGACCACCTTGGCCGCCATGCCGTCATCCCTTGTGGACTCTCAAATTTATCCACAAGTCACAGCATAGCTTGCGAAATGCATCAAGAACGAAAAACGAACATTTTAGGAAAATGTCGTGTTTCCGCAGAGTTACCCACCGCTGCGGCGAATGTCCTCGATGCGTTCCCACAGTACAGTCGCGGCGTTGATACCGCTAAAACGATTCAACTGCTGGGCGCCGGTGGGCGACGTGACGTTGATCTCGGTCAGGTACTCGCCGATCACGTCGATGCCGACAAAGATCAGTCCACGGCGCTTTAGCTCGGGGCCGATGATCTTGCAGAGCTCCAGGTCGCGGGCGGTCAGTTCGACCGCCTCGGCGCGGCCGCCGACGCGGAGATTCGAGCGCACCTGGCCGGCGGCCGGCACGCGATTGATCGCGCCCACGGGCTCGCCATCGACCAGCAGGACGCGCTTGTCGCCCTTGCTGACGGCCGGCACGAACTTCTGGGCGATGACCTGCTCGCGGCTGATCATGGCGTGCAGTTCCAGCAGCGCGTCGAGATTGGGATCGTCGGCCAGCAGCCGGGCCACGCCCGAGCCGCCGCCGCCATAGAGCGGCTTGAGCACGATGTCGCCGTGGCGCGCGCGGAAGTCGTAGATCGCCTCATAGTCCGAGGTGATCAGGGTCGGCGGCTGCACCCCGGGGAAGTCGGTGACGAACAGTTTCTCGGGCGCGTTGCGCACCTCGGCCGGGTTGTTGACCACCAGGGTGTGCGGGTGGACCTTCTCCAGGAAGTAGGTCGCCGTGATGTAGGCCATGTCGAACGGCGGATCCTGGCGCATCAGCACCACGTCGATGTCGTCTTTCATGTCCAGAACGACGGTTTCGCCCAGCTTGGCGTGGGCGCCGTGCTCGGCGAAGACTTCCAGCGGCTGGGCGCGGGCGAACACCCGGCCGTCTTCCAGAGAGAGCTTGTCGGGCGTGTAGAACCACAGCTTGTGACCGCGGTTCTGGGCCTCGATCATCATCAGGAAGGTCGTGTCGGTGTCGATGTTGATCCCCAGGACGGGATCCATCTGAACGGCGACTCGCAGCGACATGGGGGCTCCTGGGGTTCTATGCTGGAGCCTAGTTAAGCCGTTTTCTCCGGAACGCTAGTTCAACCGCAGCCGCATCCGCTCCCGCGCGGCTCTCGCAGCAATCGCCGCGCCGCCGTCCAGGGTCTGGGCGCGGGAGAGGGCCTGGAGGGCGCCGGCCAGGGCGCCTTGGCCTTCGCGGGCGGCGGCGACGTCCAGCCAGGGGCGGTGGTCGTTGGGATTGAGCAGGGCGCGGCGCAGGGCCGAGCGCTCGGCGCGGGGCCAGTCCTTGGCCTGCTGGGCGCGGGCGAAGATGTTGTTCTGCAGCCGGATCAGCACGGCGCGGTCGGAGATCGGCGCCATCAGGAGCTCCAGCCGCGAGGCGACGTCGGGCATCAGGCCGGTGCGCAGGGCGCGGCGGGAAAGTTCGGACGGCAGCACCACGCGGCCTTCGCTGAACGGGTCCAGGGCCAGCGGCCCCTCGTCGGTCTCGATGCGCAGCAGGAAGTGGCCTGGGAAGTCGACGCCGTAGAGATCTAGGCCCGCTTGCCGGGCGGCGTGCAGGTAGAACACGCCCAAGGCCACCGGCAGGCCCTTGCGGCGGTCGGCGATGGCGATGACGTCGGCGTTGTCGGGATGGTCGTAGGTCAGGACGTCGCCGGTCAGGCGCAGGTCGCCGGCCAGGGTCTCGGCGACGGCTTCCTCGGGCGACTCGCTCTCGGCGCGGCGGCGCAGGCGATCGACGGAGTCCTTGGCCAGGTTGATGGCCGGGGTGATGTCGCGGCTGGGGTCGTCGTGGACGGCGCAGGCGAGGGCGGCGTCGAAGAGCGGGAAGTCCGCATCTGAACCTTCGCCCGCGCGGGTCAGGATCTCTTCGGCCTCTTCGCGGGTCATGCGGGGCCTCCAGAATCTAGCCAGGCGTTGGGGAGATGGCGCGGGACACGGCCGGGCGCCAGGGCGATCAGGTCGATCCGCACGACGAGATCGCGCAGGCTGTGGCGGTGCGCGGCGAGATGGGCGGCGGCGCGGCGCAGGCGATCGCGCTGGGTGGGCGTGACGGCGTCCAGGGCGTCCTCGATAGTCGTCCGTTGCTTGACCTCCACAACGGCCAGCACCTTGCCGCGTTGCGCCAGGAGGTCAATTTCGCCCAGCGGCGTGGCCAGGCGGAAACCCAGGATGCGATAGCCCTTGGCCATCAGCAGCAGCGCCGCCCAGACCTCGGCGCGCCGGCCGAGCTTGCGAGCGGCTGCGCCCTTTTCCCGTCGAGAGGGCGCTTGGCGGACGCCGGCGGTCTTCCAGCCTGCTCCTTGAGGGGCAGGGCCTGGCGTTAGTGATCCTTGCGGGAGCGCCCCAGGGCCTTGGCGACTTCGGAGGCGGCTTCGCCCAGCGGCAGGCGGGCCATGGCTTCGCGCAGCGCGGCCTCGGCGTCGTCGGCGGTGGCGACCTTCTCGGCGCCCGGACCGACCAGGATGACAATCTCGCCCTTGGGGGCTTCGAAACGTGGGTCGGCGGCGAGCTCGGCCAGGGTCCCGCGGATGCAGGTCTCATAGAGCTTGGTCAGTTCACGGCACACCGCCGCCTGGCGGGTTTCGCCGAACACCACGGCCATGTCGGCCAGGCAGTCGTCCACCCGGGAGGCGCCTTCGTAGAAGATCAGGGTGGCGCGGGTGTTGGCGAACTCTTCCAGGAAGGTGCGGCGGGCGGCGCTCTTGGGCGGCGGGAAGCCGGCGAACAGGAAGCGGTCGGTCGGCAGGCCGGCCAAGGTGAGCGCCGCAAGGGCGGCGGAAGCGCCGGGGATCGGGATCACGGCGTGGCCGCCGGCGATCGCCTCGCGCGCCAGGCGGTAGCCGGGATCGGAAACCATCGGTGTGCCGGCGTCCGACACCAGGGCCACGCGCTCGCCGGCCTCGAGCCGTTCGAGAATGCGGGGGATATCGCGTTCGGCGACGTGTTCGTCGTGGCGTTGCAGCTTGGTCTTGACGCCATAGGCCGACAAGAGTTTCCCCGTCACCCGGGTGTCCTCAGCCAGCAGCACGTCGCAGGCGGCCAGCACGTCCAGGGCCCGCAGGGTGATGTCGCGCAGATTGCCGATCGGCGTCGCCACCAGATAGAGGCCGGGCGCCAGGGGCGCGTCGGACAGGGCTGGCGGGGGAAGCTGGCGGCTCAAATCAACGCGTCCTTCGGCTCTCGCAAATCACAGCCTTATCAGGTCGCTAGCGCGCCTGTCAGCCTGTCCAGCACCAGTCGGCCGGCCCGGGTCGCCCGCAATCGGTTGCGGTCGTCGGCCAGCAGGCCGGCCTCGACCAGATCGCGAACCTTGGCCGCATCAGGGTTCAGGCCCAGCGGCGCCATCTCGTCGAAGCTCACGCCGTCGTTGATGCGCAAACCCAGAACGAGTCGCTCTTCGGCGGCTTCCTCGGGGGTAAGCGCCTCGCGCTCGAAGCCGAGTCCGGTCTCGTGGACGGCGGCGATGTAGTCCTTGATGGCCCGATGGGCGGTGGTGGTCGCACCGCCTTCCGGCAAGGTCAGGCGGCCGAGCGCCCCCGGGCGGACGCCGACATAGTCGTGGCCGCGCCAGTAGACGAGGTTGTGCCGCGAGCGGGCGGCCTGACCCTTGGCGTGGTTGGAAACCTCGTAGGCGTCGAAGCCGGCGGCCTCCAGGATTTCCTGGGTGGTCTCGAACAGGGTGGCGGCCAGGTCCTCGTCGGGCACGATGAGTTTTCCTCGCCCGACCGCCCGGTCGAAGGCGGTGCCGTGCTCGATCGTCAGCTGATAGGGCGAGACGTGCTCCGGGCCGAGCGCAAGGGCTTCGGAGAGTTCGGCGCGCCAGGCCGCGTCGGTCTGGCCAGGACGGGCGTAGATCAGGTCGATGGAGAGGCGCGGGAAGGCCTTGGTCGCCGCGGCGATCGCCCGCCGCGCCGCGCCGGCGTCGTGGTTGCGGCCCAGCGCCTTCAAGGACGCGTCGTCAAGGGCCTGGACGCCCAGCGACAGCCGCTGGACGCCGGCGTCGGCCAGGGCCGCGAAGCGATCGGCCTCGGCGTCCGTGGGATTGGCTTCGAGGCTGATTTCCAGGTCGGCGACGGGCGACCACAGCCGCCTGGCTGTCTCGATCACTCGTGAGACCTGGACAGGATCCATCAGCGAGGGCGTGCCGCCGCCGAAGAAGATCGACAGCAGGTCGCGCGGGCCGGTCAGGGCGCGTTGCGCTTCGAGGTCGGCGACAATGGCGTCGGCCAGGGCCGTTTGCTCGTCGGTCCGGCCGCGATCCCGCACGACGTTGAAGTCGCAATAGGGGCAGATCCGCGCGCAGTAGGGCCAGTGGACGTAAACGCCGATCGGTTTAGTCAAACAGCGCCGCCTTCAGCTTGGCGAAGGCGCGGGCGCGGTGGCTCATGGCGTCCTTGGCGGCGGGGTCCATCTCGCCGAAGGTCAGGTCCGAACCCTCGGGCAGGAAGATCGGGTCGTAGCCGAAGCCGCGGGCGCCACGGCCGGGGAACACCAAGGTCCCGTCGACGCGGCCCTCGACCACCACGGCCGGGCCGTTCGGCCAGGCCACCGCCAGGGCCGAGGTGAACCAGGCCGAGCGGTCGTCCGAACCCGTCTCGTCCAGGCGCTCGGCGACCTTGTCCATGGCCAGGGCGAAGTCCTTGGTCGGGCCGGCCCAGCGAGCCGAGAAGATGCCGGGCGCGCCGTCCAGCGCCGTCACCGACAGGCCGCTGTCGTCGGCCAGGGCGATGTGGCCCGACAGGTCGGCGGCGTGGCGAGCCTTCAGCAGCGCATTGCCGACAAACGTGCTCTCGGTCTCTTCCGGCTCGGGCAATCCCAGCTGGCCGGCGGTGAGGATTTCGAAGCGGCCGTCCAGCAGGGCGGCGATCTCCGGGACCTTGCCGGGGTTGTGGGTGGCGGCGACCAGCTTGGTTCCGGCTTCGAGCTTCAACGCCATGGCGGACTCCTTCGGAAATCGTTCGGCTCCCTTTACCGCGCTCGATCGGATTTGGCGCGGGGCGATGTTGTGTGACCTCGAAAGCACGCCCCTTGGCGACCGTGCATCATTACCAGAGTTTAATATCGTTTTTCGATAATCGAGATTGGCGGAACCACGTTCGGCCCCTATCTGTTGATCCTGGCGAGGGACCAGATCGGTCTGGTCTCAGCGCCCCTTCGCAAACTGGAAAGCACGATGTCCGCCGCTCGCCTGTTCCGCCTCGCCGACAAGGTCGTCATGACCGCCATCACCGCCGCCCTGCTGGTGGGTGTTCCGGTGTCGGCCGTGGCGTTCGTGGTGCAGACGCTCTAGGCGCGACGGGGTTTTTTGACCGCCCCCACGACGCGGGGCAGATTGCTCGCGTTGTAGGTTGGGGAAGCGGTCATGCGCGCGTTGGGGCCCGGCTCCGTATCGAGTTTTCTGAAGATCATCCTGGACGTCATCTACGTCGGGCTATGGATCTTCGTCTGCCTGCTGTCGCTGTTCACGCTGGTCGCCCTGCTGTTCAGCTTCAATCCCGAACTGCTGGCCTCGATGTTGCCGATCAGCGACGCGGTTGAGGCCGTCAGCCGCGATGGGCCGCTGTTCGCCGGGGCCCTGGCCGCATGGGCCCTGCTGTTGGGCGGCTGGATGGTGATCGTCGAGCGCCTGCGCCGGATCTTCGGGACCCTGACCGCCGGCGACCCCTTCCATCCCGACAATGTCGTGCGCCTGCGCCTGATCGGCCTGGTGCTGGCCGGCCTGGAAGTCGGTCGCTACGTCTTTTCGGGCCTGGCCCGCTGGCTGGCCCCCAAGGCCAAGGTCATCGACGACAGCTTCACCCTGACCGCCTGGTTCTCGGTGCTGGTGGTGTTCGTCCTGGCCGAGGTGTTCCGCGAGGGCGCGCGCCTTCGTCGCGAAGCCGAACTCACGATCTGATCCGGAGCGCGAAACCGCATGCCTGTCCGCGTGAACCTCGACCGCGTCCTGCTGGAACGCCGCATGTCGCTGACCGAGCTGTCCGACCGCGTGGGCGTGACGATCGCCAACCTGTCGATCCTGAAGACCGGCAAGGCCCGCGCCGTGCGGTTCTCGACCCTGGACGCCCTGTGTCGCGAACTGCAGTGCCAGCCCGGTGATCTGTTGAGCTTCGAGAGTGGCCCGCCGGTGAACTACGAGGACGACGACGAGCTGGGTTGAGGGACGAAACCGCGCCGAACGTGGCGCGTTGACGTCGTGAGGCGGGGGCCTCGCAATCTCGGAAAAACCAAGTGATCACAACACGCGCTATCTTCGCCGCCGTCTTCACCGTTGGCGCCCTGTCGGCCGCCGCTTCGGCGCAGGCTTCAAGCCCCGGGGCCTGGGCCGAGTTCAATCAGCGGGTCACCAAGAGCTGTCTCGCCGCCGCCGGCTATCGCAATGCGCGGCCGTCGCCGATCGTTGGCTTCGACGACCGCGTGGGAAAGGTCGCGATGCTGGTCTCCGACCGGTCGCGCGGCTCGAACAACGCCAAGCTCTGCCTCTACGACAAGGTCAGCCGCAAGGCCTATATCGATAGCGCTGACGGCTGGGTCGCGCCGCCGCAGCCACGCTGACGGCTGTGCGCCGTCGGGGCCGAGTTCAGTAGGCTCGGCCCTTGCCGTCCTCGCGCCACTTGAGGATCAGCTGGCGATTGCGGAATTCGAAGGCTTCCAGGCGGTTCAGGAAGCTCATGCCCAAGAGCGACCCGTCCATCGGGGCCTTGTTGACCATCACCCGGAAGCCTTCGAGCTTGATCGCGCCGATCTCCAGCATCGTGGCGTCATAGGCCGCGCCATAGCCGACGCCATTGGCGGTTTGAGCCTTGTAGCCGTAGTTCAGGGTGTCGATCGGGATGCCGATGCGCTTGGCGTCGGCGGGGCTGAGCACGGTCTCGGTGGCCCCGGTGTCGACCATGAACCGCACGCGCTGGCCGTTGATCAGGCCATCGACGACATAGTGGCCGCCTTCGCCTTGCGGGACCACGAGGGTGCGCTCCTCGGTCTGGACCGGCGAGCCGACATTGAAGGCCAGCTGCAGCTGGCGCGGCACGCTGGCCAGTTCGGCGCGATAGGCATAGCCCAAAGCCAGCACGGCGATGACGCCCAGCCAGATCGCTACGTGCTTCATGTGCTGGCCCAGCGAACCTTGCAGGCCGCGCATCAACACCGACGAGATCAGCACCACGATGCCGACCCGGTAAAGCAGGGACATCTTGTCGTCGCCGCTCTGCAAGGCCTCGGGGAAGGCGTGGCTCAGCGCGAAGACCAGCACGCCTATCCCGGCCAGGAAGCCCAGCCACAGCCACATCCCGCCGCGCGGCGCCGACGGTCCGGGCAAAGGCGGCCGTCTGAACGTCTGGGGCGCTGCTTTCGAGGGCGTTGGCGCAGGGGTGTCCGGTTGGTCCCAGGGACCGCGCTTTTCCGTCATGTCAATTCAAGCGCCGCTTCTTCAGCAAGGTTGCGCGATCCATCGAGCGGATCTCGACCTCGAAGGCGTCACCCTCGCGTAGCAGCTTCAGCGGCACGGTGACGCCGGCGGGGCCCAGGTCCCAAAGGGCGGTGTAGAATTCCGACAGGTCCGAGACCGGCATGCCGTCGACGGCCAGGATCAGGTCGCCGGCCTTCAGCTCGGCGCGGGCGGCCGGACCCTTGGGCGAGACGCCGACCACGACGACGTGGTTGTCGGTCTCCTGGGCGAAGACGCCCAGCCAGGGGCGGGGCGCGTGCGGAGCCTGGCCGCGCGCCAGTTCGTCCAGGATCGGCGGCAGCAGTTCGGCCGGCACGAACATGTTCAGCGGCCGGGCCTGGCCCTCGCTGTCGCGGCCTTCCAAGGTCAGGGAGCCCAGGCCGACCAGCTCGCCCTTGGGGCCGATCAGGGCCGCGCCGCTCCAGTGCGGGTGGGCGGGGCCGGTGATGATGGCGTCGTCCAGCAGATATTCCCAGTAACCGGCGAACGGCATACGAGCCATGACCTTGGCGGCCACCGCATGGGCGCGGCCGCCGGCGCCGCTGTCCAGGTCGCGGGCGCTGCCGATGACGATGGCCGGCAGGTCCAGCGGCTCCAGCGCCTGGACCAGGCCCAGGCCCGTGCGGTTGTCCAGGCCCAGCACATGGGCCTGCACGCGCCGGCCGTCGTTGCGCGTCAGGGTGACGTGCTCGGCCTCGGTGATCAGATAGGCCATGGTCAGAACCAGGCCGCCCGGGCTAACGACCACGCCGTTGCCGACGCGCTCGGTCCCCAGGATCGACGCGGTATAGGCGTCGGCGGGTACGGTCGCCTCGAGAGCGACCATCGAGGCCAGCGCCTGGTCCAGGTCGAAGCGATAGGCTTCGGCCGAGGGACGCAGGCGGGCTTCGACTTCATGGCCTTCGAACGGGGTGGTCACGTCAAACTCCTAACCTTAGGTCTGGAATCTGGGACCGATACCCCGTCCGGGCAAGGCCTCTTAGGCCCCGATCGCCGCGCGTTGCAGGACGAACAGCTCGTTGATGCCCTTTTCGGCAAGGCCGAACAGCGCCTCGAACTCGGCGCGGGTGAAGCCGCGCTTTTCGCCGGTAGCCTGGATCTCGACGATGTCGCCGCCGCCGGTCAGCACGAAGTTGCTGTCAGCCTCGGCGCTCGAGTCTTCCTCATAGTCCAGGTCGAGCACGGGCGTGTCCTTGAACACGCCGCACGAGACGGCCGCCACCTGGCCCAGGATCGGGTCGGCCTTCAGCACGCCCTCTTCCAGCAGGTAGTTGACCGCCAGGCGCAGGGCGACCCAGGCGCCGGTGATGGCGGCGGTGCGGGTGCCGCCGTCGGCCTGGATGACGTCGCAGTCCAGGCTGATCTGGCGCTCGCCCAGGGCCTTCAGGTCGACCACGGCGCGAAGGCTGCGGCCGATCAGGCGCTGGATTTCCTGGGTGCGGCCGGTCTGCTTGCCGGCGGCGGCCTCGCGGCGGCCGCGGGTGTGGGTGGCGCGCGGCAGCATGCCGTACTCGGCGGTGACCCAGCCAGCGCCCTTGTTGCGCATCCAGCCCGGAACGTTTTCCTCGAC
>CAZRPD010000046.1:0-30114 GCA_964601775.1 uncultured Caulobacter sp. | reverse complement strand
ACTGGCCCGAGACGTAGAAGGCCACGCTGTCGCGGCCGTGTTTGGCGATGGTGTCCTTGAACCGCTTGGCGACCAGCGCCGTGGCCTCAGACCACGAGGCGGCCTTGCCATTGATCGTCGGCTCCAGCAGCCGCCCCTCCAGCCCGACCGTCGCGCCCAAGGCTGACCCCTTGGAGCACAGCCGGCCCAGATTGGCCGGATGGACGGCGTCGCCGGCGATCGCCACCGAGCGCCCCTCGCCCACAGCGCCCGTCACGCCGCACCCGACGCCGCAATAGGCGCAAGTGGTCTTGACCGCTTTCAGGGCGCCGGAGCCGTCGGCCATCAGTCGGCCATTGCCGGCTGAGCCAGCAGCACGCGGCCGTCCTTGACCCGCACCGGGACCACCGGCGTGCAGCCCTTGCCCGCGTCCGCGCCCGTGGGCTGGCCGGTCGCCAGGTCGATGACCCAGCTGTGCATCGGACAGGTCACGCCGTGGCCGTGGACGATGCCCTGGCTCAAGGGACCGTGCTTGTGCGGGCAGCGGTCGACCAGGGCGAAGACCTGGCCGTCGCCGGTGCGGAACACCGCGACGTCGCCCTGCGCCGTGGCCACGCGACGCGCACCGCGCTCGGGGATATCGGTCACGGCGCCGACGTCACGCCAATCAGGATCGATGTAAGCTTGCAGGGTCATTCGGCCGCCATCTCCAAGGGAAGGATCGCCATCGGCTTGAACTCGCCCGCCGCCACGCCGCCGGTGGCGCGCTCGGCCCACGGATCGATCTGGGCGGTCTCCTGCGAGACCACGAAGCGGGCGAACAGCGCCGCGCGGCTGTCGAGATCGTCCACCGTGGCGGTGCGGATCGTGTCGAGCCCGATGCGGGCCATCCACTTGTAGATCCGCTCCAGGTACCAACCACCCTCGCGATACATCTGCATGACTGCGGAAATGACCTGGATCGCCTCGTCCTCGGTGGCGACCTTGGTCAGCAGCTGCGTGCCCTGGATGTGCAGGCCCGCCGCGCCGCCGACATGGATCTCGTAGCCGCTGTCGACGCAGATCACGCCGATGTCCTTGCAGGTCGATTCCGCGCAGTTGCGGGGACAGCCCGATACGGCCAGCTTGACCTTGGCCGGCGCCCACGAGCCCCACATGAACTTCTCGAGCTTGATGCCCAGCCCCGTGGAGTCCTGGGTGCCGAACCGGCACCAGTCACTGCCGACGCAGGTCTTCACCGTACGCAGGCCCTTGGCGTAGGCGTGGCCGCTGACCATGCCGGCCGCATTCAGATCGGCCCACACCGCCGGCAGGTCGTCTTTCTGCACGCCCAGCAGGTCGATACGCTGACCGCCCGTCACCTTGACCGCCGGGATGGCGTATTTGTCGGCGACGTCGGCGATGGCCCGCAGCTCGTCGGGCGTGGTCATGCCGCCCCACATGCGCGGCACCACCGAATAGGTCCCGTCCTTCTGGATGTTGGCGTGGACCCGTTCGTTGATGAACCGCGACTGGGCGTCGTCCTGGTACTCGCCCGGCCAGGCGCACAGCAGGTAGTAGTTGAGGGCCGGCCGGCACGAGGCGCAGCCGTCGGGCGTGGTCCATTCCATAGCCTGGAAAACGGCCGGCATGGACTTCAGGTCCTGCGCGACGATCGCCTCGCGCACCTCGCCATGCGGATGGTGCGTGCACTTGCACATCGGCTTGGGACCGGTCTGCGCCTTGAAGCCGTCGCCGAGGGTCAGGCGGATGACCTGCTCAACCAGCGGCGTGCACGAGCCGCACGAGGCCGAGGCCTTGGTCACCGCGCGGACCTCGTCCAGCGTCGTCAGGCCCTGGGCCGTGATCGCGCCGGTGATCGCACCCTTGCAGACGCCGTTGCAGCCGCAGATTTCCTGCGTATCGGGCATGGCCGCAACGGCCGCGCTAGGGTCCAGGCCCGACAGCCCTTCCGTGATGGCCTGGCCGAAGATCAGCGTCTCGCGGATTTCGGCAACGTCGGTCCCCGCCCGCATCAGGTCGAAATACCAGCCCCCGTCAGCGGCGTCGCCGAACAGCACCGCACCGGCGACCTTGCCGCCCTCGATGACGACACGCTTGTAAACGCCCCGCGCGGCGTCACGGAACACGATGTCCTCGCAGCCGTCGCCGCCGGCGAACTTGCCGGCCGAGAAGACGTCGACGCCCGAGACCTTCAGGCGGGTCGAGAGCACCGAGCCCTCATAGCCGCCTTGGCCGTCCGTCAGTTCCTCGGCCAAGGCGCGGCACATGTCCCAGATGGGCGCGACCAGGCCGTAGCAGTTGCCGCGGTGCTCGACGCACTCGCCGACCGAGAACACCGCGGGGTCCGAGGTGCGCATGGCGTCGTCGACGATGATCCCGCGATTGACCTGCAGGCCGGACGCCTTGCCCAGCGTGGCGTTCGGACGAATGCCGACGGCCATGACCAGCAAGTCGCACGGCAGGACGCGACCGTCCTTCAGCTTCAGGCCGGCCACGCGGCCGTCCTCGCCGACGATCTCATCCGAATGGGCGCCCAGCACCGTCTCGACACCGCGTTCGGCCAGGGCCTCGCGCAGCAGATAGCCGGCGCTCTCGTCCAGCTGACGCTCCATCAAGACGTCCATCAGGTGGACGACGGTGGCGCCCATGCCCCGGCGGGCCAGGCCGTAGGCGGCCTCCAGGCCCAGCAGACCGCCGCCAATGACCACGGCCCGCGCGCCGGGCCTGGCCGAAGCCTCGACCATGGCCTCGACGTCGTCGAGGTCGCGGAAGGTCACCACGCCCTTGAGGTCGGCGCCTGGCAACGGCAGGCGAAACGGGTCCGAGCCGGTGGCCAGGATCAGCTTGTCGTAGGCGACTTCCAGCCCGCCTTCGGCGACCACCTTGCGGCCGTCCAGGTCGATGGCGGTGACCGCGCGGCCGGCGTGCAGGGTGATGGCGTTGTCGCGGTACCAGGCCTCGTCGTTGATGACGATGTCCTGGAAGCTCTTCTCGCCCGCCAGCACCGGCGACAGCATGATGCGGTTGTAGTTCACCCGCGGCTCGGCGCCGAAGATGGTGACGTCGTAGCGGGCGGGGTCGCGCTTGAGCACTTCCTCGACCGCCCGGCAGCCGGCCATGCCGTTGCCGATGACGACCAGATGTTCCTTGGTCATGACTTTAGATCTCTCGGGAAGCAGGGATCAGACGCGGACGGTCGCGGCAGTGTCGCCGTGCAGGGTCGGCCAGACGGCGCGCCAGCGGGCCTTCAGCCCGTGGAGCGCGACCAGGGCGAACAGGGCCAGCAGGGCGAAGCCGATGAAGCCGGACTGGTAGGAACCGGTCATCTTCTTGGCCAGGCCCAGGGTCGAGGCCAGGTAGAAGCCGCCGATGCCGCCCGTCATGCCGATCAGGCCCGTCATGACGCCGATCTCCTTGCGGAAGCGCTGCGGGGCCAGCTGGAACACCGCGCCGTTGCCCGCGCCCAGGGCCAGCATCGAGAACATCAGCGCCGCCAGGGCGGCCCAGGCCGTGGGCAGCTGGAAGCTGGCCACCGTCAGACCCAGGGCCGCCAGGGCGTAGACGATGCTCAAGGTGCGCACGCCGCCGAAGCGGTCGGCCAGGGCCCCGCCGACCGGGCGGATGAACGAGCCGGCAAACACGCAGGCGGCGGTGAAGAAACCAGCGACGACCGGATCCAGGTGGTATTCGCTGTTGAAGTACATGGTCAGCGAGGAGGCCAGGCCCACGAAGCCGCCGAAGGTCACCGCGTACAGCAGCATCAGCCACCAGGCGTCCGGGACCTTCAGGACATCCAGATACTCGGCCAGCTTCTTGGGCGCGGGTTGCTCGGGGGCGTCCTTGGCCAGCAGCATGTAGACGACGAACGCGACGGCCAGCGGGAGGGCGGCTAGGCCGATGACGTTCTGCCAGCCGAAATGCTTGGCCAGGATCGGCGCGAACAGGGCCGCCAGGGCCGTGCCCGAGTTGCCCGCCCCGGCGATGCCCAGGGCCAGGCCCTGATGCTCCTGCGGATACCAGCGCGAGGCCAGCGGCAGGGCCACGGCGAACGAGGCGCCGGCCACGCCCAGGACGATGCCCAGAGCCAGAACCTGATGGTAATTATGGATGCCGACCGCCCAGGCCAGAACCAGACCCGCCAGCACGATCAACTGTCCGATCATGCCGGTCTTCTTCGGCCCGATCCGGTCGACCAGCACGCCGTTGACCAGCCGCAGCACCGCGCCGGCCAGGACGGGGATGGCGACCATCATGCCCTTCTGGGCCGGATCCAGGTTGAAGTCCTTGGCGATCGCCACGCCCAGCGGGCCCAGGATCACCCAGACCATGAAGCTGAGATCGAAATACAGGAACGCTGCGAACAGGGTCGGCGCATGGCCGGCCTTCAGGAAGTCGCGGGAGAGCATGTCGGCCTCGACGGGTTGCGTGTCTGCGAGAGCGGAGCGTCATCGCTCCGGACGGGTGACCGCATCCGAGCGGTCCTCTGGCAGCCGCGAACGCCGTTGTTCGTTGGCCTGAAGACTATGGGAGACCCGATCCGTCGGCGCTGTCACCGATAACGGCGCGCCGTAAGACCGCCCCGCGCCAACCCGTATGTTTGCTCGGCAGACAGGCGCCGGCGGCGCCTACGAAGCGTGCAGAGCGGGCTCGTCCGCGCCTAGGGACAGCACCGCACCGCGGTAGAGGCCTGGCCGATAGACCTGATCGGCCTGGGCTTCCAGGTCGCGTCCGGCGTCGAGCTGTCCCCACCGCACCATCTGCGACAGAAACCACAGGGCGTGCTGGCGATCCGGGAAGCCAGCCCCGTCGCGATGGAAGACGATCTCCTGCTCGAGCGCGCGGACCAGCGCCTCGGGCGCGACGCCAACCCACGCCGGCCGAGCCAGCAGCGCGACCAGATCCTGGCGGTTCTCGGGCGCATCGGCCCAGGCCGCGCCGCGGATCACCGCCCGCAGGCACGCCCGCAGGTCGTCGGGACGCTGAGCGGCCAGTTCGGTGGTGACGCCCAGCACCTTGTCGGGACCGCCCGCCCAAATCTGTGACGACGTCATCAGGATGCGGCCGACGCCTTCGGCCTCGGCCACCGCGTTCCAGGGCGCGCCGACGCAGAAGCCGTCGATCTCGCCCGCGCGCATCCGCTCGACCATGCGCGGCGGCGGAATGACCACGATACGGACGTCCCGGTCGGGATCGACCCCCGCCCCGACCAGCCAGTCGCGCAGCAGGTAGTTGTGCATCGACTGCGGAAAGACCACGGCGAAAGTCAGCGCCGGCTGCCCGCTCGCCCGTCGCGCCTTGACCACCTCGCCCAGATCCTTGCCGGCCAGCGCCGTCGAAACGGTGATCGCGCTGCCGTTGCGGTTCAGGGCCAGCGGGGCCAGGACCGCCCCCGCCGCCGATAATGCCATCGGCCCCAGCATGTGGGCCCCGTCCAAGGCGCCGACGGCGACCTTGTCGCGGATCGTCGCCCAGGACGCCTCGCGGACCAGCTCGACGGCCAAACCCTCTTCCTCGAAGAAACCCAGAGCCTGCGCGACGGCCAGCGGCGCACAGTCGGTCAGCGGGATGAAACCCAGCCGCAGATCGTACAGCCCGCTCATGGGGCGTCGCCCTTCAGCACGCCGGCAAAGGCCAGCAGGTCGGCGGCGACCGAACCGATCGGCTTGCCCCGGTCCATGGCCAGCTTGCGCAGCAGGCGATAGGCGCCGTCCTCGTCCAGCCCCCGCTCGCGCATCAGAAGGCCCTTGGCGCGCTCGACGGTCTTGCGTGATTCCAGATCGGCCTTGGCCTTGGCCAGATCGCCGCGCAGCTGCTGGGTGAGCGCAAAGCGGCTCATGGCCACATCGAGGATCGAGCGCACCCGGCCCGGCGCCAGGCCGTCCACGACATAGGCGGCGACACCGGCCCGCACCGCCTGTTCGGCCAGGCCAGGCTCGGAGCGGTCGACGAACATCACCACGGGCCGCCCGTGGCCGTAGTCCTTGAGGCTGTCGAGCGTGTCGCGGTCGGAGCTCTCGGCGGCGATCACCACGACGTCAGGCGCGAACGCCAGGACCTCGACCTCGTCATAGACAGCCGAGCGACGGACCTCCAGCGGCTCGATGCCCTTGAGCCCTTCGGCCACGAGCGCCGCTCGGACCTGATCGGGATCGATGACAAAGACGCGCATGCGTCTGATCTAGGCGGGCTGTCGCGTCTTGAGGAGCGTCGCGAAGACGACGCCCCGTTCAAAATTCGAACTGCCTAAATCTCAGGCGCCGCGCTGGCGCATTACTCCCACTCAATAATACTAAAATCACTCAAGACACTGTAATTAAAGAGATTTTCTAATCACACATTTGTTATCCCGCCGACGAAATCGCCGGAATATTATCACATTGTTTTTTATGGGAAATTTCTCAACTTGACACGACCGCCATAGCGCGCCATTTGATTTTTGCATCAATTACAGCCTAATATATATCCACACTATATACTTACACAAAAACACACCCAAACCACCCCGAACTACGCTCCAGCCCTCCCCCAAACTCTCCCCACCCGGCCGAGTCGGCGCGTTCGAGACCGACAGCGTGCGCGGGCGCCCATTTCATTCCATCCGGCCTGCCGCTCTGCATCCCCAAAATGGTCAGCCAGGCTCATCTGAAAAATACCGTCGCCCTCTCATGAAAAGCCTGTGGCGCAAGGCGTTTCAGTCACAGCGCCTTCGGATTGGCGAGGCAAAGACGCCACCTATCCCGCCCGTGCCATAGCGAGTATCGCCTCCACCACTTCACGGCGAAGTTGCGATCCGCCAAGGTGCCCCAATCAAGCTGGGCCGTGGCGAGCGTACATGCACATTTCTAGACTGCAGCTGGTCAACTACCGCAACTTCGCGCGAACCAGCGTGACGTTCAAAGGCGGCGTCAACACGATCATCGGGGAGAACGGCTCGGGTAAGACCAACCTCTTCCGCGCCATTCGCCTGCTGCTCGACGGCAACCTTTCCTGGTCGGCCAGCCGCATGACCCGCGACGACTTTCATCGGGGCCTAGGCCCCGATTGGCAGGGCCATTGGATCATCATTAGCTTGGACTTCGCCGACGTCTCGGACGACGAGGCGGTACAGGCCATGTTCCTCCACGGCGCCGGTGACGCCGCCGCGGGCGGCGCCGTCGATCGGGCCAGCTACACCCTCGTCTGTCGGCCCAAAGCGCCACGCCGCGTCCAGCTTTCCAAACTGGCGGCCGGTGACGTCGCTGGGCTGGACGCGATCCGCGCCGAGATGACCATCGACGACTATGAGACAGCGCTATTCGGCAAGAGCACGGCCGACTTCACCGATCCGGCCGCCTACACGGCCCTGGTGGGGGATTTCAGCGCCGTCCAGTTTCCAGCCGAACTGGAGCCGCCTGGCCTGGGCTTCCGGATCCAGGGGGCGATGACGATCTATGACCACGTCTGCTTCACGTACATCCAGGCCCTGCGCGACGTGGTCGAGGAGTTCCGCAACAACCGCACTAATCCGCTCCTGGGGCTGCTGCGGAGCAAAAGCGGCAAGATCAGCGCCGCGACCATGGACCCCATCACGGCCCTGGTTGATCAGCTCAACGGCAAGATCTCCGACCTCGACGACGTTCAGGAGGTCCGCAGGAACATCCGCGAGACGATTTCCGACGCTGCGGGGGTGACCTACTCGCCCACCAAGCTCTCGATCCGTTCGGAACTGCCGACCGAGGCCGACCGCCTGTTCCAGTCCCTGAAACTCTTTGTCGGCGAGGCCGACGACGGCCACGAGGGCGGCGTCCAGGATCTCAGCCTGGGCGGCGCCAACCTGATCTACCTCACTCTCAAGCTCCTGGAGTTCAAATACCAGAAGGGCAAGCAGGCCTGCGCCAACATCCTGCTGATCGAGGAGCCGGAAGCCCACATCCACACCCACATTCAGAAGACCCTGTTCGAGCGACTGAAGTACGACGAGACCCAGATCATCTATTCGACCCACTCGACCCACATCTCCGAGGTCAGCAAGGTCGACAGCATCAATATCCTGGCGCGGTCGGGAGCCAGCTGCGAGGCCTATCAGCCCTCGGTCGGTCTCGATACCGACCAGATCGGTGCGCTCGAACGCTACCTCGACGCGGTGCGATCCAACCTACTCTTCGCCAAGAGTGTGATCCTCGTGGAAGGCGACGCCGAGGAAATCCTCATCCCTATCCTGGTCAAACAGGTGCTCGGGATCAGCCTCGACGAGATGGGCGTCAGCCTGATCAACATCCGCAGCACCGGCTTCGAAAACATCTCGGTCCTCTTCCACGCCGACCGCATCCGCAAACGCTGCGCGATCATCACCGACTTGGATGCGCCAACCATCGACATCACGGTCCATGAGGGCGACACCAAAGAGACAATCACCGACAAGGGCGTCGCCGAGCGCTCGGCCAAGGCCGGAGCGGACCGTCACGAGCGCCTGACGGCCATGGAGGCGGCCAACCCGCTGGTCAGCTGCCACTTCGCTGATCACACCTTCGAGGTCGACTTCATCAAGGCAGGCAACGTCCAGACCGTCGTGGACGTCGTGCCTGAACTCTACGTGCAGAAGGCCTATCGCGACGCGGCCATCGCGCGCCTGGCGTCAGGCAAACTCGATGAGTACGGCCCCCAGGTGCTGTTCCTGGCCAACAAGGCCGGCAAGGGCTGGTTCGCGGTGATGCTGGGCCGACTGATCACGGCCGACACCATCGTGCCAGGCTACATCCTAGATGCACTGCTGAAGGTCCATGCGCCGCTGTCGGCGCCGACGATCGCGGCGATCATCGACCATCGACTCGCGGCCTTGCAAGCCAACGGCGCGGACGAGCTCGATATCCTGATGCTGGGCGTGGAGGTGGAAAAGTACCGCACCGGCGAGATCGATCTGGATGCGCTGAAGGCCAGCCTACTTGCGAACTACCCGGAAGGGACGCTCGCGGAAATTCTAAGCAGGCTCTGACCATGTTCGTCTGGGCAGAAGATGACCTCAACGCCGAGCAGGCCGCCGCCGTGATGGAGCCCGGCAGCGTTTTTCTCACCGCCTGCCCCGGTAGCGGCAAGACCCGCACCCTCACCTATCGGATCGCCCGCGAACTCTCCCTCCTGACCTCCCCCCAGCAGCGCGTGATGGCCATCACCTACACTCATCGCGCCGCCGAAGAGATCCAGGACCGGATCGACGGCCTGGGCGTGGACAGCTCACGACTTTGGATCGGAACAATCCACGCCTTCTGTCTGGAATGGATCCTCAAGCCCTACGGGATCTACCATCCTTCGCTGCGCAATGGATTTCGGGTGATCGACCCCCAAGCGCGCGACGCGCTGCTCGACGAGCTGTGCGCGGCCAGCAAGGTCCCGGGCCTGTCGCGGTGGGAATGCGACCACTATGTCACGACCAGCTCGACAATCTTCCAATGCCGGGACGCCACACTGGCCCCGCATGTGGAGACCATCCTCAAGCAGTATCGGGCTCGACTGCAGGCCGATCGCCAGATCGATTTCGAGATGATGCTGAAGTTCTCCTATCAGCTCATCAAGCGTGGCGACGCCGTCGCCAAGATCCTCAGCCGGATCTTCACCTGTATCCTGGTCGACGAGTACCAGGACACCAAAGAGATCCAGTACGGCATTCTGGCCGCGATCCTGAAGGCCGGCGGAGGCGAGACCCGCGCCTTCATCGTCGGCGACCCCAACCAGGCGATCCTGGCCTCGCTTGGCGGCCACGCCATGGCGGTCGCCGACTTCGCCACCCTGGCCAGCGTAGCCCTGGTGGAGAAGGACCTGTCGCGAAACTACCGCTCCTCGCGGCGGATCG
The DNA here is from genome assembly GCA_964601775.1 of uncultured Caulobacter sp. GTDB lineage: Bacteria > Pseudomonadota > Alphaproteobacteria > Caulobacterales > Caulobacteraceae > Caulobacter. The sequence continues at coordinate 20,306 of CAZRPD010000046.1, read as the reverse complement.
TTGAGTACTTCGGACACTTCAACGAGCTGACGGCCACCATCGAGGCGGCCGGCGAGCATCGGGACTTCGCCAGCCTCATCACCTACGACACAGAGACCCACCAGAAGGACCTGGAGGCCGAACTGGTGCGGCTGATCCGGCGTAGCATCGAGGTCGAAAAGATCGCACCGCACGAGGTCTGCGTCGTGGCGCCGCAATGGGCCAAGCTCGCGACAATGACCCGGGCCCTGATCGCGGCCTTGCCAGAGTACGAGTTCAACGGACCCGGCGCCATTCCCTTCGCCCGAAGCCCGGACAATTTCTGGTACAAGGTCAGCCGGATCGTCCTGACCAAACCCCACCCGGCGCTGTTTGTCCGCCGGCTGCGCTGGGCTGGCGAGGTGCTGCGCGAACTGATCAACGCCGGCGCGCCCGTCGAACACCTGTCGCGGCGAGACTTCCTCAGACTCTGCAACGGCATCCGCCTGAACGAGCTGGATGGCTTGACCTATCTGCGCCTGTTTTTCGACGCCTTACTGGACGTGCTGGGTCTGTCGATCGACGACTACGACACTATCAAAGACCACCACGTCGCGTTCTTCGACGCTTCGACGGCCCGGCTGAAGCTGTTGGTCAAGGAGGGCGGCGAGGGCCTGTCGGAATTGAGCGCTTTTCAGAAGGTGTTCTCCGAGCGATCCGGCATCACCGTCTCCTCGATCCATGGGGTCAAGGGCTTGGAGTTCGACACGGTGATCGCCTACTGCCTGCTCGAGGATATGGTCCCTCATTTCAGCGATCCGGAGGGGCAAGCCAGCGCCACCAAGCTCCTGTACGTCATCGGCTCCAGGGCCAGAAAGCACCTGCACCTGATCTCCGAGCAGGGACGCCAGAACAAGTATCGAGAACCCTATCTGCCCACCAAGCGGCTCGAAACCTACGCCTATGGATACGACGCCTGGCCCTCACCGCCGCCAACGACCGGCGTGGCGCCGGCCCCGCCCTGATCGACAAACGCGGGCTCCCTGTCTCAGATTCGATCCGAGAAGCGCTCGAACGCCGTGATTTTCCGGGTCGGCAGGTGGATCTCGCCGCCATAGATCTCCTTGGCGAGATACTCCAGCTCCGCGTCCCGATCAGCCTCGGCCACGTCGATGTACCAAGCCTTGGGGGTTGGCCCCTCCTCGCCGTTCCAGCGATAGCCACGCGCCTTCAGCCGATCTTTCAGGTCGAAAGGCGAACGCTCGGCCCAGATGCGCCAGCTCGGCTGGCGAGCGACCTCGAGCAGATGAGAGAGCGCCGTGCGACCGCTCTTCAGCGGACGGCCCAGGATCTCCAGTCCCGCCAGGCAGTCGTTCTCGGCCCGGTGGCCTTCAAAGAAGAAACCGCACTGGCTGGCGAGATACGAAAGCTTGGTCCCCTCAAAGCCCTCCCCGGCCCAATCGACCTGGCTCATCGAGCATGCCCACCCCTTCAGCTTGAACGCCTCGCACAGACGCTCGACGAAGCGCCGGTCGAACTGAGCGTTGTGGGCGATGACCACGGCGGCTTGGGCGATGAAGGCGGCGACGTCGTTGGGATCGATGGCGTGACCAGCGACCATTTCGTTGGTGATGCCGGTGATCCGGGTAATCTCCGCGGAGATCGGGACTTTCGGTTCGCGCAGGGCGGTGAACGCCTCACCGACCGCGCAAATGCGCCCATCGGCGTCGTATTTGAACGGCACCATGGCCAGTTCGATGATCTCGTCGCGGGAGGAATCCGTCCCGGTGGTTTCCGTATCGATGTAGACGCCGTCCTTCAGCAGTGCGGCGTTGGTGATCGGCGCCAGGGTGCAGGACTCTAGCCGACGCAGCAGGCGATAGCGGCCGCTGGCTTCAAGCTGAGCCGCCATGACCTCAAGAGCAGCCAGATCCGGAGTTTCGATCACGTACTTGGTCGACCTCTAGGCTTGTCCTCAGCTTGACCAGACAGCGGTGCTTACCGCGCCTGGCAACGTTCCTCACCTTGGTAGCGAGATTCTCATCGATCTTCTCGCAAGCGCCAAGACAGCTTGAAGCCAGCGCAGGTTCAACCACGGCCCGATCTGACGATTTAGCGCGCGTTGAGGGGTGAGCGGGTCCCGATGCGTAACCCCATAAAAGCGCTGACAGCGGGGATCCTATGGTCCGCCAAAAGACGAGACACGATCGCGCACGTCGGCGTCGGCCCGGTCCCCTTTTGGGGACGGCGGCGCCCCTCATCGCCACCTTTGGCGTCGGACCGACCGCGTACGAAATCTTCGCAGCGAACACACCCAAGGCCGATGACCGGATTTGGATCTCCTACCCACATCGTGATTTCCGGGGGCCAGCGCCCTCCCCGGGGCGCTGATGGACGGCGCCGAAGTTCTAGACGTGGCCCGAGCCGCGATCTGGCTGACGGTGGAAATCTCGGCGCCGATTTTGATCGCCGGCCTGGTTGTCGGCGTCGCAATCGGTCTTTTTCAGGCCCTGACCCAGATCCAGGAGCAGACGCTCGTCTACGCTCCGAAGATCGTGGCGATCTTTATCACGCTCCTGATTTTCCTGCCGATGATGGCCGCCCTGATGAAGAAATTCATGGAGCAAATCGCGCAACGGATCGCTGCGATGTAGCCGCACGGGGCGGCGGCGGACCTCACCATACTTTCGAAACAGGCGCGGCCCGTGGCGGCGATCTCAGCCTTGTAGAACTCAAAAGGGAGGTAAGACCGATGCAAGTGATGGGGTGGGATCTGAGACATCCGAGAACGCATCTCGGAATCGTCGTCGTGCTGGGCGCAGCTGCACTGCTAGCGGCGATGGCCGTTGGCCTAACCATAGGCTTGGGGCTTTACAATATCGGCGCCGACGCGCCTCACACGCGGCCAGTCTACAAGGTGCTGCAGACCCTGCGCGACCGGTCCATCAGTGTCCGGGCGGCGGACATTAAGCCGCCAGCGAACCTGGGCGATCCCAAGCGGATCGCGAGCGGCGCGGGTCTTTACACCGAGATGTGCAGCGGCTGCCATCTCGCGCCTGGCCTCGAAAAGACCGAGATGAGCCAGGGGCTCTATCCTCAAGCGCCGGAGCTTTGGCAGAGCGTAGACCTCACCGCCGGTGAACAGTTCTGGGCGATCAAACACGGCATCAAGATGACGGCCATGCCGGCGTGGGGACGAACCCACAACGATGAGCTGATCTGGGACATGGTGGCGTTTGTCCGCCAGTTACCCACGATGTCTCCCGCACAATACCAAGCGGCCATCAAGAGCGCCCCAGCCGACCACGATGAGATGATGAAGGAAGGCGGGATGCCGGGCATGGCGATGCCAGGGATGACAATGGCGCCCAAAGAACCGGACGCTCATCCCGGCCACGACCACTGACGTGTGCAAGGGCAAGCCTCGACAACCCGGCCATGCCCTCGATCCGGAGCTTCTGATGGACGATATCTTCGACTGCCTGATCCTCGGAGCGGGTCCGGCCGGGCTCGCTGCGGGGCTCTATCTGCGGCGGTTTCGCCGAACCGTGTTGATCGCCGACGCCGGACAAAGCCGTGCAGCGTTGATCCCGCGCAGCCACAACGTTCCGGGTTTCACCGGGGGTATCCGTGGGACGGACTTGCTTGCCCAGCTGCGCGAGCAACTGACGCCGTTCGGCCCCGTGGAGTGGGCGGGCCGTGTAACGCGGCTGGATCGGGTCGACGAGACCGTTTGGCGCGCGACCATAGCCGATCGGGCTGTGTTCGGCCGGACCATCCTTTTTGCAACGGGTGTGGTCGACCGGCGACCGCCAATCTCCGAGCCTGACCAGGCGATCCGTGATGGGTTACTTCGGTTCTGTCCGATCTGTGACGGCTTCGAAGCTATGCTGGATAGGATCGCTGTCATCGGGGCGGACGATCACGCCGCAAACGAGGCGTTGTTCCTTCGCGCCTACAGCCCCAGTGTCAGCATGTTGACCCTGGGTCCCAACCATGAGGTCTCGCGTAGCAGTCGCGAGGCTCTCGATGCAGCGAACATACCGCTGATTTCTGTTCAGTCCGACCACCTGATGGTGGAGCGTGGTCGGCTGCGTGCCCGGCGGATGGATGGCTTGGCGCTCGATCCCTTCGAGGTCGTTTATGGCGCCCTGGGCGTCAAGCCGCAATCGGACCTCGCCCAGGCGATTGGCGTCGGCGTCGACCGATCAGGATGTATCCTCGTCGATGAGCACCAGCGCACGAACCTTCCAACCATCTATGCCGCGGGGGACGTCGCGCGAGGTCTTAACCAGATCAGCGTCGCCGTCGGTGAGGCGGCGATCGCCGCGACCGCCATCCACAATAGCCTCGCCCCCGCGCGCACGGTCCATGACTGAGGTGTGGCGTCCGACATCTCCGTACGCAGGAGAGCTCGTGATCGCAGATCAGCGCTCCGAGCGGGCATATCTTAAGAGGGGGAACGGGATTGTCCGACGAGTTGACGCGTGAACTGCTGAGCCGCTGGCGGAACGATCCAAGCGGCGCCTATCAAAGTTGGTTTCTTTGGGAGGATCGCCTGAAGAACTTCCGATCGATCCGACGAGGCGTCCAGCAAGTCGCCGCCGAGATCGAGGCGGAGCGATTTGGCGTGACCTACCGCGGGTCGTCCCTAGAGACTGTCGTCCACTCGATCGCCGAGCAGCGACAGGTGTTCAAGGGGGCAGACCATGCCTTTCTGTGGAAGCCCAAACTGCGGATCCCCGACATCTATGAGCACCCAGGAAACCAGCGCGCCTTCGGCCGGTTGCTGGACGCCTGCGTCTGTTGCGACACCGAAGAGCACGTCCTGGCGGAAATCCGCCGGATCGATGCGCTGAAGATCAAAGGCCTGGGTCCAGCGGTGGCCAACATCCTCTACTTCTTGCACCCGACCATAGCTCCGCCGTTCAATACCGCGATCGTGCGCGGCTACAACGCCCTGACTGGCGCCAACGTGAAGCTTGGCCGATGGGATGAGTACCTTGCGATGCGGCAGGGTCTGATCGCGTTCAATAGCAAACACCGGGACCTGCTATCCAACGACCTTGGAGCGGCAGCAGCGTTCTGTTTCGACTTGGGCGTCGGACTCTATGCGCCGCCCCCGCGAACCAATGACGCCGTTGCGCGAGCTGACTGGGCAGCGGATTTGGCCAAAGTTCGCGCCCAGGCCGCCAAACCCTCGGCGGCTGAGGCGGACGCGCGGACCCATACCGAAATCCAGGGCTGGCTACGCGATCTAGGGCGCGCGCTCGGCTACGACGTCTGGATCGCCCAAAACGACCGCGGGCGGCCGTGCGGTCCCGGCCGCCTGGGCGATCACTGTATGGAGCGATTGCCACCGGCGCTTGATAGCCGCCCAGGCGCCGAAGCGGGCCGCCTGATCGATGTGCTGTGGTTGAACACGGCGGGCGCCATCGTGGCCGCCTTCGAGGTGGAGCACACCACCTCGATCTATTCCGGGATCGTGCGGATGCTGGACCTCGCCCTGGGCGGCGACGCAAGCGGTCTCCACAGCCTGTTCCTCGTCGCGCCAGACAAGCGTGAAGCGGACGTGCGTGCGCAGATCGCCCGCCCGGCCTTCAGCCGGATCGCGGACCTGAGCGTGCGCTACCTGCCCTACAGCGCGCTGGAGCAGCATCGCGACGCGATGGCCCGTTTCGGATCCGGCGTTGCAGCGCTTGAGAAAGTCTCCCACCGGCTCACCTAGACGCCAGCTCCCGATCCTGGGTTGCACTCAAGGCGCAGCTCCATTTTGCTGATAGGCCACGGGCCGATTCATCGGTCGCCTGCATGCTGGGACGCCCCGCGCCGCCATGGACTTTCTCGACAAGCAGATCGCACCCCCGCGATCCTGGGACAAGTTCGAGGAGCTGACCCGCGCGGTGTTCGCCGAGCTTTGGTCCGATCCACACGCCCGCCGTCACGGGCGCTCGGGGCAAAAGCAGTTCGGTGTCGACGTCTTCGGCAACCCGGTGGACTCACCTGGGAAAACTTTCGGCGTCCAGTGCAAAGGCAAGAACGTCAACTACGGCGCCGTTGCGACGATTGAGGAGTTCGACGCTGAACTGGCCAAGGCCGAGCTCTTCAGTCCACCGCTCGGCCATTGGACCTTCGTAACAACGGCGCCAGACGACGGCCCCCTCCAACGCCATGCCCAGGCCGTTTCCGAACAACGCCTCGCCCAAGGCCTCTTCCCGGTGGTCGCGTTCGGGTGGGAGACGATGCTGGCGTTGATCGCTCTGCAGCCGAACGTGATCAGCGCTTTCTATCCCGAGCATTCCGGCGTCCTGCGGCAGGTCTTGGCGACGTTGAAGGGCCTGCCCTCAAACGGCCAACTCGCCGATCTCCTCCAAGCCATCAGGGGCGCCACGGGGCATACCCCGCCCCAAACATCAGCCCTTGACTGGGTGGAGGTTCGGTTCGAGGCGCAGCGGGGACTCGGACCGGCCCTGATGGGGAGACCGCTGGGTCCCGCCGATGTGGTCGCCTGCCCCACCCTGCCCGAGGTATCGACACTGCTGGAGGACCTGGCTCGTGCGGGAAGCGCCCGCCTGGCCGGAGTCGCCGGCGCCGGCAAATCGATCTGTGCGCTGCAGACAGCGCACGCGCTACGCGCCCATGGATGGCGTGTCATGCGCCTGCTCGACCCGACGGGCGCCATCCCATCCTTCGCCGCCGACGACGAACGAACGATCTATCTGATTGACGATGCTCATCTGGCCAATCCAGGCCAGCTGCGCGTGCTGGAAGAAGCGACAGACGCCAGGCGCCGGCTTCTGACGACCCACACCTCCCTGGACGGTAAGACGAGCGCTCCAGGAACCGTCCATCTGGACGCCAAGCGCGCGGTCAAGGTGATCGCCGCCGGGCTTCGTGCAACGCCGGAGCAGACTCTCGCGGCGGTCAAGGCCGCTGATGATCGCGTCGGCGATCGCATTGGAGACGAAAGGCTCGAGCATCGCCTGGAAGCGGGCGAGGCGGTCGACTTTCCGGGGCAGGTCTGCTTCCCCCTGGGCGGCGGGTGGGGCCCCGCCCCGGCGATGCCCTACGCGGCCGAGGTCGAGCGCGCCCGGCCGGTGCTGGCGGCGGCGGCAGTTCGTCAGCTGGCGTCCCGCGATGCGCCCTGCGCCCTGCCCCAACTGCAAACCCTGGTCGGCGGTGAGCTGCACCCCGAACAGGTGAAGGCCGCCGTCGCCTGGCTGGTCGGCCAGCGCCTTCTCCTCAGCGAGAACGATCTGCGCTGCCCCCACCAGCGCCTCGCGGGCGCGCTGCTCGACCGGATTCTCGACGGCCAAACCGCCGAGGGCCGCGCCCTGATTGGCCGCCTGATCACCGCGGCGCTTACCGACCCCGCCTTGCCGTTGGGGGGATTTGCTTTGCTGCTGCGAGAACTGACCTTCGGGCGCGACTACGGACGCTGGCGCCCCCTGCTCTCTCCAGCCGCGCTTGGCTTTGCGCGATCACGCGCGTGGACTGCGGCGACGACCGCCGAGATCCGGGAAGCCTGCTGGTTTTTCAACGAATCCAGCTCCGAGCTTTCCGACGCCATGGCTGACTTCGAGGCGCATCTTGATGTGTTCGCTGGCTGGGTCGAAAGCGCCCCCGAAGGCGCGTGTTATGCCTTGAGCGCCGTGATCAGCCGAAGCTCGGAACACGAGGGGACCGCGGCAGCGCTGCGCCAACGGGTCTCGGCCGCCACAATCGCCAATGCGATCAATGCGGCGCCAGCGCTTTATGCGTCCGAAATCACTGAGCTTGTCTCCGCGCTCCGGTCTTGGAGCGACAAGGCCTGGAACACCGAATTCCTTGGAAAGCTGGATCGCCAACGGTGCTTTACGCTGGTTTCGTCGTGGCCCGCCGACGCCTGGCTCTCGTCGGCTGCGAGCTACTGTCAGCATCTCTTTTACGTAGACGAAGCCTTGGGCCTGGACTTGGTTGAAGCGCTTCTCCCGGCGATCGCAGAAAGGGTTCGCGCCGACCCGCTGTATGCGTTCCATGAACTCAACGACATCGTTCGCGACACGCTTCGACTGCACGACGTCCTTGGGGTGTACGTCGGGAAGCTGGCCCCCACCAAGCGGATGAAACAGGTGGCGCGTCAGCTGTGCCGCTGCTGGAAACCCAGCGACCTCGCCGCAAAGCTATCGCTCAGCGCACCACGAAACTTCCAGACCGCTGCGGGCCTTCTGCTGTTCATGCAAAAAGTCGCGCCCAAGCAATTCGAAGCCACGGTGCTAGCCCTAGACTGGAAAGCGGTGAACGCGACGATCGGCGAGGGCTGGGAGAATGAGATCGGTGACGCCCGGATGCTTCTGGGCGTCGCGTCAATGCTGCCAGCCGGCCACAACGCCGTCAAAGCCCTGATCGAGCAAAACGAACCACGTATTGCTCAGCTCTCACTCCACCTTGCGTATCTCAATCCGGACACGACCATCCGCCACGTCCAGGCCGGCAAGCAGGTGGCGATCTGTCCCTACAGCAGCGTCGAATGGCTGAAAGCCGCCCTGGTGGCAGGGAGGCTGGCAGCGTCCCGGCCGGACCTGCTGCGCGCTATGCTCGCGCCGCACTACGCGGCAATGGCCAAGAACCTAACCCAGGCCAGCCCCTCCTACTGGAGCGAAGCTGCGATCCTGTTGGCGCTGATCGCAGAGCGCGATCCTGCCGGGCTCTCCACCCTATTCGACCAGATCGACCCGGCCCTGGCGCTCGTCGCCTGGCGAAACGGCCTGCAGGGGCTTCATGCCGAACGCCGGCGAGGTCGCTCGTTCTCGAGCAAGGATGTGGTCGCTCTGCTGATCCACTACGCCCTCCCCAGAGCCGATGCGATCGGGGACGTGGCTCGCACCCTGCGCCGCCAGTTTCCAAAGACCTCGACCCCTCCCGACGATCATCTCAAGCCGCTGGATCTCACCAAACTGATCGAATAACGGGTTCTGACAGGCGTCGAGAAAATCCAAGGGGTGGTGTCCTCCCGGGCGTATAGCCCTGGTATGAGTACAACCATGACGCCCAAGCCTCACCCCGTCCATCGGCTCAGCCGGCGCCTGCTGCTGGCCGCCGGTTTCGCCGGCCTCGCCGCCCCCGCTCTTGGCCAGGCGCGAGGGTTGACGGTCTATAAGACCCCCTATTGCGGCTGCTGCACCGGCTGGGTCACGCACATGCGCCGGGCAGGCTTTACGCCCACCATCGTCGAGCGCGAAGACCTCGCCCCCGTTCGGGCCAAGTTCGGCATTCCAGATGCTCTGGCCTCCTGCCACACCGCCATGGTCGGCGGTTACGCGCTCGAAGGTCACGTGCCGCCCGCCGACGTCACCCGGCTCCTGAAGGAGCGGCCCAAGGCTCTGGGTCTCGCCGTGCCCGGCATGCCGATCGGCTCCCCGGGGATGGAGCAGCCCGGCGGCGCGCGCCAACGCTTCGACACCCTGCTCGTTCTTGACCGAGCCGGTCGCACGCGGGTGTTCGCCAGCCACGGCTGATCCCGGCCAACCGGACTTTGGAACCTCCACCGCCGCCAGCAGGATCTTGCTTTGCTTCTCATCCAAGAGCTACCAAACCGCGCGGACAACGACATCGTCGTGGCCTCGCCGACGCACTGCTACATCTTTGCGGCGACGAACGTTCTTCCGCCCTCGGTGCGTACGCGTCTGAAGACCTACTTCGGCATCCGAGTGCGTTCGCTGATTAAACTGACGAGCTTGGTCGCCGCGCATCTGCGTCAGGACCTGCTCATTGGCCGTATCTCCTGGGCGGGCGGGCAGATCGCCATGGCGACTGGGGCGCTCTCGATCGATCCCCGCAGCTCCACGATCGCCGCCGGCGTCACAGGCCACTTGGGCCTGGGCTACCGGCAATCGGTCTGTCAGGGCGGAATGATCCGCTGGAGTACGCCGGTGGCCGACGTCATCGGCCGCGTGCCGGACGTCCTCTTCCACGGGACTTCCGACACCGTTCTCTCCGCCATCCGCACAGGAGGACTGATCACTTCGGCGCCTTCACACTGGCCGCTCGGCTCGAAGAATGTCGTCTGCCTCACCGCCACACCGCAGATCGGGTTGAAACACGCGCGAGAGGCGGCGGCCCGGCGAGGCGGCGACCCTATTGTCATCGCGTGCGCGAAACCGGCCGTGCTCGGCGTGGATTGGGACGTGAACCGACAGCTCGTGCAGTCCAAGCGGGTTCCGAGCACCAACGGCTGGTTCCTGACCCAGGAAGCGGGACTGTTCTCGACGCCGCACCCGATCCCCCTCAGTCACATCCAAGGCGTCTACTCCCCCGACGCCTTCGCCCCGTTTTCGGCGTGGCCGCGCGTACCTTGAAGATCGGCCAAGCCTTCCGGCCCGAAGGCCCGCGTCCCCCGGACGAGCCGTCGGCGACTAGCTGATCAACTGCAAACGCGGCAGGTGCGCGATCTTGCCATTGCGCTTGCGCAGACGGCCGGTCCGTTCGGGTTGGCTGATGGCGAGAAAGTGGGAAACCACCTCGTCCTCGCCCAGCACCTTCACCGCCACCGGATAGTCCAGCGCCTCGGGCCAGACCGCCTCCAAGCGTGAAACCGCATCGTCCTGCACGGCGTAGAAGCCCGCCTCGAACGGCGCGATCAAGTCACGGGTCTCCAACATGATCCGGTTCAGACCCACCAGGTACTCGCGAACAAGAGGCGTGATGTCGATCATGCCCTTGTCGTCCTTGAGGGCCTGCAGCAGCGGCCGGACTTGGGCCTTGAACGTCATCTCGACATCATCGACGCGCAGGCGAGGCCTGATCGAATAGACCAGCTTAAAATCCTTACCGTCCTCGCCGGCGGGCTGACGCTTGTGGTCGAACGTCATGGCGCTGATGCTGCTGCCGCGGTGCTGGGAATAGTTGCGCAAAGCGTCCATGAACCGATAGGCGCGGCTGTCGTCGTAGACCCGTGATGTCGCCGCCTTGAACGCCGCCATCAGCGCGTCGCCGCCGATCGAGCGCATTCGCTGCGGCGCGCTATCGAGAAAGGCCCGGGCGGTGCTGAGAAGGTTATCGAGGAGCCGGGCTGAGCCGCGCCGCGCATCATCGATCTCGTCCCACCCCTCTTCGGAGCCAAGAGCGTGGGCCAGCGTGATCAGAACCTGCCCTTCCTCATAGGCCCGGTAGTTCTGGGTGACGGCGTCGTAGATCTCCTCGATCCAGAAGATGTCCCGCAGACCATCGACGGCGCGCCCGATAGCCTCGAACTCCACAGATTCCAGACCAATTGTGGGCGGCGCCCCGCCCACAACGCGTGCGGTCAGCTCATATCGCATGGACAAACTCGCCCTCCCCATTCCTGACCAGGACAGCGCCCCTAGCCGTGTCCCCCCGGCTGGCAGGATGACGCCTCCACCTGAACCGTCACGTGGTGAAGATCAAAATCAGCGGCAAGCCGCTCGCAAACGGCGCGGCGAACCGCTTCGCCGTCGGCCTGATCGGTCAGGACGACGTGCACCGTACAAATGGCCTCGTCAGCCCCGGTCGTCCAAATGTGAAGCTCGTGGGAGGCGGCCACTCCCGAGATGGCCTCGATGCTCATCCGGACCTTGGCCAGCGCCAACCCCGCCGGCGCGCCCTCCAGCAGAATGCGGGTCGAGTCTTTCAGCAGAATCCAGGTTCGCGGCAACACCCAAAGACCGATGCCGATGGCCACGATCGGGTCAACGAACCGCCAGCCAGTCAGGCGGATGACGATGGCGCCGGCGATCACGCCAAGCGACCCCAGCATGTCAGCCCAGACTTCCAGATAGGCGCCTTTGACGTTGAGGCTCGTGTCCTTGGCCCCGCTCAGGAGCCGCATCGCGATCAGGTTGATGCCCAGACCCAGCACGGCAACCACCAACATGCCCATGGACTGCACGGGCTCGGGATCGACGATCCGCTTGATCCCCTCGACCAGCACATAGATCGCCACGGCGAACAGGAGCACGGCGTTGAACGCCGCCGCCAGGATCTCAAAGCGGCGATAGCCGAAAGTAAAGGTGTCCGTGGGTTTGCGCCGCCCGATCCTGATCGCCGTCAAGGCTATGGCCAGGGCGGCCGCGTCGGTGAACATGTGCGCCGCGTCCGACAGCAGCGCCAGGCTGTTGAAGGCCAAGCCGGCAACCACCTCGGCGACCAGGAACGTTGAGGTCAGCGCCAAGGCTATGGTCAGCCGCCGGGCATTGGTCTGCCCAGCGCCATGATCGTGTCCAGCTCCCATGAGGGCGTGCTCCTTTTGAAGGCGATCGACGGCTTTCCCGTCCGTAAAAATCAACTCTAGAGTCTGCCGCGATGGCTCAGACGACCGCGCGGCTGGCCTCGACCTGGCTTCAGTCGCCGGCACAACGCCAAAGCGACCTGCTCGCAGGCGTTTCGTACAGCGGCTTCATGCACGTTCGGCCCGCGCTGAAGCTTCACCATCCAAAGCGGCGTTTGCGTCACCTGGATCAGCCGCGTCCCGGATTTCCGAGGCTCCAGACAAAAGCGCTCGAAGCTGTAGCCATACCATCGGCGACCGAACCGGAAACTGAGGCAGCGGCCTTCCTCCAGCACGTCGATCGTGGATGGGGTTCGACGGCGTCCAGCCGATGGCTGTCGCAAAATATGGACGACCCGCGCATGAAGCTTAGCCTCACCAAGTAGCGCGCGGTGGGGATGCCAATCGGCCCAATGAGGAAAGTCGGTAAGCGATCGCCACACCGCTTCGGGTGTTGCGTCGATGTTGCAATGGTGTTCGACGACAATCGTCATAGCGATTTCCCGAAAATCGGGGATCGGCGCGCCGAGACGAGCTCAGCGCGCCGCGACACCCTTACACGTAGGGGATGCGGTGACCGCCGTAGCGGACCACTTCCACCTTCTCCAGAGTGACGAGACCGATCTCGTCGCCCTGCTCCAGCCCATCGATGAAGGGACGGATCTTGGCCTCCTCATCGACGATCTCGACCACCACCGGCAGGTTCGAGTTCAGATGAAACCCGCCTGCGCCGTGCATGATGCTCGAGGCCCCAAAGCCCCTCAGGCCACGCAGAACCGTGGCCCCGGCCAGCCCGACCAGGCGAGCGCGATCGACGAGAGCCTCGAAATACGGACGGTCGCCCGACATCGCATTCTCGTCGGTGTAGATCCGCAGCAGCAGTGCGTTTCCAGGAATCATCACGTCCTCCTTAGATCTGGGGCGCAGCCGCTTGCTGACGCTCGGCCTTGCGCAGGACGAAGCGGCAGATAGCGGGCAGGACGAAAAGGGTCAGGGCCGTGGCCGTGATCAGGCCGCCGATGACGACGGTGGCCAGCGGACGCTGGACCTCCGCGCCGGTGCCGCTCGCCAGCGCCATGGGAACGAACCCCAGCGAGGCGACCAGGCCCGTCATCATCACAGGTCGAAGGCGCTCCATGGCCCCGTTGATGATCGCGTCCTTCAGGGGAAGGCCTGTGACCAGGCGCTGGCGGATTGCGGTCATCATCACCAGGCCGTTGAGCACCGCCACACCGGAGAGCGCGATGAACCCGACCGCGGCCGAGACCGAGAACGGGATACCTCGCAGCGCCAGCGCGAACACCCCGCCGGCCAGGGCCAGCGGAATGGCCGAAAACACCGCCGCAGCCGGCGCGACGCCGCCCAGGGCCATGAACAGCAGGCCGAAGATCAGCAGGAAACACAGTGGCACCACGAGGCCCAGGCGCGCCTGGGCGGCCTTGAGGTTCTCGAACTGACCGCCCCAGACCAGCCAGGAGCCGGTCGGCAGGGTGACCTGCTGGCCGATCTTCTCCTGGGCTTCGCCGACGAACGAGCCAAGGTCGGCGCCACGGACGTTGGCCTGGACGACGACCCGACGCTTGCCGTTCTCGCGGCTGACCTGGTTAAGCCCCTCCGAGTAGGAGAACTTGGCCACGTCGCGCAGCGGCACCGAGGCTCGCGGTCCGCCACCGGCGCGCTCCGGCAGCATCACCGGCAAGGCGCCCACCGCGTCCAGATCGTTGCGGCTGGCGTCCGGCAGGCGAACGGTGACGTCAAAGCGCCGGTCGCCCTGGAAGACGAGGCCGGCTTCACGACCACCCATCGCCACGGCCAGGGTGTCGGCGACCTCCTCGACCGTCAGGCCAAAGCGGCCGATGGCGTCGCGATCGAGCTGGACATCCAGGGTTGGGAAGCCCGAGGTCTGCTCGACCTTGACGTCGGCCGCGCCCTTGACGGTGCGCAGCACACCAGCGATCTCCTCGGCCGTCCGGGTCATGGCTTCGAGGTCGTCGCCGTAGACCTTGATGGCCACGTCGCCACGCACGCCGGCGATGAGCTCGTTGAAGCGCATCTGGATCGGCTGGCTGAACTCGTAGGCGTTGCCGGTCAGGCCTTCGAGCTTGTTCTCGATACGGCCGATCAGCTCGGCCTTGGTTTCCTTCTTGTTGGGCCACTCTTCTTTGGGCTTGAGGATGACGAAGCTGTCCGCGGCGTTGGGCGGCATCGGGTCGCTGGCGACCTCGGCCGTACCGGTCTTGGAGTAGACGAAGGCCACTTCCGGGAAGGTGGCGATCTGGCGTTCGATCCGCCGCTGCATACGCAGCGACTGCTCCAGCGACGTCGACGGGATGCGCAGGGCCTGAATGGCCATGTCTTTCTCGTCGAGCTGGGGCGTGAACTCGCGACCCAGGAAGTTGAAGGTCACGGCCGCGGCCAGGAAGATGCCGATCGAGGCGACGATCACCGGCAGCGGACGATCGACAACCTTGCGCAGCAGCGGCTCATAGCGGGATTTGGTCCAGCGAACGGCCGCCACTTCCTTCTCAGCGACCTTGCCGCGGATGAGCAGCGCGATCATGGCGGGGATGAAGGTCAGCGACAGGATGAAGGCGCCGGCCAGGGCCAGCATCACCGTGATCGCCATCGGCGAGAAGGTCTTGCCCTCGACGCCGGTGAACGTCAGCAGCGGCGCATAGACCAGCAGGATGATCGCCTGACCGTAGACGGTCGGGGAGATCATTTCACGGGCCGCTTCGCGGGTTTCAGCAAGCCGTTCCGACAGGGTCAGCAGACGGCCTTCGTGATGCTGGCGCTCGGCCAGACGACGCAGGCTGTTCTCGACAATGATCACCGCGCCATCGACGATGAGACCAAAGTCCAGAGCCCCAAGGCTCATCAGGTTGCCCGAGACGCCCAGCTTGTTCATGCCGATAGCGGTCATCAGCATCGACAGCGGGATCACCAGGGCGGTGATCAGGGCGGCGCGGAAGTCGCCCAGCAGCAGGAAGAGCACGACGATGACGAGCAGAGCGCCTTCGACGAGGTTCTTCTCGACGGTCTTGATTGTAGCGCCGACCAGCTTGGAGCGGTCGTAAACCACCTGGGCCTTGACGTCGGCGGGTAGCGACTTGGTGACTTCGGCCAGCATCTTGCCCGAGGCGGCCGCCACCGATCGGCTGTTTTCGCCGGTCAGCATCAGCACCGTACCGACGACCACTTCTTCGCCGTTCTCCGAGGCCGCACCGGTACGCAGGGCGCCGCCAATGCGGACCAAGGCGACGTCGCGGACGAACACGGGCACGCCGCCGCGGTTGGCGACAGTGGCGCGGGCGATCTCGTCGACCGATTTGACGCGAGCATCGGCGCGGACCAGGAAGGCCTCCCCTCCCCGCTCGACGAAGTTGGCGCCGACCGCGAGGTTGGCCGCTTCAAGGGCGGTGGCCAGTTCGCTGAACGACACGCCATAGGCGGCCATGCGGCTGGCGTCCGGTTGAACCACGAACTGCTTCTCGAACCCGCCGATGGAGTCGACGCCGGCGACGCCAGGCACCGAACGCATCTGTGGCCGGACGATCCAGTCCTGCACTTCGCGCAGATAGGCTGCTTGGGCGGTCGGGTCGGCGAGGCGCTCGCCCGTCGGGGTCAGGTAGGCCCCGTCGGACTGCCAGCCGGGCTCGCCGTCCTTGGCCTTGGCGCCCTTGCCGCCCGGATGCTCGAAGGCGACGGTCCACATCAGGACCTCACCCAGGCCTGAGGAGATCGGGCCCATCGCCGGCTCGGCGCCGGCCGGCAGGCTCTGGCGAACCTGGGTCAGGCGCTCGGCCACCTGCTGGCGGGCGAAGTAGATGTCTGTCTTCTCCTTGAAGACGATCGTCACCTGCGAGAAGCCGTTGCGCGAGATCGAGCGCGTGGACTCCAGGCCGGGGATACCGGCCATGGCGGTCTCCACCGGGTAGGTGACCAGCTTCTCAACCTCGGCCGGAGCCAGGGTCGAGGCGACGGTGTTGATCTGAACCTGCTTGTTGGTGATGTCCGGCACCGCGTCGATCGGCAGGCGGACCAGATTGAGGATACCGATGGAGGCGACGAGCGCGACGAGCGCCACGACCGCCCAGCGGAAGCGAACCGATAGGTCGAGGATGCGCCCGATCAATGTTCGGCCTCCCCCTTGGCCATCTCGGCCTTCAGCAGGAAGGCGCCCTTGCCGGCAATCTGCTCACCGACCTTCACGCCCGAGACGATCTCGACCTGGCCGCCGCCACGGCGGCCGATCTTCACCGGCCGCGGTTCGAAGCCAGTCTTGGTGCGCACGAAGACAACGTCCTTGCCCTCGACGGACTGGACGGCCTCGTCTGGCGCTGCGAACCGGCCAGCATCGACGGCGGCCCCGCGCGGAGTAATGCGAGCGCGCAGGGCCTGGCCAGGGGCCAGGTCCGAAGCGCCTGACGACAGGGTCAGGACGGCGGTGGCCGAGCGGCTCTCGGCGTCCAGGCCCGGGGTCACCGAACGGACGACTGCCGGGATCGAACCCGTGGCGGTCTCGACGCTGGCGATATCGCCCGGCTTGACGCGCAAAGCGTCGGCGGCCGGCAGAGCGGCCTGGACCTCGATCTTGGCCGGGTCGGCGACCCGGAAGAGTTCGGTCCCGGCCGTGACGTAGGCGCCGAGCACGGCATTGGAGCCGGTAATGCGGCCCGAGATCGGGCTGGTCACGGCGATCGTGCGGCCGTTGCCCGAGACCCCGGCGGCGGCCCCGGCGCTGCTGGCGCGGCGCAGTTCTGCATCGGCGATGGCGGCCTCGGCCTGGGCAGCCTCAAGATCCTGACGCGCGGTGATCTTGGCGTCGAAAAGCTTCTTCTCGCGCACCAAGGCCTGGCGCGCGGCCGTGGCCTTGGCCGCGGCGGCCGAGCGTTCGGCGCTGATGGCGGCGGCGTCTCGGCTTTCAATCGCGGCGATGGTCTCGCCGGCCGCAACGCTGTCGCCAAGGCGCTTGACGATGCGCACCACAGCGCCGTCGGCGCGCGCCGCCAGGGTCGCCGCGCCATTTGGCGTGGCGGCCACGGTGGCCTGGGTGACGATCGCGGCATCGAGGCCGCCGGCGGCCAGGGTGACCACCTGGATATTCTCCGAGGCGATCCGATCGCCGCTCATGGCGACGTGCGGCTTTTCACCCTTGTGATCTTCTTCGGCGGGGGCGGCAGCGGCCGGCTTTTCGGCCGGGGCCAGGAGCGTACGGCCGGCTAGCGCACCGACGCCTACGGCGAGGAGGCTGCTGACCGCGACAGCGGTGAGCAGGGTCTTCCGGTCTTGGGTCTTCATCAAGAAAATCCCCTATTGAGCGGCGGCGCGTTCGAGCGCGGCCAGGGCCTTGGCGCGATCGAGGCGCGCGGCGATGAGGTCGGTACGGGCGGCGGTCAGCGCCGTCTGGGCGTCGAGCACTTCGAGAAGGGAGAACTTCCCGGCCTCGAAGCCCTTCCGGGAAAGGTCGACTGCGGTCTGGGCCTGCGGGACGATCTTGCCGTCCAGGACGGCCAGCTTGGCGTCGGCCGCGCGCAGCGAGGCCTCGGCGTCGTTGATCGTCCGGACCGAACGCACCAGCGCCAGGCGCTCCTTAGCTTCGGCGGCCGTGGCGTCGGCGCGGGCGGCAGCGACGTTGCCCTGGTTGCGGTTGAGCACCGGGATCGGAGCGGTAAAGCCGACGGTCACGGCGGAGTCGCCCGTCTGCTCGAAGCGTCGCACGCCGGCTTGGACGGTCAGGTCAGGACGACCCGCTGCGCGCTCGCGATCGATGACCGCCTGCGCCGTCGCCTTCTCGGCGCGCGCCAGGCGCACGTCGAGCGTTTCGCCAGGATCGACGAGGGTGGTCTTGCGCTCGGCAGGCGCCACGTCCGTCAGTTCGACGGCGACATTGGCCTCTCCCCAGAGGGAGACCAGCGCCCTACGGGCCGCCAGGGCCTCGGCCTCGGCGGCAATGACGGCGGCGGCGGCCTCGCGGCTGGCGGCCTCGGCGCGCAGAGCCCTAAGCGGCGGCTCGCGGCCGCTCTCGACCAGGGTGGCTGCGACGCTGGAAAGGCCCTCGGCGCGCTGCGCCGTTTCGCGGGCCAGCACCAGACGGTCCTCGCTGGCCTGGGCCTCGGCGTAGCGCACCGTAACTTCCTGGCTAAGGTCGGCCTTGGCCATAGCGAAGCTGATACGGGCGGCATCCACTTCAGCGTCGGCGGCGGCGGCGCGAGTGCGGCGCTTGCCGCCCAGTTCCAGCCGCTGACTGACCGTCAGGGTGGTTTCGGTCGAACCGAAGCCGCCATAGGGACCAGAACCCGCGAAGTTCTCAGCCTGCAGGCCGGCTTCTGGGTTGGGCATCAGGCCGGCCTGACGGGCACGACCTTCGGCTGCGGTGACCGAGGCCTGGGCCGCGGTCACGATCGGTGATTGGGTCTGGGCGCGCGACAACGCGTCGGCCAGGGTGACAGGTTCGGCGAAGGCGCGCAGGGGCGCGCCGAAGCCGACGAGCGCCGCAACCGCGCCGAAGACGGCGGGCCGGGCAAGACGGGAGAACATGGAAAATCCCAGATTGCGTTACTGACGATGGCGGTCACGCGCGCGAGGGCGCGGCCACGTCAGGCGCGGGGAGGTTCTTTCGGACCGTCGGGAAGATTCGAGGGCGGCAAGCCCGTTTCGGCGGGCGCTAGATTTGCGCCGCTGATCTGGGCGACAACCTGCCGCACAATGATTGGCGACGCTGGAGAAACACTTTGATGGCAATGGCCGTGGATACAGGCGTCGCCGCCAGTTTCACGCTGCCCATTGCCGCCATGGTTATGAGCCGGATCGGTGACTTGCTGCCCGGGCGTGGTTTGCACCAACTCCACCGCCGAAGTATCCGATGAGCAAACCATACTATCGAGCGTCGGCACGAGCGACAGACACAGCACGAGGCAAGCGAAGATCGCCCCCATCGTGTGTTTCAGCCATGTCGACAGTCGCGCCATTCGCCCTCTTAACAGCCAACCTGCAACGCGTGAACGCGTTACATAATTACAAACATTGGGCTCATCGAGCCGATCGCCCGGCAGCAGCCTCACCGCAATCGCCGAACCTCATCCCATCGTTCTTCTCGCGCTCCGCTGCGACCACCAAAAGCCGCCGACCAGAATGACAAGCGTCAACGCCTGCGACGCCACGCCTTCAATCGTCGGGAAGAAGCCCAGCAGCTCCATGCGCGGCAGGGCCAACGGATGCAGGTCCAGAAGTCCTGCTTCCTGCAGGGCGGCCACGCCCTTGCCGGCCAGGACCACGGCCAGGATCGCCATCAGGATGGCGCTATACTCGAAGAACTTGCCGATCGGCAGGCGCTTGGAGAATCGCAGCATGGCCCAGGCGATGGCGGCCAGAACGACGATGGCGCAGCCAACGCCGGCCAGCACGGCCCCTGCCCCGCCCTGGGTCCAGAGCGCGGTCAGGAAGAGGATGGTCTCGAAGACCTCGCGATAGACAACGATGAAGGCCAGCAGGAACAGGAACCAGGCCGACTGCTTGGACAGCGCGTGGGACAGCTTCTCGCGGATATAGACCTGCCAGGCGTCGGCCTGGGCCTTGCCGTGCATCCACAGCCCCACCGAGATCAGCACCGCCGCGGCGATCACGGAGCCGAAGCCTTCGGTCATTTCACGGCTGGCGCCGCTGATCGAGATGAAGAAGGTCGCCGCCGCCCAGGTCAGGCCGCCCGCGGCCAGGGCCGCGATCCAACCGCCGTGGACGTAGGGCAGGACGTCCGACCGCTCGGCCTTGCGCAGGAAGGCGATCATCGCCACCACGATCAGCAGCGCCTCCAGCCCCTCGCGCAGCAGGATCGTGAAGGCGCCGGCGAAGCTCGACAGGCCGCTGGCCTTCTCCGGCGCCAAAGCCCGGGCCGCGGCGGCGAATAGAGCGTCCAGGCGCTCGATCTGTGCCTTGACCTCGCTTGCGGGCGCGGCCTTGCCGATGGCGCCGCGCACGTCGCCCATGGCGCCCTCGATCCGCCGCATCAGGGCCGGATCGCGCGCGCCGAGCGACGGGTCGACGGGTTCGAAGCCGTCGAGATAGGCGGGCAAGGCCAGATCGG
>CAZRPD010000045.1:19024-30330 GCA_964601775.1 uncultured Caulobacter sp. | reverse complement strand
CGCATGTTCACGACCTCGGCCGCGCCGGGATAGCCGATCGGGCCAGCGCCGCGCATGAACAGAACCGAGTTGGCGCTGATCCCCACCGCCGGGTCGTCGATCCGGTGGTGATAGTCCTCGGGTCCGTCGAACACGATGGCGTCGCCCTCGAAGGCGTCAGGGTCGTCGGGATTGGACAGGTAGCGGTCGCGGAATTCCTGGCTGATCACGCTGGTCTTCATGATCGCCGAGTTGAACAGGTTGCCGCGCATGACCACGAAGCCGGCCCGTTCGACCAGTGGCCGCGAGAACGGGCGGATGACGTCCTCGTCTTCGATCTGCGCGCCGCGGTACTGCTCGCCGATGGTCTGACCCGAGACCGTGGCCGCGTCCTCGCGGATCAGGCCCTGCTCGATCAGTTGACCGAACACGGCCGGCACGCCCCCGGCGCGATAATAGTCCTCGCCCAGATATTCGCCGGCCGGCTGAAGGTTCACGAGCAGCGGCACATCCTCGCCGGTCTGCTGCCAGTCGTCGATGCTGAGCTCGACTCCGACGTGGCGCGCCAGGGCGTTCAGGTGGATCGGGGCGTTGGTCGAGCCGCCGATCGCCGAGTTGACCACCACGGCGTTCAGGAACGCATCGCGGGTCAGGACGTCGGAGGGCTTGAGGTCCTCGTGCACCATGTCGACGATACGCAGGCCCGTGCGATAGGCGTTCTCCTGGCGGTCGCGGTACGGCGCCGGGATCGCCGCCGAGCCCGGCAGCGACATCCCCAGCGCCTCGGTCAGCGAGTTCATGGTCGTGGCGGTGCCCATGGTGTTGCAATAGCCGGTCGAGGGCGCAGAGCTGGCCACCAGCTTGATGAAGCCGGCCTTGTCGATCTCGCCGGCCGCCAGCAGTTCGCGGGCCTTCCAGACAATGGTGCCCGAGCCCGTGCGCTGGCCCTTGTGCCAGCCGTTGAGCATCGGACCGACCGACAGCGCGATCGCGGGAATGTTCACCGTCGCCGCCGCCATCAGGCAGGCGGGCGTGGTCTTGTCGCAGCCGATGGTCAGCACCACGCCGTCCAGCGGATAGCCGTACAGCAGCTCGACGAGGCCCAGATACGAGAGGTTGCGGTCCAGGCCCGCCGTCGGGCGCTTGCCCGTCTCCTGGATCGGGTGGACCGGGAACTCCAGCACGATGCCGCCGGCGCTGCGGATGCCCTCGCGGACACGCTCGGCCAGCACCAGGTGATGACGGTTGCAGGGCGACAGGTCCGAGCCGGTCTGGGCGATGCCGATGATCGGCCTGCCCGATTGCAGCTCCTCCAGCGACAGGCCGAAGTTCAGGTAGCGCTCCAGATACAGCGCCGTCATGTCGATGTTGTCGGGATTGTCGAACCAGGCGCGCGAGCGAAGGGCGCGGGGCGAAACGGAGCTCATGGTCGACCTCGGGAAGCGGCGGCGCGCGCGAGCACGGTCGGGGGCGGCGTCACGTCCGCGCGGCCCGGCCTGCCGCGTCGTCAATCATTTGTCTGACTATACCTGGTGATCCGGAGCGTCAATCGAGGCGCGCGTATCGTCCAGCGCCAGGGTCACCAGCTTCTCCATCGCCTCGCGCGCCTGATCGGGCCGGCCGGCGGCGATGGCGTCAAACACCTTCCAGTGGTCGGGCATGGGATCGCGCGCCAGCTCGCTGTGGCGCTGCTTGAAAATCGTCGTCCAGCGCACGGCCGCCCCGATACTGCTGCTCAGCGTGAACAGCGGCGCATTGCTGGTCGCTTCCAGCACGGTGTCGTGGAAGTCGCGGTCGGCGGCGCGGCCGGCCTCGCTGGCCAGAGTCTCGTGCTGCATGACCACCAGGGCCGCGCGCATTCTCTCCAGCTGGGCGTCGTCGCGCCGCTGAGCCGCCAGGGCCGCGGCGGCGGGCTCGACGATCATCCGCAACTCGTACAATTCGCGAAGGAATGCCTCGCTCGGCTCCGATTCGAAGAACCAGGCCAGCACGTCCGGATCCAGAAGCTGCCAGCGCGCCTTCGCGCTCACCCGCGTGCCGGTCTTGGGACGGCTCTCGACCAGCCCCTTGGCGGCCAGGATGCGGATGGCTTCACGATAGACGCTGCGCGAGACGTTCAGCTGCTCGCTGGCGTCGATTTCGTTGGTCAGCACGTCGCCTGGCTGGTGCTGGCCCGACACGATGGCCACGCCCAGCCTGCGCGCGATGGAGCCGTGGATGCGCCTCGAGGCGGCCCCGCCCCCGTCCGCTTCCCTGGCTCTCGACACGCGCTGCTCGCTCCACTTTTGGGGATGATCCGCGGGGACCCTAGCGAGATCAATTGTCCGAGAACAAGCAAATTCACGTCATGCCACAAGCCCATGGCCTGAAAACGGATTTCGTCCCTGCCTGGAAGCGGAGCCAGGGTCCGGATTTGACAGGACGGCTCGGCGCGATATTTGTCGGACTATTCTTAGGTGAGGGAGATACGCCATGGCGTTCCGTTTCGTGCAGCTGACCGAGGGCGAAGCACGGCGACTGGCGGCGATCGACGATGAGGGCCGCGCCCGCGTCGTACAGACGGCCGACACCCTCTACGCCCTGGCCCAGGCGGCGATCGCCGGCGGCGTCACCCTGGTCGAGGCTGCGACGCTCGGCGAGGAGATCGATATCGCCGCCGCCCTGGCCGAAGGTCGGGTGCTGGCCCCGATCGACCATCCTGATCCCGCCCATTTGCTGATGACCGGCACGGGCCTGACCCACCTCGGCTCGGCCGAGGGACGGGACAAGATGCACAAGGCGGCCCTCGCCCAGAAAGAAGGGGCCGGAGAGCAACTGACCGACTCGATGCGGATGTTCCTGATGGGCGTCGAGGGCGGCAAGCCCGCTGCCGGTCAGGAAGGCGTGCAGCCGGAATGGTTCTACAAGGGCGACGGCGGCCAACTGGTCGGTCCGGGCCAGCCCCTCACCTCCCCCAGCTTCGCCAAGGACGGCGGCGAGGAGCCCGAGATCGCCGGCGTCTATCTGATCGGTCCCGACGGGACGCCGCATCGCCTGGGGTTCTGCCTGGGTAACGAGTTCTCCGACCACGTGATCGAGCGCGGCAACTATCTGTGGCTGGCGCACTCCAAACTGCGTCAGGCGGCCCTGGGGCCGGAGCTGCTGGCCGGACAGCTGCCCCAGGACGTGCGCGGGACCAGCCGTATCGTGCGCAGCGGCCAGACGGTCTGGGAGAAACCCTTCCTGTCGGGAGAGGCCAACATGTCCCACACCATCGCCAACCTCGAACACCACCACTTCAAGTACGACCTGTTCCGTCGCCCCGGGGACCTGCACGTCCACTTCTTCGGCACCGCGACCCTCTCCTTCTCGGAAGGCTTCCAGACCCAGGTCGGCGACGTATTCGAGATCGAGGCCGCCCCGTTCCGCTATCCGGTCAGCAATCCCCTGGCGCAGGCGGATAGGCGTCCGGTGACGGTGAAATCGCTGTGACGCCCATTCGTCTAGCTCTCGTCGGCCTGGGCAAGATCGCCCGCGACCAGCACTTGCCAGCCATCGCCGCCGACAAGCGCTTCGTGCTGGCGGCGGTCGTCAGCCGCTCGTCCGGCGTCGACGGCGTCCCGCACTTCGCGACCCTGTCCGAGCTGCTGGCCAGCGAGGTGACGATTGACGCCGTCGCGCTCTGCACCCCGCCCCAGCCGCGCCACGCCCTGGCCCACCAGGCCCTGGCCGCCGGCAAGCACGTGATGCTGGAAAAGCCGCCCGGCGCGACGCTGAGCGAGGTCGAGGACCTGCGGCAGGTCGCTGTCGCACGCGGCCTGACCTTGCAGACCACCTGGCATTCGCGCTGCGCCGCCGGCGTCCAGCCCGCCCGCCAATGGCTGGCCGACCGCTCGGTCAAGGCCGTGCGGATCACCTGGAAGGAGGATGTCCGCATCTGGCATCCGGGCCAGACCTGGATCTGGGAAGCTGGCGGCCTGGGGGTCTTCGATCCGGGCATCAACGCCCTGTCGATCGTCACCGCCATCCTGCCGCGGCCCTTCTTCCTCGAACGCGGCGTCCTGCACACACCCAGCAATCTGCAAGCCCCGATCCAGGCCGAGCTGGACTTCCGCGACGCCGCCGGCGCGCCGATCCGCGCCGAGTTCGACTTCCTGCAGACCGGCCCGCAAAGCTGGGACATCGAGGTCGACACCGAAGACGGCGCGCTGAAGCTGACCAACGGCGGCGCCAAGCTGTGGATCAACGACGATCTGGTCTTCGAAGGCCCGGATCGCGAATATCCCGGCCTCTACACCGAGTTCGCCCGCCTGATCGCCGAGGGCGCCAGCGACGTCGATGTCAGCCCTCTACGCCACGTGGCGGACGCCTTCCTGCTCAGCGAGCGGGTCGTCGCGCCGCCGTTCATCGAATAGCCGGCCCAGCCAGACAAGAAAAACGGGAGAGGAAAACATGAAGCTGCCGACCATCGCCACCTGCTCACTTTTGGTGAGCGGCGCGCTCGCCCTGGCCGCGACCTCGGCCGGAGCCGTCGAGCTTTCGCGCAAGCCCTTCGGCCAGATCCCGTCGGGCGAAGCGGTCGAGGCCATCACCTTGACGAACGGCAAGGGCGTCAGCGCCACGGTGATCACCTATGGCGCGACCTTGCAGGCCCTGGTCGCCCCGGGCCGTGACGGCAAGGGCGCCGACATCGCCCTGGGCTTCGCCGACGCGGCGACCTACGCCAAGACCGCCAGCTATTTCGGGGCCACGGTCGGCCGGGTCGCCAACCGCATCGGCAAGGGCCGCTTCACCCTGGACGGCAAGACCTATCAGCTGGCGCTGAACAACAACGGCGTGGCGGCCCTGCACGGCGGCGTGAAGGGCTTCGACAAGGTGGTCTGGAAGGTCCTAGACGCCAAGAGCGGCCCTGTCGCCTCTGTCACCCTGGGCTATGTCAGCCCGGACGGCGACGAAAGCTATCCGGGGACTCTGACCACGACGGCGATTTACGCCCTGGACGAACAGAACCAACTGACGGTCACCTATGGCGCCACGACCGACAAGCCGACCATCGTCAACATCAGCAACCACGCCCTTTTCAACATGGCCGGCGAGGGTGCGGCCGAGGGGGCGATGGGCAATGTCCTGACCCTGCCCGCCGACGGCTATTCGCCGGTCGACGCCGAACTGATCCCGACGGGCGAGACGACACCTGTGGCCGGCACGGCCTTCGACTTCCGCAAGCCCGCCGCGGTCGGCGCGCGCATCCGCGACGGCCGTGATCCTCAGATGGTCGTCGGCCGCGGCTACGACCACAACTACGTGCTGAACGGGAAGGCTGGCGGCGCTTTGCGTCTTGCCGCGCGTCTCTCGGATCCGAAGAGCGGCCGCGTGCTGGAAATCCTGTCGGCCGAGCCTGGCATCCAGTTCTATGCCGGCAACTTCATCGACGGCACGTGGACGGGCAAGAGCGGCAAGATCTATCGTCAAGGCGATGGCATCGCCCTGGAGCCGCAGCACTTCCCCGACGCGCCCAACAAGCCTCAGTTCGCACCGGTGCGCCTGGATCCGGGCCAGACCTACCGGAACGTCATGGTCTTCCGCCTGTCGGTCGAGAAGTAGACCCTAGCTTTCATGCGAGTGGGCGTGGCGTCGCCGCCAGTTGGCGATGTGCGCGCCCGCCAGCATCAGGCCGCCCAGCAGGGTCAAAGGACGCTCCCAGTCATGATTGGGAAACTCCAGCGCTCCAGCCAGCATGAGGGCCAAGCCAAGGGCGGCCAAGCCCAGCATCGGCCACGAGTGCGGACGACCCGAGCGCAGATCGACAAAGGCCATCGCCGCGATCGGAACGGCGACCAGCAAGAGCGCGACGTGGATCCATTCGGCCTCCGCCCAGGCGCTCAGCGCCGGCAAGGCCAGCGCCAGGACCGGCAGAGCCAGGCAGTGGGCTAGGCAAAGGGCCGAAAGCCCGACGGCCGAGGCGTCCAGGGCCGTCGCGGTGGAAGGGCTTGGGCGATCCGACGCTCGGAAGAATGACGGCACGACGCCTCCTGATACTGCACAGGCGTTATATGTTATGTTGTAACATAACGATTGCAAGGTCAGCGGCGTAAAGAAAATCCGACCTGGATCGGGCGAGGCGCGGCGTAACTTGTAATGCCGTCCGCCGTCTGGCCGACGGCGAGGTCGACGTTCAGGGCGTTCTCGGCCATTATGAAGACCTCGCTGGTCGGTGTCAGCGCCCAGCCGGCGCGCAGGTCCAAACTGGCTCCGGCCTTGAGGCTGCGCAGGTTCAGATCGTCCTCGAAGCGGCGGCTCTCGTAGCGCAGATCGGCGTCCAGGGTCAGGCGGTCGATCGGCTTCCACATCGTGCCGGCAGTGACCGTCAGGGCCGGCGCCTGGGCCGGACGCTTGCCGGTCAGCTGCCCGGCCTCATCGCCGCCATCGACGCGGGCCCGGGTGGCCGAGAACGCCGCCCGCACCGTCCAGTTAGGCGCGAGATCGGCGGCGATGTCGCCTTCCAGGCCATAGGCCTTGATCGCCCCGACATTGCGCCGCTGGCGCAGCACGCCGCCGGCCGGGATGAAGCCGGCCACCGGGAAGGTCCCGGGTCCGATGCCGATCGTGACATTGGTGATCGGGTCTTCGATGCGGTTGTGGAAGGCGCCGAGATTCCAGCGCACGGCGCCCTCCCCGGCCAAGCCGGCCTCGACGCCGTACAGGGTCTCGGGCTTCAAGGCCGCATTGGCCTCGGTGACATCGTTGCCCACCCGGAACGGGCGGTGCAGTTCGTTTAGGGTCGGCGGCCGGAAGCCGGCATAGGCCGCTGTTCGCCACCAAGTGTCGCCGGCCAGACGATGGCGCAGGCCGATCCGAGCCGTCGGAGTCGCGCCCGAGGCCCCCTCCGGCGGCGCGTCCAGCGTTCCCGCGCCGGTCTGCAGGTCGCGCTCCCGCCGGAGGCCGTCATAGGCACGCCAGCCATCCAGGCGCGCCCCGCCGATGATCGAGAAGTCGGCACGCGCATAGGCCGCCTCGGCATAGATCCCGCCGACCAGCGTGCGGCCGCCGGCCTCGCGGCCGCGGGTGAAGGCGCCTGCCTGGTAACGGAAACGCTCGCGCACGCGGCCTTCGGCGGCCCGGACATCGGCGCCAAACTCCCACATCACGGGGCCGTACTGACCTTGCCAGGCAGCGTTCAGACCGTAACCGAGCGCCGGGGTCGAATATTGGTCGTTGGCGGGCGTCGTCCCGACGCGTCCGGCGGCGACGGCGGCCGAGGTGTTTTCCAGATCGCTCTTGCGCGCCCAGACCTGCAGCCGCCAGACCTCGCCGGCCAGGGTCAGCGCCCAGGAACCGCCGGTGGCGTTCGAGCGCGCGCCGACGAGGCCTGCATCGCGCTTTTCCTGGAACGCGCCGATCCTCATGGCCCAGTGCACCGCGCCCGTATCGCCCTGTACCCGAGCGGCGATCGCGGCGTCCTCAAGCGTCGTGGGCGTGTCGGCCGCGCCTGCCTGGCCATCGCGCACCGGGTAATAGCCGTCCGTGCGCGAGCCGCTGGCGGTCAGCAGCAGATGCTCGGTCCCGAACGCCGCCGCCCCGCGCCAACTGTCGCGCTGGCCGCCTTGAAGCGTAAGCGACGTCAGGCCGCCGCCAGTCGTCCGTTCGCGCAGAGCGACCACGCCGGTCAAGGCGCCCGCGCCATAGGCGCCGGCGCCGGCTCCGCGCACGATCGTGGCGCCCGACAGGCTTTCCGCCGCCAGCGCGCTCCAGATCACCCAACCGCCGAAGGGATCGTTCTGCGGCGCGCCATCCAAAGTGACCAGCGCCCTCCCCGCACCAGAAGGTGCAATTCCACGCAACGAGAGCCCCTGGATGGTTGGATTTGCAGCATCGCTGCCGGTACGTCGGAACAATGAGACGCCCGGTGTCGCCCCCAGCGCCTGATCCAGGCGCGGCGCAGCCGACAAGGCGCGAGCGTCGTATCGCGCCGTCGAAAAGGCTTCCTGGCCCAGCAATGGCGGCAAGGCCGGGGCCTCGACGATGACGGCGGAGACCGGCGGCGGAGCGTCAAGCAGCACGGGATAAGCCTCTTACACGATTGAGCTAGACCACAACGCGCGGAGAGCCCTACGGCGCCAAGGCTTGGCTTTTATTGTCTAGCTGGTGGGCCGTCGCTTGCGCCACGACGTCTCGATATGCTCGCGCATGGCCTTGGCGGCGTTCTCGGCGTCGCCCGCCACGATGGCGTCATAGACCCGCTTGTGCGCCTCATGCGTGGCCTGAACGTGCTCGACGTTCAACCGGCCGCTATAGCCGTAGGTCTTCACGGCCTTGCTCTGGATGCTGTCGATGATCGCCTTGCTGAGGCGGTCGCCCGACAGCCGCATGATGATGTCGTGGAAATTGACGTCCTCGTGCACATAGCCAGCGGGCGTGGTGATCAGTCCTTCCAGCTTCTCCATCTGCCGGCCTAACTGGGCTGCCGCCTCGGGCGTGATGTTGCGGGCGGCCTTGGCGGCCATGCTGGCCTCCAGCGAGGCGCGGATCTCCGACAGGTTGTCCAGATAGCTGAGGCCGTCCTCGCGCCGGAACAGGGCGCTGAGAATCATCGGGTCCAGCAGGTTCCAGGACGACGGGTCCTGGATGATGGTGCCCCGCCCCTGCTGCGAGACGACCAGGCCCTTCTCGGTTAGGGCGGTCGTGGCCTCGCGCACCACGGTGCGGCTGACCTGGTACATATCGCAGAGCACGTTCTCGGGCGGCAGGGCCGAGCCCGGCGGATAGATTTCCGTGACGATCGCGTTGACCAGATCCTCGACCACGGCCGCCGCCAGACGGGGGCGACGCGCGGCTCTCGCGCCCGGGGCGCTCGTCGAAACGGTCATTTCAGTTGCTCGATCTCGTTGAACGAACGTTCTATCCGACGCTCGCATCGTATCACAATACGAGATTCGAGCGTCGACAGGTCAGCCGCTAATCCCCTTGCAGCGCCCAAGGGGGAGGCTTGCCAACCCAAAATTCGTCATACATATTACCTGAGACACAGGACTTCGGTCCCACATGATGAGTAAAAGACCGACCATGCGGATTACCGGCTACCGTAGCCTGACCACCGTCCACGATTGGGGCCGTCCGGTGGGCGACGTCAACGGCGTGGTCGAAGCCGGCGTCACCGAGGTGCCGATCCTGTTGCTGGAGACCGACGGCGGCCTGACCGGCGTCGGCCTGGGCCAGCATGCCGACATCGCTCGCGTCTTCCCCGCCGTCGAGGGCGAGGACCCGCGCGCCGTCTCGGCGCTGTACGACCGGATGCTGTCCTACGTGTTCAAGAGCGGCCACGCTGGCGCGACCTATGGCGCGATCGCGGCGGTCGACATGGCGCTGTGGGACCTGAAAGCCAAGATGGCCGGCGAGCCGCTGTGGCGAACCCTGGGCGCCCGCGACCGCTTCGTCCCCGGCTACGCCTCGGGCCTGTGCTATGGCCTGACCGACGAGGCCTTCGAGGCGCACTACAAGCTGTGGGCCGAGCGCGGCTTCACCGCCGCCAAGATCAAGGGCGGACGCGACGTCGAGCGCGACATCCACCGCCTGGAGATCGCCGCCGAGGTCCTGCGCCGCAACACCGACCGTCCCGGCCTGATGCTGGACGTCAACGAGTGCTGGAGCCGCAAGCAGGCCGTACGCCTGACCAGCGAGGTCGAGGCCCGCGTCGACCTGACCTGGATCGAGGAACCGCTGCGCCGCTGGGACGCCGAGGGTCACGCCATCGTCAGCCGCGCGATCAAGGCCGCCGTGGCCACCGGCGAAAACCTGACCGGCGTCGACCAGTTCACGCCGCTGTTCGAGGCCAAGGCCGTCGACGTCGTCCAGACCGGCAGTGTCTGGGGCATCACCCACTTCAACCGCGTCGCCATGGCGGCCCACGCCCACAATCTGCCCGTCTCGCCGGTCGGCTACGACTGCAACCCGGTCGCCCATGCGGCGGCTGCCGTGCCCAACATGGTCGGCATCGAGATCCAGGACTTCAACTTCCCGCTGGGCCTGTCCGTAGACCAGCAGATCATGGACGGCGGCCTGGTGCTGGGCGACCGCCCGGGCCTGGGCATCGAGGTCGACGAAGCCGCGATCACCGCCAACCGACTCAGCGGAACATGGTCGAAGTCCGGAGGGCCTCACGTTCGGCCCAGGCGGGCGGGACTTGAACTGGCCCCCACCCGCCGCGCCGCCGAACGATAAGACGTCCTTCAGGACGCGATGAGGAAACGACCAGGATGAGCCCTAAGATTTCGCCCTTGGCCCTCTCTCGGCTGGCATTGGGCGGCGCCTCGCTGGGCGGGGTCTATCACCCGGTGCCTCAGGCCCAGGCCGACGCCGTGGTGGCGGCCGCGCTGGAGGCCGGCGTCAATCTGATCGACGTCGCCCCCTACTACGGCCTGACCAAGGCCGAGACCGCTCTGGGCGCGGCCTTGCGCGGCGTTCCGCGTGACGCCTACGTCCTGATGACCAAGATCGGCCGCTATGGCGACAAGCTCTGGGACTTCTCCCGCGACGCCACCCTGCGCAGCCTGGACGAAAGCCGCGCGCGCCTGGGCGTCGACCATGTCGACGTCCTGCAATGCCACGACATCGAGCATGGCGACCGTCGCCAACTGGTCGACGAGGCCCTGCCGACCCTGCGCGAACTGAAGGCCCGGGGCGAGATCGGTCAGGTCGGCATCACGGGCTACGACCTGGCTCTGCTGGAAGAGATCGCGATCGCCGAACAGGTCGACACCGTGATGGCCTACTGCACCTACACCCTGCAGGACCAGCGCCTGGGCGATGTCGCCCGACGCCTGGCGGCGCACGGGATCACCGTCTTCAACGCCTCGCCGCTGGGGATGGGTCTGCTGACCGCCGGTGGCCCACCCGACTGGCATCCCGGGCACGAGAGCGTCCACGCCGCCGCCGCCGAGGCCGCGCGCCGCTGCACGGAGCTGGGCGCGGACCTGTCGTTCGTGGCCCTGCAGTTCGCGCTGCAAACGGCCAGCGAGGCCGGTATCGCCTCGACCGTGGTCGGCATGTCCAAGCCCGAGAACCTGCGTCAGAACCTCAAGGCCCTGACAACGGCGATCGATCCGGCGGTGCTGGCGGCCGTGCAGGATGCGCTGGTGCCGGTCCGCGACCTCGGCTGGGACGTCCTGCCCGGCAACGGCGGCAAGGCCGGCGCATGATCGACGCGCATCTGCATCTCTGGGATCCCGAACGGCTCGATTACGACTGGCTGCAGTATGTCCCGACCATCGCCGGACTGGAAGGGCCCGGGGGCCGCGCCCTAGGGGGCGCGCGCGGGGGGCCGGGCGGCGATGTTGGCGCTGGTCGAGACC
>CAZRPD010000045.1:7100-19014 GCA_964601775.1 uncultured Caulobacter sp. | reverse complement strand
TGTCCCGCCCATCCTCGGCCGGCAGGGCGGGGGGGCTGGGGCCAGGCAGGCGACGGGCGTGCGCCAGGCCGTCTTCGTGCAGGCCGATTGCGCGCCGGAGCAGGCGCTGGACGAAGTCGACTGGGTCGCCAGCCTGGACCATCCCGACCTCGCCATCCTCGGGGCCGTCGCCTTCGCGCCGCTGGAAGCGGGCGAAGCTGTCGGGACCTATCTCGACCGGCTCAAGACCCGCCCGCTCGTGCGCGGCGTGCGCCGCTCGGTGCAGAACGAACCTGACGCCTTCATCACCGATCCCCGCCATCTCGACGGCCTCGTCGCCGCCGCCCAGCGCGGCCTGACCCTGGACGTCTGCGCTCGCGACCGCCAGCTGCCGCTGGTCATCGCCACGCTGCGTGAACTGTTCGAGCTCGCGCCGGACGCCCGCGTGGTCCTGGACCACCTGGGCAAGCCCGACATCGCCGCCCACGCCGGCAGCGTCCGCGGCGCCGACTGGGACGTGAACCTGAAGATCCTGGCCGAACTGCCCAAC
Source organism: uncultured Caulobacter sp. (assembly GCA_964601775.1). Classification (GTDB taxonomy): domain Bacteria; phylum Pseudomonadota; class Alphaproteobacteria; order Caulobacterales; family Caulobacteraceae; genus Caulobacter. Next base: position 18,485 of record CAZRPD010000045.1, on the reverse strand, counting down.
GTCTTCGCCAAACTCTCGGGCCTGACGACCCAGGATCACTGGGCCGACGGCCAGGACGCCACACTGCTCCCCTATATCGACCACGCCCTCGCCTGCTTCGGCCCAAACCGGCTGATGTTCGGCGGCGACTGGCCGGTCGTCGACCTGGCTGGCGGCTACGGCCGCTGGCGGCGAATCTTCGACGCGATCTCGCTGTCGCCCGCCGACCGTCGCCACATCGAGGTCGAGACCGCGACCACCTTCTACACCCTGGCGCCGGAGACGCTCCCATGAGCCTCGAGACCCCTCTTCCCGCCGCCGGGCGCAACCGCCTGCAGCTATCGCTGGCGGTCAATTTCTTCCTGCTGATGGCGCTCTACAGCGGCGTCTTAGGCGTGCTGCTGCCCAACCAGATCGCCGCGCTCAATCCGGCGCAGAAGGCCAATAACCTGGCGCTGATGTTCGCGATCACCTCGGTGTTCTCGACCCTGACGACGCCGATCGCCGGGGCCCTGTCGGATCGCACCCGCACCCGCTGGGGCCGGCGCTCGCCCTGGATCGCCATCGCCTCGCTGATCGGCTCGCTGTGCCTGTTCGGCGTGTCGTGGCAGACCAGCTTCTGGTCGCTGATGGTGCTGTGGGTGATGGCGACCGTCGCCTACAATTCGATGCAGCCGGCCATGACCACGGTGATCGCCGACCGCTTTCCGCCCGAGACGCGTGGCGTGGTCTCCGGCGTGGTGGGCGCGGGCATGACCGCCGGCCTGACCGCCGGCACCGTCGTCGCCGGCTATCTGGCCGGCGCTCGCGTGCTGGCCTACAGCCTGTTTGCGGTCGCCATCGCCGTCTCGTGCCTGGCCTTCGTGCTGATCAACCGCGAGCCATCCAGCGCCGATGCTCCGGCCCGTCCTTTCTCGTGGAAGGGCTTCCTGTCCAGCTTCTGGATCGATCCCAAGGCCCACCCCGACTTCGCCTGGGCCTTCGCCGGACGCTTCACCGTCTATATGGGCTACCAGGCCGTGGCGGCCTATCTGCTGTACATCCTGCGTGACTATATCGGCCTGTCGGACGCCGGCTCGAACCGCGCCATCGCCAACCTGGCGATCCTGACCCTGGTGTGCCTGATCGCCTCGTCGCTGATCTCAGGCTTCCTGTCGGACCGCCTGCAACGTCGCAAACCGTTCGTCATCGCGTCCAGCCTGATCATGGGCTGCGCCATGGTCGCTCCGCTGGTGCTGCCCAACATGACCGGCATGTGGATCTATGCCGGCGTGATCGGCGTCGGCTACGGCATGTTCATGTCGATCGACATGGCCCTGATGACCCAGGTCCTGCCCCAGACCACGGCCGGCGACGAGGGCAAGGACCTGGGCGTCCTGACCACGGCGGTGAACATCCCGCAGATCATCAGCCCGGTCATGGCCGCGGTGCTGCTGAACGTCTTCGACGGCAACTACGCCGCCATCTTCGTCGCCGCGATCATCTTCGTGTTCGCCTCGGCCTTCTGTATCGCCCCCATTCGTTCAGTGCGATAAATTCATATTACGTATTATGATAATTTGACAGACAACTGAACTCATCATACAAGTTCGGAATAAGGCCGGAATACCGGTCAAAGGGGTTGAAACAACAGGATCGAGCATGTCCACCAAGACGACTATGTTGGCCGCCACCGCTCTCGGGCTGCTGGGGGCATGGGCGTTCCCTGCCGCGGCCCAGGATGCCGCCGCCGTTGAAGAAATTGTGGTCACGGGGATCCGGGCCAGCCAGCAGCAATCCATCGATATCAAGCGCAACGCGGTCGGCGTCGTCGACTCGATCGCCGCCGAGGACCTGGGCAAGCTGCCCGACCAGAACGTCGCCGAGTCGCTGCAGCGCATCGCCGGCGTGACCATCGAGCGTAACCGCGGCGAAGGCCGCTACGTCTCGGTGCGCGGTTTCGGTCCCAAGTTCAACGCCGTCACCGTCAATGGCCGCACCCTGGCCACCGACAACAACGGCCGCGAGTTCTCGTTCGACGTCCTGCCCTCGGAGATCATCTCGGGCGCCGACGTCTACAAGTCGCCGCAGGCCAATGTGAATGGCGCTTCGATCGGCGCCACCATCGACGTGCGCACCCTGCGTCCGCTGGAACAGCGCCAGGCGTTCAGCGCCGCCGGCTCGATCAGCGGCATGTGGGCGGAGCTGCGCGACAAGTACAATCCCGAAGCCTCGGGCGTGATCAGCTGGCGCAATGCGGACCGCACCTTCGGCGCGGCCCTGTCGGCCTCGTACATGGACCAGAAGGTCCGCAACGACGAGTTCACCATCGGCGCGGGCCACGTGCGCCGTTCCAGCACGGACTCCTACTACAACGCCGGCGGCGTCGCTGGCGCTCGCATCGGACCGGGCGTGGCGGCGTTCAGCAACGTCTCGATGCCGTCGAACCTGTCGCCGTTCTTCTTCGAGCGCGACAAGAAGATGCTCGGCCTGAATGGCGTGGTTCAGTACAAGCCGATCGAAAGCCTGACGGCTACGGTCGACGTGCTGTACGCCAAGGCCGACTTCAAGGAACAGCAGACGGGCCTGGCTTACGACTTCGCCGGCGGCACGCTGGTCGAGCAGGTCGTGCAAGGCGGCGAAGCCGTCTACCAGCGCTATCAGGGCGGCTTCGTCGATCAGATCATCCAGTACGATCACCGCGACGTCACGACCAACCAGATCGGCCTGAACCTGAAGTGGCAGGCCACCCAGGACCTGACCCTGACCTTCGACGCCTCGACCTCGAAGGCCGAGCGCCGCGGCAAGGAAGACAACGACTTCACCACGATCCGCCGCAAGAACGTCAACATGTGGTTCGACCGTCGCGGCGGCGATCCGATGTACTCGTACGGCTTCACCAGCCCGAATTACGCCAATGCGGCGACCAACCCGCAAGGCGTGACCGCCCACTACTACATCTGGGGCGGCGGCTCGGACGTCGATGACGAGATCAACGAGTTCGCCTTCGACGCCGACTGGAAGCCCGCAGGCGCCGTGTCGATCAGCGCCGGCCTGGCCTCGCAGAACCGCAAGAAGACCATCAACGCCGTCGAGATGCCTTTCGGCGAGCAGTGCGCCTACTGCGACTCCAACCAGGTGCTGCCGACCTCGCTGTTCCAGAACACCAACCGCAACTTCTTCGGCGGCAAGTACGGCGACAGCATCATCCACGACTGGCTGTATTATGATCCCCGCTCCCTGATCCTGCAGGTCAAGGAGTACGCCACCCGCGACAACAAGGCCTTCAACCAGGCGATCCCCTCGCCGTCGGCCTCGTCGATCGTCGATGAGAAGGTGCTGATCGGCTACGTCATGGCCGACATCAAGACCGAACTGGGCTCGATGCCGCTGGCCGTCAATGTCGGCGTCCGCATCGAGGACACCGAGTACACCTCGTCGGGCGCCTCGCGCACGGTGACCAGCGCCCGTCCGAACGGCGCGGGCCAGAACATCATCACCGTTTCGCCGGTCGTGCCGGTCAGCTTCGAGGGCAAGTACACCGACATCCTGCCGTCGCTGAACGCCCGCCTGAACGTCACCGACGACCTGATCTTCCGCTTCGCCGCCTCGCGCGTCATGACCCGCCCGACCCTGTCGGACCTGTCGCCGCGCCAGACGATCCAGACCAACCCGGGCAACGAAACCATCCGTCGCGGCAACCCAGACCTGCAGCCGTTCCGCGCGTCTCAGATCGAAGGCGGCGTCGAGTGGTACCTCGACACCATGTCGCTGCTGTCGTTCGCGGCCTTCTACAAGAACATCGACTCGTTCGTGACCCTGGTCACCACGCCGCAACGGGTCGACCAGGTGAACTTCCAGGTCACCGTGCCCAGCAACGGCAAGGGCGCGGTCGTGAAGGGCTTCGAGCTGGGCTACCGTCAGGTGTTCAACCAGCTCCCCGCCCCGTTCGACGGCCTGGGCGTGCAGACCAGCTTCACCTACGCGGAGTCCGACGCCAACTACACCAACACCGTGGCCAACGTGTCCTACGGTCTGGAGGGTCTGTCGAAGTACTCCTACAGCCTGGTGGGCTTCTACGAAAAGGGTCCGATCCAGGCCCGTATCGCCTACACTTGGCGCGACAAGTTCCTGCAGGTCGCCTCGGGCCGTAACGGCGAGCCGGAATATTTCGACAGCTACGGCCAGCTTGACGTCGGCGCGTCCTACAACATCAACGACCACTTCACGGTGTTCGTCGACGGCCTGAACCTGACCGACGAAGAAGAGTTCATCTACTCGGTCACGCCCAACCGCACGAAGGAATTCCGGACCACGGGCCGCCGCATCGCGGGCGGCGTCCGCGTCCGCTTCTAGACGTTTCCCCTCCTGCCATTTGGTGCGCCGCATCACGCTTCGTCGTGATGCGGCTTTTCTTTTGGCGGAAGGCCAACCGCGGCTTGACGACCCCGAGTAGCGCCCTTAGCAAACATAATACATCTTACGTTTGAGGTTGATCGATGAGGCTTGCGGGCAAGACGGCGCTGGTGACGGCCGCCGCTCAGGGAATTGGACGCGCGACCGTCGAGGCGTTTCTGCGCGAAGGCGCGAGCGTGATCGCCGCCGACATCCGCACCGAGGCGCTCGAAGGCCTCGAAGGCGTGACTGTCCGTCAGTTGGACGTCACTGACCGCGAAGCCGTCAAGGCGATCGCCGAGGAATTCCCGAACGTCGATGTGCTCTACAACTGCGCGGGCTTCGTCCACGCCGGCACGATCCTGGACTGCGACGAGGACGCCTGGGACTTCTCCAACGCCCTGAACGTCACGGCCCAGTACCGGATGATCCGCGCCTTCCTGCCGCGCATGATCGAAAATGGCGGCGCCTCGATCATCAACATGTCGTCGGTCTGCTCCAGCATCAAGGCCGTGCCCAACCGCTTCGCCTATGGCGCCACCAAGGCTGCGGTGATCGGCTTGACCAAGTCGGTGGCGTCCGACTTCGTCACCAAGGGCATTCGCTGCAACGCCATCTGCCCGGGCACGGTGGAGACCCCGTCCCTGCTGCAGCGCCTGCGCGACACTGGCGACTTCGACAAGGCCTATGGCGAGTTCACCGCCCGCCAGGCCATGGGCCGTTTCGGCCGCGTCGAGGAACTGGCCGCCCTGGCCGTCTACTTGGCCTCTGACGAGTCCGCCTTCACCACCGGAACGATCAACGTGATCGACGGCGGCTGGGTCAATTAGGAGCGCGTGACATGAAACTGCTTCGCTTCGGCCCCGTCGGCCACGAAAAGCCCGGTATCCTCGACGCCCGGGGTCGCATCCGCGACCTCAGCGGCGTGGTCGCCGACATCGATGGCGCGACCCTCTCGGACGAGAGCCTGGCCCGCCTGCGCGCCCTCGACCTGGATACTCTGCCGCTGGCGCCGGAGGGCGTCCGCTACGGCGCCTGCGTCGCCGGGGTGGCCAAGTTCCTGTGCATCGGCCTCAACTACGCCGATCATGCCGCGGAAAGCGGTCTCCCGATCCCCGAAGAACCGGTGCTGTTCTCCAAGTTCACCTCGGCCATCTGCGGCCCGAACGACGAGGTCCTGAAGCCTCGCGGCTCGACCAAGCTGGACTGGGAAGTCGAGCTGGGCATCGTGATCGGCAAGACCGCCCAATATATCGACGAGAGCCAAGCCGAAGCCCACATCGCCGGCTACTGCACGATCAACGATGTCTCCGAGCGCGCCTTCCAGATCGAGCGCGGCGGCACCTGGGACAAGGGCAAGGGTTGCGACACCTTCGGCCCGATCGGCCCCTGGCTGGTCACCCGCGACGAGGTGCCGGACCCGGCCAATCTGAAGATGTGGCTGAAGGTCAACGGCAAGACCTTCCAGGACGGCTCGACCGCGACCATGATCTTCAAGCCGGCCTTCATCGTCGCCTACCTCTCGCAGTTCATGACCCTGCTGCCGGGCGACGTGATCTCGACCGGCACGCCGCCGGGTGTCGGCCTGGGCCAGAAGCCGCCGGTCTATCTGAACGTCGGCGACGTGATGGAACTGGGCATCGAGGGGCTGGGCGACCAGAGACAGGTCGTCGGCCAAGCCTGACGCGGGCCAGCGGCCCGTCCCACGTTAAAGAAAACAAGACTTAGGGAGTTCGTGATGGTCAAAACCCTGCTCGCACGCCGCCTCGCGGCGACCATGGTGTCCGGCGCCGTCCTGGCCTGGGCGACCCTCGCGAACGCCCAGACAGTGACGCTGCACGTCTCGCCCCAGGGCGACGACAAGAACCCCGGCACCGTCGAGCGTCCGGTGCGCACCCTGACCCGCGCCCAGGCCCTGGTCCGCGCCAGCAACGCCAAGGCCGACGTCACGGTCGAGGTGGCGGCCGGCGCCTACCGCCTGGACAAGCCTCTGGTGTTCACCGCCGCCGACGGCGGTCAGGCCGGCAAGCGCGTCACCTGGCGCGGCAAGACGGGCGAGCGGCCGCTGATCTCGGGCGGCTTTGACGTCACAAGCTTCACGGTGTTCGACGCCGAGCGCCGGATCTATGTCGCCGACATTCCCAAGGGCCTCGACACCCGCCAGGTCTGGGTCAACGACACCTTGGCCGAGCGCCCGTGGATGGAGATCCGCGCCTCGGACGTGACGTTCAACGCGACCGGCTTCGAGATCACCAATCCCAAGCTGGCCTTCCTGAAGGACCTGAAGCACCCGTCGCGGCTTGAGGTCGAGGCCACCGGCTTCTTCACCGACCGCGTCTCGCCGGTGCAGGCCATCGACGGAACCAAGGTGACGATGCGCCAGCCGGCCTGGGACAACAACACCTGGGGCTACGACACCGTCTCCAAGCCGATCTTCCCCGACGACTCGCGCCTCTTCCTGGTCAATGCGCTGGAGCTGGTCGGCAAGGCCAATGACTGGCACGCCAAGCCCTATCAGTGGTTCGTCGATCCGGCGGCCGGCAAGCTCTATCTGCGCATCGCCGAGGACGACGACATCAAGGCGCTGCGGGTGACGGTCCCCGCCCTGCCCGCCCTGGTCTCGATCGGCGGCACGGCGAAGGCCCCGGTGCGCAATCTCAGCTTCGAGGGCCTGCGGTTCTCGTATAGCTCGTGGATGGGGCCGTCGGAGGCCTCCGGCTACGCCAACCAGCAGAGCGGCGCCTTCCTGAAGGATACCTCGCCGATCCGCCCAGCCGACGCCTGGTCGTCATGCGGCTGGGGCTGCCCCGAGTTCGAGTCCATGCGCCAGAAGTGGCATCAGATCCCGGCCGCCGTGCAGGTGGCCGCGGCGCAGAACGTCACCTTCACCGGCAACCAGTTCTCGCAGTTGGGCCAGATCGGCCTGGGGATCGGCAACGACGCCAACGCCAATCTCTCGGGCCAGGGCTTGAGCACGAAAGGCATCCGGGTCAGCCGCAACCACTTCTCCGTGCTGTCAGGCAGCGCCATCATGGCCGGCGGCGTGCGCGAGGACGCCCACCACCCGTCCGCGCCCGAACTGGTCAACGCCGACCTCGAGATCGCCGACAACGTGATCGCCACGGTCAGCCAGGACTACAAGGACAACGCCGCCATCCTGACGACCTACATCGACGACGCGCGCATCCTGCACAACGAGATCTCGGACGCGCCCTATGACGGCGTCGCGGTCGGCTGGGGCTGGGGCTACAACGACGCGGGCGGCAACCCGAACTACGACGAGAACCAGAAGGGCTACCGCTACAACACCAAGTACACGAAGCCGACCGTACTGCGGAAAACCCTGGTCGAGGGCAACCGCATCCATGGCGTGAAGACCTGGTACATGGACGGCGGGGCGATCTACAATCTGTCGGCCAATCCGGACTCGGTGGTTCGCGCCAACCACATCTTCGACATCGGCGGCAAGATCGCCATTTACCTGGACGAGGGCTCCAAGCACTTCAAGGTGACCGGCAATGTCGTCGACACCCAGGGCAAGTGGCTGAACATCAACACCGCCGGCAAGATGTTCCGCCGCAAGATCTCGACCGACAACCTGGCGACCGGCAATTGGCACAACTCGCTGCGCACCGGCGGCCGCTGGTTGAGCGAGATCGGCAATGTCGCCGAGAACAACATCCTGGTCCCGAACCGCGATTGGCCGGCCGAGGCCCAGGCCGTGATCAATCGAGCCGGCCCGCGTCCGGAGGTCTCGAAATGAGCGTCTCGCGTCGCGGCTTGATGATGGGCGCCGGCCTGGCCGGCGTCGCAGCGGCCTCCCCCGCCCTGGCGGCCCAGGCTCTGCAGGCGCCCGCGCTGGAAGCGCTGGACCTCAAGGCCGGCTCGGTCACCGCCCCGATCGGCGTCGAGGACCAGGCCGTGCGCCTCTCCTGGCGCCTGGCCAGCCCCGATCCGGACGTCAAGCAGACCCGCTACGAGATTCAGGCCGCCAGTTCGCGCGAGAAGCTGGAGGCCGGCGATCCCGACCTCTGGCACGCCGGCGAAGTGCTGACCGACCAGAGCATGGATGTTTCCTGGCTGGGCAGCCCGCTGACCTCGCGCCAGATCGTCTGGTGGCGCGTGCTGGTGCGCGACAACAAGGGCCGCAAAGCGACCAGCGCCGTCGCCAGCTTCGAGACCGGCCTGCTCCTACCCGCCGACTGGACCGCCAAGTGGGTCGCCGCTGAGACCGAACTGGCCAAGGCCGACCGCCAAGCCGGCCTGCTGTGGATGCGCGGAGACCGCCCGGCCGACCGCTCGGCGCGATACTTCCGCCTGGCCTTCGACCTGCCGGCGGCGGCTAATGTCACCCTGTTCTCGATCGCCAACTTCAAGTCCGACGTCTGGCTGGACGGCCAGCCCGTGCAGCGCCTGCCGCACTCGCCGATCGCCTTCGGCGTCGCCCCGATCGCCGAGACCCGCCACAAGCTGCCCGCCGGCCGCCACGTGGTCGCGATCAAGGTTCAGGACCCCACCGGCTTCAACGAGCCCAAGCTGCATGAGATCGCCGCCGCCGTGATGGTTCGCGCCGAGCTCTCCGGCGGCAAGACGCTGCAGATCACCTCGCGCGGCATGAAGACCGCTCTGGCCGCCCCCGACGGCTGGATGCGCCCGGGCTTCGCCGACGGCGGCTGGGCCAAGGCCGAGCCGTCCAAGAACCAACCGCAGGCCTGGCCGGGTTACGGCGCGTTCCTGCTGCGCAAGGACTTCAAGGTCGCCCGCCCGATCGCCCGCGCGCGCCTTTACGCCACGGCCCTGGGCGCCTACGAGGCGCAGATCAACGGCAAGCGGGTCGGCGATGCTTTGCTGACGCCCGAGAGCACCGATTTCCGCAAGACGGCCCTCTACCGCGCCTACGACGTCACCGACCTGCTCAGCGTGGGCGACAACGCCATCGGCGCCATGGTCGGCGACGGCTGGTACGGCAGCTATCACGCTCCGGCCGGCCGCTACACGTTCGGCGACGCTCCGCTGCGGTTCCTCGGCCAGCTGGAGATCACCTACGCCGACGGAACCCGCGAGACGATCGCCAGCGACGAGACCTGGCGCATCGCCGCCGCGCCGATCACGCGTGGCGAGATCTATTACGGCGAGGATTACGACGCCCGCCTGGAACAGCCCGGCTGGGCCACCGCCGGCTTCGCCGCCCAAGGCTGGCGCGCGGTCGATATCGCCCCGACGCCGCCCAGCGCCCTCAAAGCCCAGACCAGCCCGCCGATCCGCCGGATCGAGACGCTGAAGGCGGCCTCGATCAAGGCCGTCAGCGGGCGCCACGTTTTCGACTTCGGCCAGAACTTCGCCGGCTGGGCGCGGCTGAAGGTGCGTGGCAAGGCCGGCCAGGTCGTCACCCTGCGCTTCGCCGAGGTGCTGGGCGCAGACGGCCATGTCGACCAGTCCAACCTGCGCGCCGCCCGCGCCGCCGTGGTCTACACCCTCAAGGGCGACCCGGCCGGCGAGACCTATGAGCCGCGCTTCACCTATTTCGGCTTCCGCTATGTCGAGGTCGAGGGCCTGGCCGAAGCGCTGGGCCGCGCGCCGACGGCCGAGGATGTCGAGGGGATCGTCGTCTCCTCGAACCTGGCCGAGACCGGCCACCTGCGCATCGCCAATCCGGTGATCCAGCAACTGTGGCGCAACAGCCTGTGGAGCCAGCGCTCCAATTTCGTCGGCGTGCCCACCGACTGCCCGCAGCGCGACGAGCGCCTGGGCTGGACCGGCGACGCCAACGTGTTCTGGGACGCGGCGGCCTTCAACATGGACGTCGCCGCCTTCACCGAACGCTTCGGCCGCGACCTGCGCGACGCCCAAGGCCCGCGCGGCGAGTTCCCGGACTACGCGCCGTCGGGCTTCACGGATCTGGGCCTCGGCGCTTCGCCCGGTTGGGCCGACGCCGGCGTCATGCTGCCGTGGACGGTGTGGAAACGCTACAACGACACCGCCATCGTCGACCAGAACTGGGCGGCCATGACCCGCTACCTGGCCTTCATCCGCACGAGCAATCCGGACCTGATCTGGCGCAAGGAACGCGGCTACGACTTCGGCGACTGGGTGGCGCTGGACGCCAAGCAGCCCGGCGACGAAACCACGCCCAAAGCCCTGATCGCCACGGCCTGGTGGAAGCGCTCGGTCGAGGCCATGGCCGACATGGCCTATGGCTCGGGCCGCAAGCCCGACGCGGTGCGTTATCGCGATCTGGCCAATCAGATCACCACCGCCTTCCAGCGGGAATTCGTGCGGCCAGACGGCTCGATGGGCAATGGCTCGCAGGCCGGCTACATCCTGGCCCTGCGCTTCGGCCTCGTGCCCGAGGACCTGCGCGCAGCCGCTACGGCCCATCTGGTGGCCGACATCCGCCGGCGCGGCAACCTGCTGTCGACGGGCTTCCTGGGCACGCCGTTCAGCCTGGACGCCCTGGCCGACAACGCCCAGGACAGCGTGGTCTACGACCTCCTGCTGCGCACCGACTTCCCCTCGTGGGGCTACATGATACGCAAGGACGCCACGACCATCTGGGAGCGCTGGAACGGCGACGTGGGCGACGTGTCCATGAACTCGTTCAACCACTACGCCCTCGGCGCGGTGACCGGCTTCGTCTTCCGCCGCATCGCCGGCATCGAGCCGATCCGCGCCGGCTTCCTGTCGTTCCGCTTCGATCCCGTGCTGGACGCCCGCGTGCCCAAGGGCGGCGGCGACTATGACAGCGTCCTGGGCCGCATCAGCACCGACTGGGAGCTGAAGGCCGATGGCGGTTTCGACCTGCATCTGGTCGCCCCGACCAACAGCCGCGCCGAGGTCCATATCCCGGCCAAGAGCACCGAGGCCGTACGGGTGAATGGCGTCCCCGTCGCTCAGGCGCCGGGCGTGACCGTCCAGGGCATGACGCGCGGCCGCCTCGTGCTGGAGATCGGCTCGGGCGATCACCGGTTCGAGAGCCGGGCCTAAACCCCAACCGTCATCCCCCGCCCCGTGGCCCGGGGCCCCGGTGCCACG
>CAZRPD010000045.1:0-7090 GCA_964601775.1 uncultured Caulobacter sp. | reverse complement strand
CCCCCCCCGTGGGGGACACCGCCCCGGGCGACCCCGGCCTCGAGACCCGGCCCTAACCCCCCCCCGCCCCCCGGGCCCTTTTCCCCTGGACCCCTGGTTCAGCTTTCACGTGAGAGATTCCCTCTGCTCCGCGCCTGCGGCGGACAGAGGGGTCCCGGGCACAAGGCCCGGGATGACGATGATTGGCGACCTACGGCTTGGTCGCGTAGGTCCACCGCACGCTGTCGGTCAGCGTCTTGCCGCCAACCTCGGCCGCCGCCTCGACCAGGTTCTCGCCCTTGGCCAGGTCGATCTCCCACACTGCGGCGTGATCCTCGACCGGCACGTTGGTCCAGGCACCGCCGTTCAGGCGCAGGCGAACCGACGGCTGGTTGGAGAACACCTTTACCTTGGCCCGCGCGATGCGCTTGTTGACGTCGCGACGACTGGTGATGTGCAGCATCGGAACCTCGGACCAGTTGGCCTGGTACCAGTAGTAGGAGTCCTTGCGGACCTTGCGATCCTCGGTGACCAGACCCTTGTCGTTGATCGCCGGCCGGTCGCCCTCGTTGCGCTTGAACGACGGGAAGTCGAAGCCGACCCAGATGAAGTTCGACCACAGATACGGGCGCTTGCCCAGCTCGCGCCAGTGCACCTCATGGAAGGTCGTCTGCCACTGCTCGGGGTGCCAGTAGCCGTCGGCCACCGGACGGCGCATGACCGGGTCTTCCTGGTGCAGGATGCTAGCCCCAGCGCCGTACTCGCTGACCCCGATCGGGCGCTTGGGCATCTTGGCGTGCAGCGCGTCGGCCCACGGGCCGATGTCCTTGGCCTCGGTCCAATACCAGCCGAAATAGCGGTTATAAGAGACCGTGTCGCTGTGCTGGGCGATCGGGTCGTCGTCGTCCAGGCAGCAGTGGGCGTAGGTCGTCAGGCCGCCGGGATCCATTTCCTTGGCCGTCGCCTGCAAAGCCGCCAGCAGCTTGTTGGGCGCCTCGCCAGACGCGCGCAACTCGTTGCCGATGCCCCACAGCGCCACCGACGGGTGGTTGACGTTCTGGGCGATCAACTCGCGCATCTGATCGACGAGGTTCTCGCGGAAGGCGTCCGACGGATCGATGTCGTCGATCAGCGGCACTTCGGTGGTCAGCAGCAGACCCAGTCGGTCGGCCTCGTCATAGACCCGCTGCGGGTGCTGCATGTGGGCCAGACGCAGGGCCGTGGCGCCCATCTCGGCCATGATCGCCATGTCCTCGTCGATCTCGGCGTCGCTGACGATCGGGCCCTTGCCGAAGCGGGTCGGCAGCTGGATGTTGGCGCCATAGAGAGCGTAGGGCTTGCCGTTCAGCAGGAACCGCCCCTCCCCATCGAGCCCCACGGTGCGCACGCCCAGCGGGACCTCGGCGGTGTCCACCAGCTTGCCATCGACCCGCACCTCGGTGCGCAGGCGATAGAGATAGGGCGACTTGCGGCCTTCCCACAGCTTGGGCTTCTTCAGGGTCAGGGCCTGCTGAACCGGCAAGCTCTGGCCGGCGGCGACGCGGGTCGTGGCCTGGGCCTGGGCGGCCGTCACCCCCTTGGCGTCGACGATCCTGGTCACGACCTGCACACTGGCCGGCGCGGCGCGGTCATTGCGGACCAGCACCTTGGCGCCGATCTTGGCTTGGCCGGCGCTCAGGCCCTCGGTGCGGCCATAGACGCCCGGACCGCCCCAGTCGGACAGATCGACATGGACGTCCGAGGCCTCGACCAGACTGACGGCGCGATAGAGGCCGCCGAACACGAAGAAGTCGCCGTTCAGCGGTGCGAAGCGGGTGTTGCGGCTGTTGTCGACCCGCACGGCCAGCACGTTCTGGCCAGCTTTCAGGGCGTCGGTGGCGTCGAAGCGGAAGGCCGCATAGCCGCCCTCGTGCGCGCCCAGCTTCTTGCCGTTCAGATAGACGTCGGCCTTCAGCGCCGCGCCGTCAAACTGCAGGAAATAGCGTTGGCCGGGCTTGGGCGCGTGGTCCAGCGCCAGGCGATACCAGGCGGGCCCGCGATAATAGACGCCCTCTGGCTCGCCCCGCGCCTTGGCCCCGCCGACGCCGGAGTCGGCGATGTTATAGGTGTGCGGCGTCGAGACCGTGGTCCAGGCCTTGTCATCGAACGCCACGGCTTCAGCCCCGGGAGCGTCGGACCGCACGAAGCGCCAGCCGTCGCGTAGCGGCGTCACCTCGGCGGCCTGGGCGCCGAACGCGCACAGCGCGATGCCCGCCAGCAGACCGTTGCGCAGCGATAGGATAGTCATGGCGTGTCTCCGGGAATTCAGGACTGGCGTTCGACGTCGCGCACGCGGACGTCACGGCTGCGTACGGCGCGGACCGCCGAGCCGGGCGCCAGGCTCGAGCTGAGGCCCGCGACCGTCGCGCCCTGCACGTCGTCCAGCAGCACCGCCGGTCGGCCGTCGGGCTTGTCGACCGTGAAGCTGACGTCCTTGAGGCTGATGTTGCGGGCGTGACGCACCCACAGGCCGTGAGCCGGGAACGTCTTCATGAAGCTGGGCTCCAGCGACGACTTGGGTCGTTCCTCGATCTCGCGCGCCGCGTCCTCGCGCGTGCCGCCGCCGGCCGAGCGCACGTGGATGTCGGTGAAGCTGACGTCCTCGATGATCCCGCCGGGAATGCCAACCACGCCACTGGCATAGGGGCCGGGCGCGCCCGAGACGTTGATGCCCGAGAACCGCACACGCCGCACTTGCGACGGACCATTGCCCTTGGGCGCGCGGTTACGGGCCGACAGGCGCACGAAGATCGGGTGATTGACCGGATTGCGCAGCTGGATGTTGGAGAAGGTCACGTCCTCCAGGATCCCGCCGTCGATCGCGCCCAGTTGCAGGCCACGCGTGTTCTCGCAGACGCAGTCGGCGATCATGATGTTGCGGAAGCCAGCCACGCTGTCGGTGCCCAGCTTGATCCGGCCCAGCACCCCGACGTCATCTACCGACATGTAGGGCGAGGGCTGATAGGTGCCGTCCACCACCGTGCCCAGCAGATAGCCGCTGGTCTTGCAGCCGATGACGCTGACCTCCTCGCAGAAGCGCGGCTCCTGCAGGGCCATGCTGCTCTTCAGGACGATGGCGTCGTCCTTGGGCGCGTTGACGATGCAGTTGGTGACCTTCACGTCGCGGCAGGCGTCGATGTCGATGCCGTCCCGATCGGTGTCGACCGTCAGGCCGTCGATGCGGACATTGGTCGAGCCGACGACGTAGCAGGCGAAGTGGCCGCCCTGCAGGATGGTGAAGTCGCGCAGCAGCACGTTGCGGCAGCGGATCAGGCCGATGCCCTTGTTGCCGCGCCCCTCATAGGCCATCTCGCGCGGAATGGCCCGGCGGGCGGCGTCTGGCGACAGGCCCTGCTCGGCCGGCGATTTCCAGCCGGCGATGCCGTGCCAGCGCGGCGCGGGGCCTTCGCGGTCCAGGCCGATGCCGTGGATCAGACCCTTGCCGATGATGGCGACGTCGTTGACCCCGTCGCCATAGATCAGGCTGTTGTGGAAATGGCTGACGCCATAATCCTGGAACTGTTCCTCGTAGACGCTCTCGGGCAGATCGTAACGGCCGGCATGCTTGCGCGGATCGGCAGCCTCGATCACCGAGCCGTTCATCAGCACGATGGTCACGAAGCTCTTCAGGCGGATCGAGAAGCAGAGATAGTGGCCGGCCGGCACGACGACCGTGCCGCCGCCGGCGGCCGAGGCGGCCTCGATCGCGCGGTTGATGGCGTCGGAATCGATGGCGATGCCGTCGCCCTTCGCCCCGTAGTCACGGACGTCGTGGAAGGCCTTCAGGGAGCCGCTGGCCCGCACCAGGCTGGGGCTGGCGGCCATCGCCGCCCCCAGGCCCAGCGTCACGAACCGGCGGCTGAATTCCGCCTTATGGCCAAGCGCGTCGTCCGCCATGCCTCCCCATCCTCTTATCGTTGTGAGGAGCCTATGTTGTATGATGTATTACTTTATATCAACCCGCTTTGGCCAGGATGGCGGAAGAGATCTGGTCGGGTGACGTCACGCCGGTCAGCGCCATGGCCACCCGCATCTCGGCCGCAATCAGGTCCAAAAGGCGCGTCACGCCGGCCTGCCTGCCCGCCGCCAGGGCGTAGATATAGGCTCGACCCAGCATGACGCCGTCCGCGCCCAGGGCCAGCATCCGCACGACGTCGAGGCCCGTGCGCACGCCGCCATCGACCAGCACAGTCATCTGGTCGCCGACCGCCTCGGCGATCGCCGGCAAGGCCCGGGCGCTGGACAGTACGCCGTCCAGCTGCCGGCCGCCGTGGTTGGAAACCACCACCCCGTCGGCCCCGAAGCGCAGGGCGTCGCGGGCGTCTTCCGGGTCCAGGACCCCCTTGATGATGATCTGGCCCTTCCACACGTCGCGGATCCACTCCAGATCTTTCCACGAGATCGACGGATCGAAGTTCTCGCCCAGCCAGCCGATATAGTCCGCCAGCCCCGTGGCCTTGCCGCGATAGGCCGAGATGTTGCCCAGGTCGTGCGGACGGCCGTGCAGGCCGACATCCCAGGCCCAGCCGGGCTTGAACACCGCCTGCTTCATCCGGCGCACGCCCGACCACGGCCCGCTCATGCCCGAATGCGGATCGCGATAGCGCGAGCCGGGCACCGGCATGTCGACGGTGAACACCAGCTTGGTCACGCCCAGCGCCATGGCCCGCTCCAGGGCGTCGCGCATGAAGGCGCGGTCCTTCAGGACATAGAGCTGGAACCAGATCGGCCGACCCGAGGCCTCCGTCACCGCCTTGGCGTCGCAGACGCTAACCGTGGAGAGGACATAGGGGATGTTGGCCGCCGTCGCCGCCTTGGCGACCTGCAGCTCGCCGCGCCGCGCCGCCATGCCGCCCAGGCCGATCGGGGCCAGCAGCACCGGCATGGCCAGGGTCTCGTCGAACAGCTTCGTCTCCAGGCTCAGCGCGGAGACGTCGCGCAGCACCCGCTGGCGAAGGGCGACCTCGGCCAGGTCGTCGACATTGCGCTGCAGGGTCTTCTCGGCGAAGGCCCCGCCATCGATATAGTCGAACAGGAAGCGCGGGAGACGTGCTTGCGCGGCGCGCCGGAAATCGGTGGTCGAGGCGATGATCATGTGAGGCGTCGCTTCTCGTCCAGCCGCAGCGTCAGGTCCGCATAGGCCGGCATGTCGGAAAGGATGTGGCGGGTCAGGCGCTCGTAGTGCTGGATGAAGACGCCGATCTCGTCGTCGCTCATCGTCCGCGCGCCCTCGCCTGTCCGAGCGCGGAGTTCATGCTCCTGCTGGATCCGCCAGTCGCGCACGACCTCGAACCCAGGCGCGGCTAGCAGCACCAGCCGGTCGAGACGCGCGAAGAGGTCGGCATAGTCGGTGGCCAGGGCGAGATTGGCGCGGCGACGCCAGACGGCGTCCGGATCGCGCTGGCGCTCCAGATCGTTCACGGGCGCCTCGAGCGCTGCGTCGTCCTGAGCGCGGGCGCCTACGCACCAGCCTTCGAAGATTAGGACGTCCAGCGGCCCCTCGATCGGCGTCCCGGCCAACGCGGGATCGTCCGTGACCTTGTCGAAGCGCGGCAGCACCACGGCCTGGCCCGCCTTGACCTGGTCCAGCAGGTGCGCGCCCAAGGCCGTGTCGTGCGTGCCCGGCGCGCCACGCGTGGCGAACAGTGGATGGATCGTCTCGGCCAGTAGCGCCCGCTCGGCATGAGACAGGTAGAGGTCGTCGATCGACAGCATCGCGGCCCGCAGGCCCTTCGCGGTCAGGCGTTCCGTCAGGCCTTCTGCCAGGGTCGACTTGCCCGAGCCCTGCGCCCCGCAGACGCCCAGAACGAACGGCCCGTCGCCGCGCCAGCCGTCCAGGGCCTGCTCGACAGCGTCAAGCGACGCGGTCAAGGGGTGGCTTTCCGTCGAAGAAGGCGTCGAGATTGTCGGCGACCTTCATGCCCATGGCCGTGCGGGTCTCCAGGGTGGCGCTACCCAGGTGTGGCAGCAGCACGGCATTGGGCGCGGCCAGCAGCACCGGATCGACCTTGGGCTCGCCCTGATAGACATCGAGGCCCGCCCCGGCGATCACGCCATCGGTCAGGGCCTTGGCCAGGTCCGCCTCGTTCACCACCGAGCCGCGCGCGGTGTTGATCAGGATTGCCGTGGGCTTCATGCGCGAGAGCAGCGCCGCGTCGACCATATGATGCGTCTCCGCGCCGCCCGGCGTGTGCAGCGACAAAACGTCCGAGACCGCCGCCAGGCTCTCCAGGCTGTCGTGATAGGTCGCGCCGTCCTCGTCGGCCGCGCGCCGGCGGCTGTAATAGGCGATCTCCATGCCCAGGACCGCCTTGGCCCGCAAAGCGGTGGCGCGGGCGATGCGGCCGTAGCCGACCAGGCCCAAGGTCTTGCCGGCCAGCGACTGGCCCAGCAGGTGCGTCGGCCGCCAACCGGCCCAATGCCCGGCCCGCAGCTCACGCTCGCCCTCCCCGGCTCGCCGGCTGGTCATCAGCATCAGCAGCAGGGCCAGCTCGGCGGTGGAGTCGGTCAAAACGTCGGGCGTGTTGGTCACCACCAGGCCGGCGGCCTTGGCGGCCTCCAGGTCGATGTGCTCGAAGCCCGCGCCGTAGTTGGCGATGATCTTCACCCGCGCGCTCGGCGCCGACAGCACCTGCGCCGGGATCTTGTCGGAGACGGTCGGGCACAGGGCGTCATACTCGGCCATCGCCGCCGTCAGCTGGTCGATCGTCAGCGGCCTGTCGGTCGCGTTCAGGGTCACGTCGTAGCGCGCGGCCAGTCGGTCCTGGACGGCCTGCGGCCAGCGGCGGCTGATCAGGATCTTCGGCTTCATCGTGGTCTCGTCTCAGATCAGGCCGCGACGGGCCAGGTTCCGCATCAGGTCGGCCACGCCGAAGGTCCACGGCTCGCACACGTCGGTCGGGCGCACGCGATTGACCAGCGCGCCCAGTTCGTCGCAGGCGATGCGGACCACGTCGTTCGTCGCGTGGGTGAATCCCTTGCCGCTTTCGTAGCGGTCCTCGACCGGCGCGAACAGGGTCCCCAGGAACAACACCAGCCCGTCCGGATAGCGGTGATGTTCGTTGATCGCCTG